>CAZYRP010000107.1:0-17308 GCA_964649465.1 uncultured Granulosicoccaceae bacterium | reverse complement strand
CTCACATGCTGAACTGCTTGTATGACTGCCGATACTGCTTTTTGCAGGGCATGTACAGATCTGCAAACTATGTAGTCTTTGTAAATTACGAAGATTTTTTTGAGCAAATCGCCGCAACAACTTCTGAATCTTCTACGCCTTCATGGTTTTTTTCCGGCTACGACTGCGACAGTATGGCTATGGAACCAGTAACCGGTTTTATGCAGGCAGCACTAAATCAGTTTGAGGAACTTCCGGGCGCACATCTTGAAATAAGAACTAAGAGCACTCAGATACGTTCGCTACTCAATCGGGAGGCCATACCCAACTGTGTTGTAGCATTCAGCTTTTCACCAGAAAAAATATCAGATAGCCTGGAACATGGCGTACCAACACTTGAAAAACGTATCAATGCAATGCGGAAACTGCAACAGAATGGCTGGAAAATCGGACTACGACTGGACCCGATTATATTCTCAAATTCACTTGAGACAGACTACGAAATGCTTCTGCGGCAAATATTCTCTTCAATCGATGCCACACAAATTCATTCAGTAAGTTACGGCATGTTTCGGTTACCAAAGCCATTTTTTAGAAAAATGATTAAGCTCTACCCTGAGGAAAAGCTATTTTCAATGCCACTAACTGAGCAGGAATCTCAAGTATCCTTCAGCAAAGAAATAGAACAGGAAAGCCACCATGTCGTGCACTCTGAACTAGCGAAATACGTTGATGAAGCTGTTATTTTCCCCTGTTACTAGCACCGCATAATTCAAATACTGCGTAGCAAGTCGGCATCAACCGGCACCAAAATCTGGTTTTTAACCATCGAATATATTGTCTTCTTTCTGTGCTGTTTCCATTTTAAAGGTACGTTCTGTAAACGCGTGGAACAAAGATTCTATTTCGCTGCCATGTTCGCGCCACCATTTATCATTGCCCCACAGCAAATTATTTGAAAGATCGCCAACTGACAATGCCCGTCGATAGCGCGAATTGATAAGTGCCAACTGCCCGCGACTGACAGGAGCATATCCAAGTGCTGTAGACATTTGCAGATTTCGGATTGGGTCAGATACCAGACGTAAAAATTCAATTACACCATCGATTGCTGAATTCTTCGGAACTGCCAGCAGGCTCATATGGGCAACAGCACCGTTCCATATAACACCATAATGGCCTAACGGTTGTCGTTGTTGTGCGATTTTGGCGATTTTTCGCACCAGATTATGACTGGAGACCACCGCAAAGCTTGCTAAACCACTGTCAAGCAACTCCAGCGCTTCCTGGTCAGTATCAACCCAGATAATTTCAGTTGCTAATTCTTGTAAAGATTTTTCAATCACAGACCAAATATTGTCAGATGACAAGGCCGGATAAATATCCTGCCTTGAAATACCTGTGTTCAAAAGCACCCACTCTGCAATCGCTCGCGGGGATTTTTTCATTGCCCGCTTGCCTGGAAATGCAACTGTATTAAAAAAATCCTGCAACAGCACCGGTGCCGATTTGCCAGTATATTTTTTTTCATCAAAGACCACGTAGGTCGCCCACACAGAATGACCAATGGCACACGGCTGGAGGCCGTTCCAGACATAGTCCGCCAACGCAGCGCCATCGGGAAGAATCCGTTCGAGTGGCAGAAGATTCAGATCTCCACTATCACAGGCGGCAATCGCATCGTGAAGAGACACTTCAATCAGGTTCGCATCCGATCGCCATTCTGACGATTCAAACGGTGCAATATTATGCACCAGAGATGGTTTGTCCCACCCACCATTCGCCGCCTCAATACTGAATCCGGAATATTTATTCTGCGCACGAAACACCGGATCCCACATCGACTCAACATGCCCGGAAACACGGCTATCAAGTCGAATTTTTTTATCCTGCAGGTCCCCTGAAATAGCATTACTGCAGTGCGAAATTGAGCCGATTAGCACGACCCATAGCACAGATTTTAGTTTCCGCAAGCCAGACATTGTTAACGCATCCGCAGTGTTTTAATACCCCATATAAAGTAGCAGCGCTTATGCCGGTAGCAACTAAAACTCTCGGTTATACGATATTCAGGTTCGGCTATTGCGGATTATTAACCTTGCTGCATTTTTAACAATTTCGACTATAAATAATGTAGTGCTTTCTAATAACAAAATTCATAAACCCGGCGCGTAAATATAGCCGGTAGTGCACTAGCTCTAATAATAAGGATTAGCATGATTACAACGGGTGCAGAGCCACGCTCTCAAGAAAATTACATGGATCTTGACGAAGATTCTATTGATCTTCGCGAATATACAAAAGCAGTACTTAGACACCGATGGTCGATCCTTGCCGCCACAACCCTAATAACAGGTCTGGCAGCGTTATTGGTATCCAACATCGCGCCGACATATCGAGCAACTTCAACACTACTGATAGAAACCCAGCAGACAATGCCGATGAATTTCGATGAAATCGTTGGTATCGACACAAACAATAAGGAGTATCACCAAACGCAATTCCAATTCCTTAAATCAAAAAAGCTTGCTCGCCGAGTGGTAACAGAGATGGACTTATTCACCCATCCAGAGTTGCGCCACTCTCAGGATAAAGACAGTAACGCCAACTCCTCTGGGCCAGTGCAAACAAACAGCAACGCCACTGACGGAGCAGGTACAGGCTCGAACCCGGGGAATGTCGGTTCAATAGAGCAACAATTGGTTATTAATCGCTTTATAGAACGTATTCGAATCACACCGATCGAAAGCACAAAAATGGTGCGTATAAATTTTGACTCTCTGGACCCCGCTTTTGCAGCCCAGGTTGCAAATAAGATCGCAGAAACATACATACTCAGCTACCGCGACTCGAGAATCGAGATGGGTGAAAAAGCAACCGCCTGGCTCGATGAGAAACTAGCCCAGCTAAAATTAAAATTAGAACTTTCTCAGGACCAACTGCTGAGCTACAAAGAAGCAAACGGATTAGTCGATATTCAGGGGGATAGCAGTCGCCTGAGTGAACAGGAGATCGGAATTGTGACCTCCAAATTACTCGAAGCCAAGAGTCAAGCCGCCTACGCGAAAATTCTCTACGATGAAGTCAACAAGACTAAATCAAAGGGTATCGACGCCCTGCTGAGCTTACCGTCTATTGACTCAAACGAAATGGTTCGTCGCTATAAAATTGATCTTCAGGAAACTCAGCTTGCTCTGGATGAACTGGGAAATCGCTATGGTGATAAACATCCAAAAGTGATTGATGCTGTATCGAGACAGAATATTGCACAATCTAATCTTTACAGCCAAATTAATAATCTTGTTGATAGTGTTGAAAAAGAATATCTCCTGACACGTCAAACAGAAAATTCTTTACGAGAATTTCTGAATGCAGGAAAAACACTATTACAACAAAGCGAGCGATCGAATGTAGAGCTAATGCATCTTGAGCGGGAAGTAGAGATCAACCAGGAACTCTACGACACTTTCTACACACGCAACCGGGAAGTACTTGAGGCCGACAAAGTAGGTTCAACAAACGCTCAGATAGTAGAATATGCTGAAGCTCCTTTAGACCCGATAAGCCCCAAGAAAACTTTGATCACCCTACTCACGCTACTGCTATCCGCGGCAGCGTCCATCGCCGCAGCCGTGCTACGTGAATCAACGAATCAAACCATAACAAGTACCGATGACGTGGAATTTAAAATTGGTGCACCTATGCTCGGCATCCTGCCGTTAGTATCGAAACGAAAATCGAGAAAAGCGGCACCGACAGCATTGGTCCCGGGTTCGATGGGAAATAACGAGCACGTATTCGAAGAGAGTATTCGAACCATCAGAACCAGTATCTGTCTCGAAGATTTGCAGCAACCGAACCGGGTTATTATGGTCACCTCTGCTCTCCCGTCAGAAGGCAAATCAACACTGGCAAGCCACCTGGCCTATTCGCTCTCTAATGTCGAGCGCGTTCTACTCATTGAATGTGATTTAAGAAGGCCCAGCCTGCAACGGGCGTTCGACTTTCAGAACAATCTGGGCCTGGCGCAGCTGCTGAGCGGCGATGCTAAATTTGCTCAATGCATCAAACCAAACACTATCGGAAATCTTGACGTTCTTCCGGCAGGCGGCATACCACAAAGGCCATTAGATCTATTAACCTCTAAAAGGTTTTCGCGACTGATTGGGCATATGCGAAAACACTATGATCGAATAATTATTGATAGTGCACCAGTCCAGGCTGTCAGTGACGCACTACTGCTTGGGCAATTCGCGGATTCGGTTTTATATGCAGTAAAAGCAAATTCAACTCCTGCCGGCGTCGCAGCCAGAGGCATAAAGCGCATGCATAGCGCAGGCATTAATATCGCCGGAGTCGTAGTATCTCAGGTGAATCTTAAGAAGATCGCAGCATACGGAGGCGATGTGGATTACCAGGGGTACTATGACCATTACGGCTATACCCAATCTGCGGACCTCCCGAAATCAGAATTAGCCACAAACGCCAAACCCGCAGTAAGAGCCGCATAGCAATCAGCAGGCACCGATACTAACACCAAATAAGTATCTGATACCCCAGGGCAGACGCCCTGGCATTAGTAACCGGCTTAGGGTCCACTACCAACGCTTCATTTGCCATCCGAAATAACGGCAAATCAACAATATCATCGCTGTAAGCGCGCTCAATTGATTGCCAATTTTTATCAGCACACAGTTGTTGTAGCCGGTGCGCTTTTTCAGCACCGATACAGTTCTTGCCATTCAGTTCGCCGGTCAGCCTGCCCTCACTATCTAACCTGGCACTGGTGCAGAGTAAGTAATCCATATTAAGTGCAGCAAAAAGTCTACTGACATAAAAATCAAAGCTTGCAGTTGCCAAAACCAGTGTGTAGCCCTGCTCTTTTAATTTTTTTAATTCCTCCAGAGCTTTCGGTTTGAAGTTGTGCTGCACCGTTCTGGCACAAAACTCTGCACTTAATTTTTCAAGTTTTTCACCACCCAATCCCCCCGCAACAGTTCCGAGAAATCTGGCCTTGAGCCAGTGGTTAGATCTCAGACCAGCTTTATACGCAAGAAAGTAGGCCACCAATGCTCCACCGCGAAGCAATCGCAACGGTCTTTTCAATAGGCATAAAGTAAGAAAATCCACGTAGGTATCTTTACGCGTGATAGTACCGTCAAGATCAAATACTGCGATCTTGCTGTCTATTTCCGGGGTTTGATCTGACACTTTGCTATTGTCGCAGATATAGCGAGTTTTAGAGGGGAAGCTTCTTAAAAATGAATTCCGGTATGCACTTTATTACCAACATGATGTAGCGCCAGAACCAGGGTGTGTAAAGCACGTTCTTACTTTTTTGTATCGCCAGGTCGATGTCGGATGCTACTTTATCTGCACTGACCCAAAGCGCTCCCTTCTTAAATTCACTGGTCATTGGCGTATCGACAAATCCCGGCTTAATCGTGAGAACATGCACCCCGTGTTTTTGCATATCACTACGCAATCCCGCCAGGAAGCTTTCAACAGCACTTTTCGCGGCTCCATAGCAGTAGTTACTTCGACGACCTCGATCTCCGGCAACAGAACCAATGACAGCGACTGTACCACCGTTTTGTTTCGTCATTTGATGAGCGAGATGCAAACTAAGCGAAATTGTACTTGTACCATTTAGATTAAATTGTTCCATCGCATAGTTTGCATCATCCAAACAACGGCTCTGATCAGTCAGCTGCCCATAGGAAATCAATGCACAGTCTACAGACCCTATCGAGCTTACAATCTCTGACACCAGGTCTTCATGCCTGGTACTGTCGGACAGATCAGACTCGATAATAGTTACCGACGCCTTGCTAACGGTTGCAATATGCGCAGACAAATGCTCAAGTTTCTGAGTGTTCCGGGCAACCAGCACAATTTTTTCAAACCGGTCTGCAACACGGTTGATATAAGCTTGAGCGATACCAGAGGTAGCACCCAGAATAAGCAGATTTTTCATGTACCGTGGACTCGTTGCCAGAAGGAAGAGGTATATGCCGGATCGATAAACTGAACGAAGTCTGTAAGTTTAGGGAATGATTTTTCAAACGTATCTGCACTCATCGTCGCATCTTTAGCCGGATATATTGCACCATTTGCTTCTACAGTTATTTCCTCCAGCTCTGCAAGCAGTTTCCTGGTGCGAGCCCCTCGATTAGGAAAATCGAGAGCAAGCGTCACACCCGGTCGACAAAAAGACAGCATTGCGGGTGAACTGATGCTACCCATTGTCTTAAGCACTGATAAAAAAGAACCCTGTTTGTCTTTGGATATCTTTGCCAATATTCCAGTTAACACTTCTGCATTTTCATACGGCACAACACATTGGAACTGATAGAAGCCTTTACGGCCATAGATTCTGTTCCAGTTTAAAAGGGAATCAAGCGGATAAAAAAACTTTGCTATTGTCTCGTCGTAATTACGCGTACCCGAATGAGCACGCGTATAGGCATAGTTAAACATTTTCAGACTCAGCTGATTCACCAGTGGAAAGCCAGCACCGGCAATGGCTGGAACAGTCCGTGCGCGATTGTCCAGCGACGTATCAAGATGCCCTTTGTCAGAGTGATTACCTCGAAAAAAAACACCGCGTCCGGCCTTCGACAGGCAATTTATCCACGACACACAGTATTCATGAGATTTTTCAGAATCGGAAGACAAAGACAAAAATTCTTCATAGCTTTCATACGAAATCGACTCAACAGCTATTAACGACTTGCTAATCGGCTTTAGCTTGAATTCAACCCATGTAATTGTGCCGGTGAGACCAAGACCACCGATTGTCGCAGCAAATAGAGGAAAATTTTCAGTGTCGCTGCAAGTCAGCTCCCCTTCATTTGATCGTCGCAATCCAAAGCTATTTACAAAACAACCAAAACTGCCCGATACATGGTGATTTTTTCCATGCACATCATTAGCAACCGCACCACCGACTGTTACAAATCCGGTTCCGGGTGTCACTGGTAAAAACCACCCACGAGGCACTGCGAATTTTGCTACTTGCCACAGGGTGACTCCGGCTTCACAGCGCAGGACTCCAGTCTCATCATTAAAACAGATAAATTTATTCAGCCCAGTTACATCAACAACAGTACCACCCTCATTAATGCATACATCACCGTAGCTCCGACGGTTTCCGACAGTTAGTATTCGTTTTCTGGCGGGTTCTTTTGTGGGTATAGGGTCCGTTCGCCAATCGAGTGCCACAGTGTCCTGTACAAATCTATAAAGATTACCCCAGGAATTACTCACTGCCCGCACTCGTACGCCCACACATAGAAAATAGCAAAACAAACATCTTTAAACCCTTGCAGACTATTAGCTTTGAGGATTCTTCCATGAGTCATAGGCTGCGATCAGCATTTCAATATCATCATCCTTGGGCTGCCAGTCAAGTTCCTTCTTCGCCTTCTCCATTGACAATATGCATGTTTCATCAGCAATCAGATACTGCTCCGGATCCAACAACGGTTTATTGATCTTATCCAGAAGGCCTAATACAAACTTCACAGCAAAAGCGGGTGTCGGTACAACCAGAGATTTACTACCGGCAGACTTGATCAGTGTATTTAACAATTTACGCACGGTTGGAGGGTTAAGAGACCCCACATTGTATGCTTCGTTCGGCACACCTTTTTCAACGGCTGCAAGGCAAACCTCAGCACAATCACTCACTGAGATAAATTGATAGAAATTCCTGCCTCCGCCAATAGTCGGCACCGGCAGGTTTTTGTCTATGAGCTTAAAGAGGGATTCAAGTATGCCAAGGCGACCCGGACCTATGATCAACCGCGGCCTGAAAAGCGTAATATTGAATCCGCGCTCACGATATTTCTCACATAGTAGTTCAGACTGATACTTGGCATCTCCATAGGGACCCAGCGGTACTCGTGGGTGCGATTCGGGACGCGGGTTTTCGATTGTATGGCCGTAAACCATATCCGTGGTGTAGTAGATTACCTTGCGGCAACCAGTTTGTTTCTCAAGGAATTCCAGCAGGTTCTCAGTTCCCTGATAAAGCACACTAAAAAAGTACTCATGGCGATCCGGCCTTTTTATGATTGGCACAAGCAATCTGGCTGCGAAGTGATAGACAATGTCATCATCATCGACTGGCACAGTAGCCAATGCTTGCTTATCAGTGATATCCACCATCATGAAGTCGATATTTTCGTAATGCGGTGAGCTGGTTTTTTTTATGTCCAACGCCAGTACTTTTTCGCCACGAGCGACGAGCTTTTTTGCAAGCTCAGTTCCAAGGAATCCGTCGCCGCCGGTAATTATATGCTTCAATTTTTTGTTTCCGTGTTACTTCTGTCGGGCATTTGTCGGTTTTGCGCATGACCTGCTATCTTGCGTTGCGACTAGTGGCCAAACCAATAAATGAAGGGTGGATACTGTTCGACGTATCTAATCGGTCAATATATTGTCAGTGTGCATTAGATACAATAGGACGTGTCAAAGAACGGCAAATCCGGGTAGCGGGAAGTCTTAACCAGTACCCAATTTGAGCACGACGACTGACACTCCCGGATTCCAACCAAAGTATAATGCTTATGGCCACTGTTCCCAACACCTGAGTTTGTAAAATGTCGAAGTTTATTCCGCTAATTCTCTTTACCGTACTATCAAACTTTTTATCTCAGATTATGCTCAAGAAAGGCATGACCCAGATAAAAATAGACTCACTCGGGGTGGCCAGCGTACTGCAGGCAATCCCGGGTATTTTGCTCAATGTTTTTGTAATGGGGGGCCTGATAGTAATGGTAATCAGCATGGCATCACATTTACTGGTTTTATCCAAAGTGGATATCAGCTACGCCTATCCATTTTTGGGCTTATCTTTTGTATTGGTGACAGCCTGGGGATACTTTGTGCTCTCTGAGCCTATGTCGATATTCAAACTTACCGGTGTTCTACTAATAGTTTGCGGAGTTGCTCTGGTTGCCAAATCCTGACTACAACAATCCACTGATTTGCGCTCTCAATGGCGCTCTGCTAAGAACAGACCTCAAATCCGAGAGACTGTTATTTGGTGTTAAATCCAGCCTTGAACGCCTGATGTCATCTGCGATTGACCTGCAGAGGCTCGAGCTTGAACGTTCTGACCCTACCGTCAGCAAATTCGAGGTGCCACTTAGATCAGAAGTCTATGACTTCCTCGCCGCGGAGAAATCGCGCGGGCGCCGTCTGATACTGGATACCCCCGAATCGGATGACTCTGTCAATGAAATTCTGGCCGAGAAAAATCTATTTGATGAATCTATTGATCTGGGCACACAACCATCACCGGACAGCTATGACTATATAGGCAGCAAAGCAACATCACCCACTACCTGGGAACGAGCAAACCAAAAGTATTTTGTTGGAAATTCTGAGACGCCCAGTGGCTACACAGGCCAGTTTAAAACACCAAAGATTGGCGTCAAGGCAGTAATAAAAGCAATACGGGCCTACCAATGGCTAAAAAATTTGTTGGTGTTTGTACCAATTATCACTTCGCAGCAGCTTTCCAATTCAGATGCTTTGGTAAGTACGATCATCATGTTTTTGTGCTTTTCAGCTGTAGCATCATTTGGTTACATTTTTAACGACTTGCTGGATCTGCAGTCAGACCGCGCGCACCAAACTAAACAGCATCGACCATTCGCCAGTGGTCTGCTGAGTGCCAGGCAGGGAGTATTGATAGGAGTCGTGCTTCTACTGCTGGCGATCGTCGGGTGCCTGTTCTTACCGGTAATAAGCGCCTGGGTATTGTGCGGGTACTTTGCACTGACAATCTGCTATTCGATATACCTGAAAACCAAGCTGATGATAGATGTTGTATCGCTTGGTGGTCTTTTTACGCTGCGAGTCATAGGCGGCGCTGCTGCCATTGAATCCGATCTGTCGTTTTATCTGCTAAGTTTTTCGATCTTTATCTTTTCAAGTTTAGGCATGGTAAAGCGCTTCGCAGAGCTACACAATTTACAAGCAAAAAACAAACTCTCTGCACGGGGCAGAGGTTACCGCGTAGAGGACATGGCGCCTGTCAGAATTATAGGTATCTCACTTGGATACATGAGTATCTTCATTATGGGGCTCTATATTAATAGCCCTGTAATAACCCAGTATTACAGCAACCCAAAAGTTATCTGGTTTTTGTTTCCCCTGCTCACGTATTGGCTGGGCCGACTTTGGATACTGGCCAATCGCGGAGAGGTGAATGAGGATCCGCTAATATTCGCCGTGAAAGACCGTACAAGCTTAATGGTGGCTGCCCTTTCTGCTGCGATTTTGATAGCAGCCAACTGATAGCTGGCTGTTGCTCCTTTTGCAAGCCAAACGCGCTTGGAATTGAGTAGACCGAGCAGGTTAAAGTGCAGCACGCTTTTTTAAAAGGTGTTGCAAAGGCTGCCTTCCTAAAAAATTACCTTTCAGTGGCTACATCCACACTGAGCTTCCTACAAAAGGGAATGAGACGTTATCCACCCTTCCCAAGGGTCTGACTTTTTTTTGCGTATAAATTTTTTTGCTTCAAACTTATTTTCTATAACCAATCAGAAAAAACGCTCTTCAATTTCTATCACGTCGCCGGGTTCTATTGTCTGCGACAACCCGACTCTGGTTCGGCTCTTGTTACCTTCAACATCTCGGGTTAGAAAGATCTTTCGTTTTGACGCTCTGTCCGTCATGCCACCCGCGAGAGAAACTGCTTTCGCAAGTGTTAGCCCAGGTTCGTAACCATAACTACCAGGTCTTCTTACCTCGCCGTCAACGAAAAAAGATCGGTACTTCAACACAGTGATATTCACAGAAGGATTTTTCAGGTATCCATCGCGAAGTTTGTTCGTGATGTCATCAGTCAGCTGCTCTGGAGATTTGCCCGCAACCTGAAGCGTTCCAAGATACGAATAATTGATTGCTCCGGATTGACCAACAGACGCTTCCATGGTCAGATCCGGCTCATCAAACACTTGGATCGAGATTCTATCGCCTGCCTGAAGCTCATATCGATTTGCTACATTCTCGCTTTGGGCCATAGCCTGCCCGCTAATGCAGAACGCCACTGACGTAAACGCGATCAACCGAGCTAATTGTGACGGCGCGTTCAATAAATTTCGCATTACTTTAAGCATTTGTTGTTTCCACATGGTGCATTATCCATAGTTGAGACATCCACAGGCCTTGTCCAATCCCCTGGAGCACGGGCGAGAATGGTATCTGTCATCACCCAAAAATTCTATGATCGAAGCATTGTTTTACCAATTTCGAACCAACGTAAGAGCAGACACTTTAACCGCAGCCGCTTAATCGGCACTTAATTGTCGCCTAAAACACCACAAATCAAATGGTGGCATTCGCAGCTATGCCAATCTGCGTCCTGTTGAAATCTCTTGTCTCTCCACGGCCGTCACGGGAATCAATGACTATATAGCCGCCAACATCCAAAAATCGGCGAAGGTTGTAGTTGCCCTGGAGTCGGAATGACCAACTGGTGTCCTCTGCATCATTAGTTTCGCTAAGATTAGAGAACGGATCCACATCCTCGTTATTTGTAAATTCTACCTCCACTGCTGAAGATAACCGCTCACGCCAAAAATGGACCCAATTGACCCCAAAAGTTGTCGAAATTGCTATATCGTCGTCGAACAAACCACTTTCAGTTTCACGGCCACCGCTGATAGTCACAGTAGAAAACCGTCGTGGCCGCCATGTCAGGTCTATGTCAAAGCCAAGAAACTGTAGATCCCGGTTGTTCGAAAGAAAATCCTCCGTGACTCTGCTTACCGAGATTCTTCCTGATGTCACTGAACTGTTGGCCAACTCGGCTCCAAAACTCAAACGCGTTATATCGCGCTCCAGATTCTCCAATATTGCGCCATCGTCAGAAAAAGAAATACTATCTCGAACCGCTGAAGTACCAACACTTCCAAACAATTGGGTACGAGAACCGATGCGATAAAGGAGCGAGACATAAGGCGCAATAGTTGTGGAGCTTTGGGCATCGAGATTGGTATTCAATTCAGTTTCTAACTCTCTGTCAGAGAATGTTACGCCAGCTCGTATTTCTCCCCTCGCTTGAAAAGCTCCATATGACAGCTCAGCTCTGGCTGTGCTTATATTCCACTCATCTGGTGTTGTAAGAGAACCCAGTACAGCGTTATTGGCAGACAAGCCAGTGCCCAGAGGCTGGTGCCTGATCTGGTGGAACGCCTCAAGTCGTGCCCGCAGGCGGCTTGTAACCTCAAGGAATCCTTCAAGCGACAGCCTTTGGTCGAAGTAGCTGGCACTATCAAAAGTAGGCGATCCTGGCAAACAGTCCCCCGGCTGGTCTACTCCAACCTGGGTCTGACAATAGTCCTGAAGATATTGGTTGTAATCCCCTGCGTACCCAAATTCCAAACGATTATTGCGTCGCCGTAAGAGATAGCTCACGCTGGGTTGCACACGAAGCAACAAGGATTCTTCAGAGCCCTCGTTTGCTCGTAGCGGATTACTGTCAGTACCGAGCGCCACCACTACATGTGGTGCAATTGAGCCTCCCTCGCCCAGTTGAAATTCCTCAGGTTCCACTGCTTTCGCCACATTGACCGTGAAAAGCCATCCCGGAAAAACACAGACCAGGGCCGCTCTTCTGGCGGCTAATTTCAATGTTTTGCTATCCATTTTCTACTCGTAAAAGTTTTGTTGCTTTATGTAACACAAAAAATACAAAGTAAGTTTGCCATTCTTTTGGAAATGTTCAACCACCAAAGCACATGTATCAGCCAACCAATATCTCTATTATTCGATTGCTGACTTCTTTTCCACCCGACACATTACCATGATGCGAGTATAGCGTCATTACACCAAGTTTTTAGTTGCTTGATCAACTTTTCTGGTTTTTTTGATCTTTGAGGTCATAACCATCGACTATCACAGAAGTCGCAAGACATAAGCCCCCAATGTTTTTCCAGGCGCCGGGCAAAACAACTGCGTTGGCAAGCCATCAAAGAAATCCCAACGACGTCAAATCCGACGTGTAAGAATAAAATCCGAAATCCCGGGGAGGGGATCGAACCTGCAACAGGATAACGATTAAAACAGCGGCATCTGTTACGTGTGTCGGTGAAACGTTGCTTTAAGGCAAAACCTTACGACACTACGCGGGCCGCGACTGGAAGTAACTGGGCGATAAAAAGCAATGTGTCAGCCTGTCATACTGGGCTTGATACATCCATTTTAAATACGGCAGCGCTACTCGCAAAACTAACACTCCAGGACCGTGAAATGGAGAGTCGTCACTAAAGTAGCAGATCTCCTAAACTCGGTTTGCACTATGCAGACAGCATACAATTTCTCTATGATAATTAAGGAATTCGAAACTCCAAAGTACAGTACACGGTAGGATTTGTTGAGCGACAGACCATCGTTGAAATGTTTTGTGGCTAACGGCAAGTTAAACCTCGAACAGCTGGTCTCGCTTATCTCCATACCACTGCAAAACAAGTACTTAACCCCTCTCCAGATACTTACATATGCGTCACAGAAATAGAAATGGTTCTCGCGCCCCCAGTCGATTAATTTACACTACCATCCCCAGTCGTAACACGTCCCCGATAGCTGCTCTGGACCTTTCGTGTAGCAACACTAAACTACGCGACATTGCCCAGCGTATGCGGCTCAATCACAAGAAACTCGGATTGCTATAATGATTCAGATTAATCCAACAGATCAGATAGGCATTATCGGCCTGGGATATGTCGGCCTGCCGCTGGCTGTGGAGTTCGGGAAAATTTGCCCTACGATTGGATTTGACATACGACCGCTCAGAGTAAAAGAACTTAAGCAGGGTACAGACAAGACACTTGAAGTCAGTACAGATGAACTAAATGAAGCCTCGCAACTAACCTACACTGCCGAGGCTCGCAGCCTTGAAAATTGCAAAATCTTCATTGTTACCGTTCCAACACCGATCAATCAATTCAAGCAACCTGATCTTGATCCATTGATAAAGGCTAGTGAAACAATAGCCGGCGTGATCAAAAAAGGATCACTGGTTATCTATGAATCAACCGTGTTCCCGGGAGCAACCGAAGAAGTGTGTGTACCGATCATTGAGCGTGAGTCGGGCTTAAAATTTAACGTCGATTTTTTCGCAGGCTATAGCCCGGAACGCATCAACCCCGGGGACAAAACTCATCGCATTGACAATATTGTAAAGGTAACTTCCGGCTCTACAGATGAGGTAGCCGAGGTAGTCGACAAACTTTACCAGCGCATCGTCAAAGCCGGTACTCACAAGGCTACATCAATAAAAGTGGCAGAGGCCGCCAAAGTCATTGAAAATACACAGCGCGATTTGAACATTGCCCTTATCAACGAGCTTGCTCTTATCTTTGACAAACTGGGAATCGATACAGAAGAAGTGCTGATCGCCGCCGGTACCAAATGGAATTTTTTACCCTTTAGGCCGGGCTTAGTGGGCGGGCATTGCATTAGCGTAGATCCTTACTACCTGACTCATAAAGCTCAGGAAGTAGGCTACAACCCGCAGATAATTTTATCAGGCAGACGCATCAATGACCAAATGGGGCCATACATCGCAGATACCGTAATAAAGATGATGACCAAACGTCGTATCCACGTGGTGTCCGCAAAGATACTCATATTGGGACTGACGTTTAAAGAAAATTGTCCAGACCTCCGAAACACGCGTGTAATAGATATCATCAGAACACTTGAAAGCTACCACGCTGATGTAGCTGTTTATGATCCCTGGGCTAACCCGAATGAGGCCCAGGACGAATATCAAATATCATTGCAGTCAGAGCTTGTCGAAAGCAGCTACGACGCCATAATACTCGCGGTATCTCACACTGAATTCGTAGAAATGGGTGCAGATGCGATACGTCGGCTAGGCAAACAGGATCACATCCTCTACGACATCAAAAGCGTGCTTCCAAAAGCACAGGTTGACGGCAGGCTGTAAGCGCTAAGCTAAGCAAGTTGAGTTTTTGAGAGCCACTTTATTTTGTAGCTATCTGTTGCATATCGTTACGATGTACCACTAATATTCACCAATGCTTTTCTAAGATTCGCGCGCCAGTGGGGTGCGTTTATGCCTAATGCCTCCCAGGTATTTGTTTTATCCAGCACCGAATTAGACGGTCGCACTGCCGGTGTTGGAAAATCTGCCGTAGTCAATGGATTGATCGGAATTGACTTACTCAGAATACCTAAGTCCAGCGCTTCCTCCTGAATAGCAACTGCGAAATCATACCAACTCGCGACACCAGCATCTGTCCAGTGAAAAACACCTGTAAGCTCTTTCCTCAATAGTGTCCAACAAGCTTCCGCCAAGCCATATACATAAGTCGGTGTGCCAACCTGATCAGCGACAACACCCAACGAATCTTTTTCCTTCATTAATCTGAGCATTGTCATAAGAAAGTTATTACCCCCGGCATCATATACCCAGGCAGTCCGTATAATTGCAGATTTAGCGCTATGAATTGATAGCACTTCCTGCTCACCATCTCTTTTCGTTACACCATACACACTCATCGGATCTGTTTTATCGCCGATAAGATACGGTGCACCAGAGTTACCACTAAAAACGAAATCGGTTGAAACATGTACCAACAATATTTCAGATTCAGCAGCTGCCTTCGCCAGATTTTTTGGTCCCGCAGTGTTTGACGCTTCGGCCAAATCTACTTCCGTCTCCGCTTTGTCAACTGCCGTGTAGGCGGCAGCATTGATTATTCCATCCGGGGAGTTTGCTTTAACCCACGCACTAACGCTCCGGGCATCAGAAATGTTAAGCACCTTCCGGTCTGCAACAACCGCTTCATATCCGTCAGGCACCTTTGACGACAGCGCCCGACCAAGCTGGCCGTCCGCGCCGGTAATCAGGATTTTTTTCATTATCTTTTAAGAAAGTAATTAAAAGTTTGGAGCATCTGCGAGAGACAATCCATTTGCATCTTTATCTGAAAGTATCGGTTGTATGCCGTCAACCAGTGGCCACTCTATGCCAATAGCAGGATCATCCCAGGCCAGGGAATACTCATGGTCAGGCGAATAGGAGTCAGTACATTTATATATAAAGTCTGCAGACTCACTCATCACATAAAAGCCATGCGCAAATTGCTCAGGCACCCACAACATTCTTTTATTAGATTCGCTGAGTTCAACACCAACCCACTTACCAAAAGTCGGTGAAGATTTTCTTAAATCAACTGCGACGTCAAACACAGCGCCGCTAGTCACACGCACTAACTTTCCCTGCGTGTTTTCGGTCTGATAATGAAGACCTCGGAGGATCCCCCGACTTGATCGACTGTGATTATCTTGCACAAACCTGGTCGGCAATCCCTTATCTGAAAAGGCTTTTTCGTTCCATGTTTCCAGGAAAAAACCACGATCATCACCAAAAACCGCAGGATCGATAATTTTTACAGCAGGGATATCAGTGTCTACAACTTTCATTGAACGCCTTCTTTAATAATCAGATTGCGATATAAAATGAAACTCACTTTCCTTACCGCGTGCAACAACAATACGACCTGGAGGTATAAGAATCATGCGGCTTTCAATTGGGCTGCTTCGCGAAGCGGTACCCACCACTGGGGATTTTCAAGATACCAGTCTATAGTTTTTGCAATACCAGTCTCAAAGGTTTCTACCGGCTGGTAGTTAAGTTCTGCGCTGGCCTTGTCAGGATTTATCGCATAACGTCGGTCATGGCCACGTCTGTCTTCAACATACTGAATCAAATCAACGCTACGCTTGCCATTGACGATGGGCGCCAATGGATATCTTTCCCGTAATACCGGATTGGCTTCCAACCGCTTATCAAGCTCTGCGCAAAGCAAATTGACGATGTCAATGTTAGCCCACTCGTTAATACCACCGATATTATAAGTCTCACCGACAACACCGTTGCGAATAACTTTGTCTATACCACGCGCATGATCATCAACATATAGCCAATCCCGGATTTGCTGCCCGTCACCGTAGACAGGCAGGGGTTGGTTGTTCAGAATATTCGTAATAATCAGTGGTATTAGTTTCTCGGGGAAATGAAACGGCCCATAGTTGTTAGAACAATTGCTGGTTGACACTTGAAGCTCAAATGTGTGCAGATATGCTCTAACCAGATGGTCAGACGCCGCTTTACTCGCAGAGTATGGTGAATTAGGTGCGTATTGAGTTGTTTCACTGAACGCCGGGTCGCTGGGGCCCAATGCACCATACACCTCATCCGTAGAAACATGATGGAACCTGTGATCGGCCACCCGCCCCTCGTCCAACCACACCTGACGTGCGGCTTTAAGTAAACTGT
>CAZYRP010000106.1:0-17389 GCA_964649465.1 uncultured Granulosicoccaceae bacterium | reverse complement strand
TCGGGAACGGGTTAAACGGAATCAGATTCACTTTGCACGGAAAACCCTTCAAAAGTTTGACGAGTTCACGCGCCTGTTGTGGCTGATCATTGACACCTGCAAGCATCACGTACTCAAACAAAATATGCCGTTTGCGATCCCCGCTACCCACCCATCGACGACAAGCATCCATCAACGCATTAATCGGATACTTTTCATTGAGCGGTACCAACCGGGTTCTAAGCTCATCGTTCGGCGCATGCAGCGATACTGCAAGTGATACATCCACCGTTTCTTTAAGCTTATCCATCGCAGGCAGCACACCACTGGTACTGACAGTAACTCGCCGTTTGCTTAGCCCGTAACCATTGTCATCGAGCATCAGATTCAATGCCCGCACCAGATGGTTGAAGTTCAGCAGCGGCTCGCCCATACCCATCATCACCACATTGGTAATACGGTGATTTTGCGTAGCCGGTTTCTCTGCAAGCAATTGTGTGGCCAACCAGACCTGCCCGATAATTTCCCCGGTGGTCAGGTTGCGGTTAAAGCCCTGCCTGCCGGTAGCACAGAAGGAGCAATCAAGGGCACATCCAATTTGCGAAGAGACACACAGCGTGCCGCGATTTTTCTCAGGAATAAAGACCGTTTCAATGCCATTGCCGCCACGCAGGCGAAAAGTCCATTTGCTGGTGCCGTCTGCCGAGAGATGGTCAGTCTCAACAGTGGGTACATAGATTTCAGTTTGATTTTTAAGCTTCTCGCGCAGTGCGATCGACAGATTGGTCATCTGATCGACATCGGAAGCGCCCTGGTGATACAACCACTTCAATACCTGATCGGCACGGAAAGGCTTTTCATCCAGAGTTTCAAAAAATGCCCGCATCCCTGCCCGATCCAGGTCGAGCAGATTGGTTTTGTCAGAGCGCGGAGCCGGTGCTACCGGCTCCGCGTTATCTGATCTCGCCGCACCTTGCCGGCCCGGATCTAGCGGGTTCGAGGGCAAAGCTCGTTATCGTCGAAGAAAAACGCAATTTCAACCGCTGCAGTTTCAGGAGCATCTGAGCCGTGGACTGCATTTTCATCAATGCTTGCCGCAAAGTCTGCGCGGATAGTACCGGCATCTGCTTCAGCCGGATTGGTCGCACCCATCACTTCACGGTTTTTAGCGATCGCACCTTCACCTTCAAGCACCTGAACCATCACCGGGCCAGACGTCATGAAAGAAACCAAATCATTGTAAAAAGGACGCTCTTTATGCACTTCGTAGAAAGCACCGGCCTTTTCCTGGCTCAGGTGCATCATTTTCGCAGCAACAATCGTAAGACCAGCCTTCTCAAAGCGGCTGTAGATCTCACCGATAACATTCTTGCCAACAGCGTCGGGCTTAATAATAGAAATTGTACGTTCAACTGCCATGGAAACACTCCGGAAAAAAGGTTAGGAAAAGTGAATTGATTGATCTGTAGGTTTAACAGAGGCAAAGGCGCGGGATTTTACATCATCGCACCGGTCAATGCCGCTATTTTAGTAGACAAGGCTATGCCTGTCTTGCAGGGCCAGCTCGTTAACGCCTGAGATTTTGCCAGCAGGCGCTTAACATTCGTTATACCACCGGCGAATCTTTGTCCTCATCGACACCACCGGCAAGAATTATCTCTTCCGCGCTGGCAGCACTGCCACCACCGGTCAGCAATCGCTCGAGGTATCGGGCAATGACATCAATTTCAAGGTTAACTCGCACAGAAGCCCGGCAGCGCCCGAGGTTGGTATGCTCAATCGTGTGGGGGATGATATTCACACCGAAGCGATCACCGGATACCTCATTCACTGTCAGACTCACGCCATCGACGCAGATTGAGCCTTTAGCCGCAATATATTTCGACAACGCTGCCGGGGCTTCAATTTCAATCCGCTCTGATCTGCCATCCTGATATCGATCTACTACCTCTCCCACACCATCCACATGACCGCTGACCATGTGCCCGCCCAGACGAGTGGTCGGCGTCAGCGCAAGTTCGAGGTTTACCCTGTCGTTCACGGCAAGCGTTCCAAGCGTTGTCACCGACAACGTTTCAGCGGATACATCGGCGCTAAAAGTAGTTTCGGTAAAAGCCATCGCAGTCAGACAGACTCCGCTGATCGCAACACTGTCTCCAAGGGCAATATCTGAAATTTTCAGCTCACCGGTGTCGATAATAAAGCGACTGTCATTGCCGGTATTTTCGATCGCGGCAATTGTGCCGACGCTTTGAATAATTCCTGTAAACATCAGCTCTCCACTTTTAGGTTAACGCAACGCAGGGTGATGGGCGTTGATGACGCATTATCGAATTCCGCTCCGGCGAGAACACCTGCCTCTGCAATAGACTCTGCTGAATCATAGCGATCAAACACAGCATGCATTGCACCCAGTGCATAAGGACTACCAGAACCGGTGGACCAGAAAGATGAGTACTCATAAACCTCTCGCATCGCATAAATACCAAAGATGCCGTTTTCATTTATAGCCAGCGCATCGATATGACTCGACTCATAGGGATCATCATCTTCATCTTTGGTATTAAGAAAGTAGTTATCCTTAAGCTCTGAATGCACCAGTGAAAATGTCTTAAAGATTTCGGCACGGTTGCTGAAGTCTGGAAAAAAATCGCTCTTGTTCAGCAGACTTTCAATAACCAGTGTATGTGCAGCACTGCCGACAATCGCCATGTGTGTCTCACCAAACGTCTGGATTTTTTCACTGTGCGGGTCATAGCGCGACGACAGCTTGAGATCACCGTAACTGGTCAGTGAATCCGCTGCAATGCAGGCAACACCATTTTTACGAACAACGACAACTGTGGACATAGCAAACCGTAAAATAAACTAGCAATAAAAAACAGAGCAGACCTGTAAACAAAAACGCCTCTATCAAAGGCCATGCAAAAGATCGGGCACCATTGGCAAACATTTACTACTTCACAAGGGGCGCAGCAACACTCGCAAATCAGTCCCCACTTGCTGCACACTTGAAAACTCAAATTCAGTACGTTCAGCCATATTCGTCAGACCAGATAACGCAAATAGTGCGCGTGCATCGGACCCCAGCAGGTGCGGTGCAATATACAACAGTACCTCATCAACAAGTTGTTCTTTTATCAGGCTTGCGCACAGTGTTGCGCCAGCTTCCACATGCACTTCATTGATTTCCCGCACTGCCAGATCTTTAAGCAGCTTTTTCAGATTGACGCCGTATTCTCCGTCAGATGGCAGTGCTATCACCTGACAATTAGCCTGTGCACGCATTCCAGACGCTGAATTTACGTAAATAACCACATCACGATTTGCTTTAAAAAGTTCTGCATTCGCACTTGTTTTTAGCGCAGAATCCGCAATAGCAAGCAAAGGCTGCTGCAACTGACCAAAGCCGTATTGACTGAACTGTTCATCTGACAACCTGACATTTAGCTGCGGGTTATCGCTCTGAACCGTACCGCTGCCGGTAAGAATACAATCTGCCTGCGCGCGCCAGCACTGTACATCAGCCCGTGCAGCTTCGGAGGTAATCCATTGACTCTCACCGTTGGCAAGCGCCGTACGCCCATCGAGGCTCATTGCCATTTTTACCCGTACCCAGGGCCTTGAGCGCTGCATGCGGCTGAAAAAACCAGGATTGAGCTCTGCACAGGCAACTTCTTCACAACCACTGACAACCTCAACACCGGCATCGCGAAGTAGCTTCAGTCCGTCAACCTTCGGGTTGGGGTCCATACTGCCAACAACCAGTTTTGCAATGCCTGCCTTCAATAATGCATCTGTGCACGGCGGTGTTTTGCCATGAAACGAACAAGGCTCGAGCGTGACATAGGCAGTCGCTCCCTGCGGGTCCGCTTTTCCCATTGATTTGCAATCTGCGAGCGCTTCAACTTCTGCGTGCGCGAGGCCCGCACGCTTGTGCCAGCCGCGACCAATCGTGTGTTCATCTTTTACCAGCAAACAACCAACACGCGGATTGGGACTTGCAGAGTACAAACCTCGTCTGGCGAGAGCAACCGCTTCCAGCATACGGTCACAATCTATCTGACTGAACATTACTTGCGCCGTGATTTGCTGATCATTTCTTCTTCGGTTTGCAGCAGTTGCATCTGACTTTTCGCCTCTTCCGGGGAGAGTTCTTTTTCCAGCCGCTCAATAACATCCCTGAACGACTCAATATCTTCAAAGCTAAGATAAACAGAGGCAAATCGAATGTAGGCGACATGATCAAGCTTAAGTAACTCCTCCATTATCCATTCACCTATCCGGCGTGAAGAAATTTCGCGCTCGCCAGTCACCAGTGCGCGATGTTTTAACCGGCTCATAGACAAGTGCACGTCATCCATTGCCACCGGTCGTTTTTCCAGCGCCTTTTGCAAACCGGCCAGCAGCTTGTCCTCAGAGAAGCGCTCGCGACTGTCGTCTGATTTGACGACTCGCGGTAGGTTCAGCTCAGCGGATTCGTAAGTGGTAAAGCGCTCCTGACACTCCAGACATTCCCGACGGCGGCGAATCTGGTCGTTATCACCACTCAGTCGCGAGTCGATAACTTTAGTATCCATTGCACCGCAAAAGGGGCATCTCATGCCATATCACCTGCCAAATCGCTTAAATTTTTACCAGTCCGCCATTGTACCGTACCGTGCCGCCAACTGATATTCCAACAATAGAAATACGCGCCAAAACACCGAAAAGAAGGTATTATCCGCGATTAGCTACGTCGTATGACAATACGGCTTTTCTCAACAGTTCGCTTGCCGATTCGAATCCCTGATTGCATCCCGGTTCGCGCACTCTTTACTAATTACCTCGCAGGAGTTATTTACCATGACTGATCCGGTTCGCATTGCCATTACCGGCGCCGCAGGCCAAATCTGCTATTCAATGCTATTTCGGATTGCATCCGGCGGTATGTTCGGACCCAACCAACCTGTAGTGCTCCAGCTGCTGGAAATCCCACAGGCAATGAAAGTACTGGAAGCCGTCAAGATGGAGCTCGATGATTGCGCGTTTCCCCTGCTGGCAGAAACAATTTGCACAGACGATCCAAAAACCGCATTCACCAACATTGACGTCGCGCTACTCGTCGGTGCTAAACCTCGTGGCCCGGGCATGGAAAGGAGTGACCTGCTGAAAGACAACGGCAAAATTTTCAGCTCGCTGGGCAAGATCATGAATGAAGTTGCCAACCCGGACGTAAAAGTATGCGTAGTCGGCAATCCTGCCAACACCAATGCCTACATTTTAAAAGCCAACGCGCCGAACCTTAACCCTCGTAATATCACAGCACTCACCCGGCTCGATCACAATCGCGCCATCAGTCAGCTTGCAGAAAAAGTCGGCTGTGGTGTGCCAGACATCAAAAAGATGCTTATCTGGGGTAATCACTCGACCACTCAGGTGCCTGATATTTCCTACTGTAAAGTTTCAGGCAAAGATGCCTCCGGCATGGTTGATCAGGCCTGGGCTCGAGAAGAGTTCATCCCGACTGTCGCTAAACGCGGCGGTGCAGTAATTGCCGCACGTGGTTCTTCAAGTGCTGCGTCTGCCGGAAATGCAGTAGTTGATCACATCGCTACATGGGTTAAGGGCACTGAGAAAGACGACTGGACAAGCATGTCTGTACCCTCCGATGGAAGCTATGGCATAACAGAAGGTCTCATCTACAGCTTCCCGGTCATCTGTCACGGTGGCGGCGAATACGAAATTGTCAAAGATCTCGAGGTAGGTGACTTTATCAAAGGCAAAATGAAAGAAAGCGAACAGGAACTGCTTGAAGAAGCAGATGCTGTAAAAGAAATGTTGTAGCGCTACATATACCGGAGTGAATGTCTGTTCTGTACCGCTTTGGTACAGAACGCATTTCGATCGACAGGCTCTATTCAGACCTGTTTCAGGCTTGGGAACTCTGACTGCCCTGCTTCTCACCGCCAGATTTAACAAGCCTCAGAAAACGCCAAAACAAAAGTATTGCCAGTACACCAAGGTAGGCCGTGGGTTCCAGTAATTCAGTAGATCTTACCTGCCAGATATAGTGCACCACAGCCAGTACAGCCAAGAGGTATACCCAACTGTGTAGCTTCTTCCAACGGCGTCCTAGCTTGCGTACAGCGAAGCGGTTAGATGTTGCCGCAAGCAGCAACAAGCCCAGCCAGACCCCGATGCCGAGTGTAATAAACGGTTTCTCGACAATAGCTCTTAATGCATCGGTAAGATCAAGTCCCTGATCCAGCACAACCCACGTCACCAGATGCACAGTGGCATAGAAAAACACAAACAAGCCAAGCATACGCCTGACTCTGGCAACGCCTGGCCACTTTAAAATAAACTGTAGTGGTGTCACGCACAGTGTGACAAGAAGCAATCGCAAAGCCCATTCGCCACTCATCAATAGCAATGACTCGGCAGGGTCAACAAACTTACTGCTCGCGACTCCGTATACCATCAGGCCCAACGGTATCAGGCATACAACAAACACCAGCGGCTTTAACAGTCGAATAAAACTATTATTTGCGCCACGTATAGCCATTTTTTCTTGAGCAGGATTTCTATTTTTAGGCGACACGCGCTTTCACCGTAGTACAGCTCCCAGTGTATGGCTTGCTTGTATCTGCCAAACTGAAAACAGCTCGCTAGAAGTTCTTCGTTAAATCCAGCCCGGTATATAAACTCGCGACTTCATCTGCATAGCCATTAAATAGCTCAGTTTCCCGCTTCTCTGAAAACAATGCGCTAAATCCACTGCTATTACTGTCGAGCCTGCGTTCTTTTGCCTGGCTCCAACGAGGATGACTGACACCAGGATTCACGTTCGAATAAAAACCATACTCACGTGGTGCAGACACGTTCCAGCTAGTCTTTGGTTCCTGCTCAACGAAATTAATACTCACAATTGACTTGATGCTCTTAAACCCATACTTCCACGGCACTACCAACCTCAATGGTGCTCCGCTTTGCCCCGGCAGTTCCTTACCATATAGCCCAACTGCCATTAGCGTTAACGGGTGCATAGCTTCATCAATACGCAGACCTTCAGAGTACGGCCACTGCAACACCGGAAACTTCTGACCAGGCAGATTAGCCGGATCAAATATCGTTTTAAACTCCACGTACTTAGCTTTACTGTTCGGTTCAAAACGCTTCAATAGATCACCCAGTGGAAAACCAACCCAGGGAATTACCATTGACCACGCTTCCACGCACCGCAGTCGGTAGACTCGCTCTTCTAATGCGTGCGGCTTTAGTATGTCTTCCAGCGCATACTTGCCACCTTTTTCACATTCTCCTCCCACCTCTACAGTCCAAGGCTCAGTTACCAGCTTATTGGCATTTTTTACCGGATCACCCTTATCTGTGCCCAATTCATAAAAATTGTTGTAGGTGGTTGCCTGCTCAAACGATGACTGCGGTTCATCTGTGCTGCCCGGCCATTTGGCAATATCGCTAAAGTCTGCCGCAGCGGCATTGACATGCTCCGGCATCATTATTCCAGTACCGGCAGCACCAAGGCCGAGGCCTGCAGCCTGCAGAATAACTCTGCGCTGACGGAAGACGCTTTCGGGGGTAATTTCTGATGATCTTATTTTGGAGGCCATACAAGGGTTCCGGTTTCGTATGTCAAAGGTAAAGTCGGGAGACCAACATCTGCGTACACCGATGTAATCTCGCACGATTTTTGAATTAACAATGGGCTGTGCCGACAAATGCCAATATCACGGCACCATCGTATTTTAGATGAATTTAATAACAAATTAATAACAGATTAGATGAGAATTTCTTATCCACTGCTACCCTTTATTGTACTGGTCCTGTTCCCGCCAATCGGGAATCAGCATCTAAGCAACTGCAACCCGGCATTGACACCCAAACAGACATCAGACTCGAGCCTACCTCAGAAGCACTAAATCTATGACATTAGTAGCGGCAAACCGTTTCGAAACACCTACCCGTCATGCGCCTAATCGTGAATCAGGTAGTCAAAAGGACTCAAAAAGTGCAACACAGCTTGAGAAGCTTCTGCGCACTGGCAACTTAACCAACTGGAAAAGTGACAGGGCGGACATTCAGCTCCAGCCCTCTTCGTGTATCGATATTTATGAGGATTTGGTGATCCGCGGAAACCCGGTTCAGCTGCTACCCACCGAAGCAGGTGCGATAGCCGGATTCGTAACAGCAGATGCCGGCGCAATCGCAACTCGGCATCAGCCCGGCAAACTCGCTTTGCGCTGCAGAAAGCTGGAAGTCGAAACCGCACCTGCCAGCCAGCCAATCTGTTACAAAATGTATGTGGCTGCCGGATTCGTTGTTTACGACGTTAACGGTGAAACAACACGAGCTCCAATATTACTCATACCAGTCACTATCGGCAGACTGCGTGGTCGCGGCAGCAACTACGTAATAAGTTATCAAACGGGCTCGCTGCTTCGTGTAAATCCGCACGTCGCCGAGATTTGCACCAGCCACATCGAGCAACTGGTTAAGCCGTTTGAAAGCACAACAGATCTGCGAGAATATCTGCGCAATATAAAGACCAAATTACACGCGGACATCAATTGTAAAATTAGCGCAAACACCGGCATCATGAGTTTGCAGGCAGAGGTGCTGGGCGAGTACAGCAAAGAAGAAATTGTTGATATTGAACTGGAACGTACAAAGCCAGGCATTCAATTTAAACCACTACCTTCAACGCCTGCCGCATTCGATCCACAACTTGCAATCAGAATTCTTAGATTTATTGCCCCTGATGATCTGACGTCCGCGCTACGAAACTTTGAAGGAAGAATGGAAAATAGTTTCAAACCGGTACTTGATGCAGAACCTGATCTCGACGGACCAACTCTCAAAAAGTACCACAACTGTGCAGCCTGGTTAGTTGATGTTGGTCTGGGACACTGGAAGTTAAAGAATATCGCAACATTGCCCCGTCGCGTCGAGACAATGACCGACAACATAAACAGTTTGCTGTCAAATTCCAGCTACCAAAAACATCTGCGTGACGAATTTAAAACCGTAGATATGTTATTTCGATTGAACCGGGTACAAGACAAAATCTTAAACTCGCCACCGGAAATGCAACATCACGCAATCTCGCAACACGCCGATGCCGACACGCGCTTACTGTTGCAGAAAGCAAAGATACAAGCCTCTTCTCTAGAGCAGGAAGTCGCGACTATTAACGAGACATTTCATATGGGTTCAGTGCCCAGCAGCGATGCATTGCACAAACTGATAAAGACTATTTCCAGGCGTGAAGACGAAGCCCAGCTTACCAACCCGAATTACTTCAGAGCCAGACACAAACTGAATGAAATACTTAAGCACCCCCATGGTGTTTTGACGGACAACGATCTCCAACGATTAGACAGCCTCGCCAAAACTCTCAAATTTGCAGAGCTGTTCAGTAACGATCCTTACTACCAGCGCAACTTTGGCTCACTATTCAAAGGAACAGATACAAACTGGCAACGCCTCGACTCGGTGGTTAACTATATTCGCTCACTGGCGCAGGATCTTGGATCTTCGCAACTGGTTGCCCAATTCGCAGATCACTGGGTATCCTTTGAAAGAGACTTTGGTGAAATAGCACCACATCTGGAAAATGCTGCCAGCAGCGCGCACAAGTTGTGTTCACTGATCCCGATGTTCATCGATCAAAATACGCAGCTCGAGCATGCAGCAATAACCGCAGAAAAATTCAGAAGCCGCGTCAATACATGGCAAAAGTACTTGCATAAACACTTCGCCGACACTGAACTTACTCCATACCAGCTGCTGTCAAATGTCGATCTCGGTGATCACAATCATCCAAATATTACGTTGCCACAGCAGGAATTCGACGAACGAATTTACCAGCACATTGTCGGTGGCGGTCTGGCACCTGAAACTGTTTCTGCAACTTCACAGTGGCTAATGAATGTCATTGTAAGATTGCAAACAGACACACCTACTGTGCGCAGGTTTCTCGACAAAGAAGCAGAGTTACTCAGCAATCTGACTTAGCGCGGCAAAAGCTACTGGAGCGTTCGCCGCAGAACTTAAGAGCTGCAATCAGGCTTGCGATACCCAGTATCGTGCATTGCGAAACATTCTGAGCCATGGACCATCCGCAGGCCAGTTATCCGGTTGATAGGAATTTTGCACCGACCTGAACACTCGTTCGGGATGAGGCATCATGATATTGAAGCGACCGTCATCGCTACAAAGACCGGTAATACCAGTAACTGATCCGTTCGGATTGTAAGGATAGTGCTCTGTGACGTTACCGTTGTTATCGACATAGCGCAAAGTTACGCCGGCAGCCGCTGTACTAACCCTATCAGCCTCAGTTTCATCGCTCAGGTTGTACTTTACCTGCCCTTCACCGTGCGCAAGCGCTACCGGAATTCTGGAACCTTCCATCCCGTCAAACAATATCGATGGCGATGCTTGAATCTCAACTGTTGAAACCCGTGCTTCAAACTGTTCCGATACATTGCGTACAAATTCCGGCCAGTGTGCTGCACCCGGTATGAGATTCCTCAAGAGCGAGAACATCTGACAACCATTGCAGACCCCTAGCGCCATAACCTCACGCCGGTTAAAGAACTGTTCAAACTGATCCCGCGCGCGATCATTGTACAAAATAGAATTTGCCCAGCCACCACCTGCACCGAGAACATCACCGTAGGAAAAACCACCACAGGCCACCAGGCCTGAAAACGACCCGAGTGTTGTACGGCCACTGATGATGTCACTCATATGGACATCAATACTTTCAAAGCCGGCTTTATCAAATGCTGCCGCCATCTCGACGTGCCCGTTAACCCCCTGCTCTCGCAGAATCGCAATCCGTGGGCGTGTTGCAAGCAATGCAATTTGATTGTCTGCCGGATCGAAAGTCAGCACAGGGCTGATACCCGGATCATGTGCATCACATACCGATGCAAACTCCTGCTCCGCACAAACCGGATTATCGCGGTGACGTTGCATTTGATATGACGTCTCCCACCAGGCACGCTTAAGTTCAATCAATGATTGCTGTAATACTGTTTCATTATCAACAGACACGCTTAGCGTCAGATCATCGGTAACCGTACCAATCTCTGATAACAAATGTGCAATACCATGGTTATCAAAAACGGAATTGATTTGATCAATATCAGTACGAGACACTTGCAACAGCAAACCAATTTCTTCACTAAAAAGAGCACCAGTCGCAGCGTTTTCACCTGATGTGAAATTAATGTCAGCACCGCAATGGCCGGTAAAGCACATTTCAGCAATTGCCACCAACGCACCACCGTCAGAACGATCGTGACAAGCGAGCACCAGCTGCTGATTTGTTAGCTCCTGCATCGCTTCAACAAGTGCCTTGAACTCAACAACATCATCTACGTCCGGTGCACAATTACCAACCTGCCCATGCACCTGTGCAAACACCGATGCACCAAGCCTGTCTTTTGACTTACCGATATCTGCAAGCAGCAACACTGAGTCAGAGTGCTTCACCAGTTGCGGGGTAATAGTTTTTCGAACATCGGCAACGGCTGTAAACGCAGTGACTACTAATGAAAGGGGTGCGGTCATTGTGTGATCTTCACCATCCTCAGTCCATCGAGACTGCATAGATAATGAGTCCTTACCCACCGGTATGGACAAGCCTAACGGCTTGCAAAATTCACGAGCAACCGTTCGCACTGTGTCATACAGTGCGGCATCATCTACATTAGCTGCAGCCATCCAGTTAGCTGAGAGCTTGATGTCTTTGATATCTGCTACTGCCACTCCGGCAAGATTAGTGAGCGCTTCAGCAACTGCTATGCGTCCGGAAGCCTCAGGGTTAATCAAAGCGACAGGAGCGCGCTCACCCATTGCCATCGCCTCCCCACTGAAGCCATCAAAGTCCGACAGGGTTACGGCACAATCGGCAACGGGTATCTGATGCGGTCCGACCAGCTGATCACGATGCACCATTCCACCGACAGAGCGGTCACCAATTGTTATAAGAAAGTTCTTGGCTGCTACCGTTGGCGATTGCAGCACCCGTATAAATGCTGCTTGTAAATCAGTAACGTCGAATTGCGCTTCTGTTTCACAGTGGGATTTACGTGAGGTATCGCGTTGCATACGCGGCGGTTTACCAAGCAATAGCTGCAACGACATATCCACTGGATTTTTTTCTAACAGATTATCAGTGACTGTCAGGTGTTTATCGGTGGTAGCAAGACCCACAACTGTATGCGGGCAACGTTCGCGCTCGCATAACGCCGTAAGTTCTGAAAGTTTGTCGGCATCAACTGCCAGAACATATCTTTCCTGCGATTCATTGCACCAGATTTCCATTGGTGACATACCGTGTTCATCAACCAGTATATTGCGCAACTCGAAATCGGCACCCCGGTCAGCATCGTGCACCAGTTCCGGAAGCGCATTTGATAACCCACCGGCACCCACATCATGCATAGATAAAACCGGTGAATCGTCGCCAAGAGCTACGCAGTGGTTGATCACTTCCTGACAACGACGCTGCATCTCCGGGTTACCACGCTGCACAGAGGCAAAATCAAGGGATGCATCGCCCTGCCCACTCGCCACTGACGACGCGGCACCACCGCCCAGTCCAATCAACATAGCTGGCGCGCCCAGCACTACAATAGGACTACCCGCAGGTACAGGTTTCTTTAGTGTATTAAGCGGCCTGATATTACCCAGGCCACCGGCGATCATGATGGGCTTATGGAAGCCGCGCCATTCATCACCACGCGCTGTCGAAACCACGCTCTCCCAGGTGCGGAAATAGCCGGTTAAATTCGGCCGTCCAAACTCGTTGTTGAAAGCCGCTGCACCAATGGGTCCTTCCTGCATTATCTGAAACGCCGAAGCTATATGCTGCGGCTTACCGGCATGCTGCTCCCACTCATGTGTAAACCCCGGAATGCGCAGGTTCGATACACTGAAACCACATAAGCCGGCTTTGGGTTTAGCACCGTTACCCGTTGCACCTTCATCACGGATTTCGCCACCACTTCCGGTTGCAGCGCCCGGGTATGGGCTGATCGCAGTCGGGTGATTATGCGTTTCTACTTTTATCTGGATATTGATGGCTTCTTCGGTGTAGGCATAGGTGCCTGTGTCCGGGTGAGCCATAAATCGCCTGCCATGTGACCCTGCTATGACAGCTGCGTTGTCATCATAAGCGACCAACGTACCTTCAGGCTGAGCACTGTGGGTTTCGCGTATCATGCCGAATAAAGATTTATCTGCGGCACTGCCGTCTATCACCCAATCGGCATTAAAAATTTTATGTCGACAATGCTCTGAGTTCGCTTGTGCAAACATCATTAGCTCAGTGTCGGTCGGGTTGCGACCAAGCTTTACAAAGCTGTTTACCAGATATTCAATTTCATCACCGGACAACGCAAAGCCATAGGTTACGTTGTCTTTTTGTAGTTGCTCCACACCTCCACGCAGCACATCTATTTCAACTAATGGTGCCGGTGGTTTATCTGTAAAAAGTAATTCTGAGTCATTTAAATCGGCGAGTACCATCTCTGTCATGCGATCAAAAAACAGCGGTTGTGAATCATCACTGATTGACCCATCTGCAAACCAGGCAATACCGCGCTCAATGCGAAGTACATTGCGCAACCCGCAGTTATGTGCGATGTCGGTAGCTTTGGAAGCCCATGGCGAAATAGTGCCGGCTCTTGGCACAACTATTAGTTCAGGGCTGGGTTCAGGGCTGGGTTCAGCGCTGTGTGCAGGGCTAATGTCTTGTGCAGTTTCTGCAGCAAGCAACTCTTGCAGCATTGTGGTGTTATCAGGCGAGAGCTCACCATCGACGAAATAGACTGTTCGCGCAGACAGCTGTGACAGTTCAGGACACTTGCTCAACAATGCCTCGACGCGAAATGCAGACATCGCACTGCCGCCAATAAGCACCAACATTAGTTTGTTCCCGGATTTGAATGAGATAAAGTGGCGTGACACCGCCAAGCGCGTAATTATGCCATAGTTGCGCACTACCAGTGGTAAAAACCCACCTGTTGCAATCATCCTCAGGCGCTGTGAGTATTTTGCCTGCAGCCATAAAAAAACCCGCAACAGGTGCGGGTTTTAAAGACACTAATGTATGGTTGGAAATCTATCTGGCGATAAGATCCACACGGCGGTTACGAGCGCGACCTTCAACCGTATCGTTGCTGTCGACCGGTGTTGCCTCACCCACCGCATCAACAATCAGGCGATCACGGCTCAGGCCTTTAGTGCTGAGGTAGTCAACAACTGATTGAGCACGCTTACCCGCTAATCCTTCGTTGTACCCTTCAGTACCTCTGCCATCAGTGTGTGCGCTGAGCTCAATAAACAGATCAGGGCATTCAGCCAGGGTAGCAGCAACCTCATTTAGCACACGCACAGACTGCATTGTCAGTCCCGCTGAGTCAGTGGGGAACACAATACCTTCAAGCGCATTACCAAGGTTGCTGCAGACATCAGCTACAGGTGCTGCTTTCGGTACTACCGGTACAGCTGCGGCAAGAACTGGTTGCTTAGGTCGTTTCTGCGCCGGCTTCGGCTCGGCAGCTGCCAGCCTGGGTCGCTCCGATTGCTTTTTGCGACCGGTGCGATACATCAACCCCAACTGTGCATATTGAACATCGGTATCAAACACCACACCTTCAGCTCTTAGTCCGAGACCAATATCCGTCATATACTCAAGCCCAGCGCCATACAGCACATGAGTATTGTTTTCCTGCTCAAACTGCACATCACCCACTGCCGAATTTTCAAGAGCCCCGACACCCAGACGCCCAAAACCTGTCAAACCCTGGCGACGAAAACGCCCCCGGTTACCACCAACATAAAACAGCGCGCTGGCACCATTCACGTGATAATTAATGCGGCCACTGGGTGACAAACCGGCACTGCCAAGATCAGCTGAGTGCGCCTCAATTGAAAAGTGTTTGGTAAGGTCAGCACCGATAGTAATTTGTCCGGCAGGCTCTACCCGGTCATCCGTATCAAATCCATCCGCACGTGAAGTATCGGGCTCAAGGCGACTCGGGCCGATTCCAGCCACTGCATAAATTCCGGTTGAAAGCCTGTCTTCATAGCTTGTGGCTGATACCACCGGACCGGGAAGGTCCGGCGCTTTATTTGCGGTGCTACAACCAGCTAGTATCAATGTGCCCACTGTTGTGAGTGCTACCAAATGCGCTGCTTTTTTTCCGGTAGGAATAAGATTCATTCTGGAAACTACCTGTTGCCGTGTTTAAGTTCGGATTCGGATCGAAATAGCCTGCAAGGTAAGGGCCGGAAATCGATCTATCCAAATCACTGTAATTTCAGGCCAAGGAGTTATTGATGAGAATTTTTGGCAATTAACCCAATCACGACGCACGGGATCACTCATAATCCACGCTCTATGTCCAAACCTCAAAACACAACCCAACCCGCTGAAAAGCCGATTGCAGACAGTGCCAAAGCTATTGCTCAAGACCCTGAGCTGTCAGTAATTCCGGACGACTCGGCAATTGCAGTTCGACTCGGTATGCCAACACCTGCACCAGGTTCAAACCAATTAGAAAATCGCTCGGTGGTTCGCGGGATCAGTGACTCCATAGCCGTAGTCGCTGCACATCATTGCAGCGATACTCATCTGAGATACCAACCGTACTCTCTGCTCGCGCGCGCACTGTTTCATGAGATGGAAAGACTACGGTGTGAATCCCTTGGCTCGATACACAGACCCGGGTTAGCCCGCAATCTTGCAGCACTCTGGCAGCAAACCATCCCGGAAGCACTCTCCGATGACGCGGACCAACTCAAACTGGTGTTTTCGTGGCTAACAAAAAAAGCGCTTGGCCAGCCACTTATCACTTCAGACGCTGTTACCGAAGCGCTTTCAACCTGGGAGGAAGCGTTGTTAAGCGGCACTCGGGAACTATGGCCACAGCTCAGCAGGCATAACAATGATCAAAACGAATTCGCGCAGCTGTCTCTTAAAATAATCGCAACAATAAACGAGGACACCACAAACCGCGTCTCTGACCCGGATAGCGCAGATCGCGCCAAGCAGGAAGAAAAAGCCGACAAAGACCAGGAGCCGGATGACACACAAGTCTCTGAAGATGACGATGAAGACTCAAGCCTCGCCAGTATCGACATGCGAGACGATTACGAAGAAGGCGAAGAGAAAATAATAGAGGGCGACAGTGATTCGGATTTCGATAAAGACATCACTAAAAACCGCGATGCACCGGTAGATGCAGACACAGAGTCAAACGCATCTGTATTACAACCCGAATCAGCGCCCTACCAGAGCTACAGCAATACCTTTGATGAAATAGTTCATGCAAACAAGCTGTACAACGATGAAGATAGAAATGCCCTTCGCATAACCCTCGATGAACATATCGAACGACACGCAAGAATCGTTGGCAAGCTATCGGGGCAGCTACAGCGGTTATTGATGGCCAACCAGAATCGCCACTGGAAATTTGATCTTGAAGAAGGCCTGCTGGATGCATCCAGACTAACCAGAATCATCACCCAACCGCACAGCGGACTTTCCTTTAAGGAAGAAAGCAATGTGGAGTTCAGAGATACTGTCGTCACGCTGCTGGTTGATAATTCCAAATCAATGCTGGGCAAACCTATAGCGATTGCAGCATCCTGCGCAGACATCCTCGCTCAAACACTCGAACGCTGCGGAATTTCGGTAGAGATACTCGGCTTCACTACCACCGAACTACACGGCGGCCCTTTGTTTAGTTTGTGGAAGGAACAAGGCAAAACGCAAGACCCCGGCAGACTAAACGGCTTGCGCCACATCATATACAAATCAGCTGAAGTCCCGTATCGACGCGCCAGAACCGGCTTTGGTCTGATGCTTCACAAGGATTTACTCAAGCAAAATATCGACGGCGAAGCACTGCTCTGGGCAAACGACCGACTACAACGCAGACCGGAAGAGAGAAAGATATTACTGGTCATATCAGACGGCGCACCGATTGATACCAGTACCATGTCCGCCAATAAAGAGAACTATCTCGTTGACCACCTGCATCAGGTTATTCGTCATTTAGAGCAGCAGCAAAACCTGGAACTGGCAGCAATTGGCATCGGCCACGACGTTACCAGCTACTACCAGCGGGCGATCACTATTCGGGATGTAAAAGATCTTGGCAAAACGCTGCTCACACAATTCCGATTATTATTCGCAAAGCCCGGGTAGACAGGCTTATTCCTGCGCCCGGTGAATATTCGAAGCCAGCAGACTTCAGGAACATTCGCACAATTACACTACCCGCTATTGAATTCGCCGGAAGCGACGCTATATACTGAATGCAGTACAAAATAAGGGGACGACCTGGCTTCGACGCGGGTGGCAAAACCTTAGGAGCATGCCGAG
>CAZYRP010000105.1:0-17541 GCA_964649465.1 uncultured Granulosicoccaceae bacterium | reverse complement strand
AGGGTGATGAAGACGATGCAACCCGTAAGGCGACTTTTGAAGAGTCTCTTGGTTGGTATGATGGAATTACCAAAGATATCTTTGGCTAGGAGCATGCAAATGGATCGTCGGGAATTTTTAAAGATTACTGCAGGAAGTGCTGTCAGCACTTTAGTGCCTTTCCTGCCAGGTAACTCTTTAGCCTCAGAGGTCCAGCTGGGCAGCACCAGTTTAACCGTCGTCACTGACGGTAATCTGGTACTGCCCGGTAATTTCATGGTGCCACCCGATTTTCCGCAAACAGAGCTCGAATCGCTTTTGAAAGAGCACTCGTTATCGTCTGAGACATACAAACCCGCCTGTAACGCCTCACTCTGGAGAAATGAAGATCAGCTTGTTTTATTCGATGCGGGTTCAGGCCCTAACTTTATGCCGAGCGCCGGTAAATTAATTGAGACTCTCGAATCTATGGATATTGATCTGTCGGATATAACCGATGTGGTCTTTACCCACGCACACCCTGATCATTTGTGGGGAGTGATCGACGATTTTGACGAACTGGCTTTTCCTGAAGCTAACTTTCATATGAATGCGATAGAGTGGGACTATTGGCAATCCGACGACACAATTGACAACCTTCCAGATGCTCGCAAGGCATTTGCTGTCGGCGCTCAAAACCGAATGGAGTTCCTGCAAGACAGAATTCAATTGTTCCAGTACGGAGATGAATTATTAAGTGGCATCGAAGCAGTTGATACATCGGGACACACCCCCGGGCATACCTCCTTTGCTTTGCACAGCGGATCAGAATCTATAATGATCCTGGGAGATGCCATCACTCATCCGGTTATTTCTTTTCAGAAGTCTGAATGGCCTGCCGGTGGAGATCAGGATCAGGCAACGGCCCAGGCCACCCGAAAAAAACTACTGGACCGGCTTGCTGCAGACAAGATGCGAATATTAGGGTTTCACTTACCGCATCCCGGGTTAGGTTATGCTGAGCGCAGCAATAATGCCTATAGATTTGTGCCATCGTAAAAATAAAATTTCCCGCTAACCGCATAGTATGCATCTGGAGCACCAGGATGTCTCACGGAGTGGTTAGTACCGAACCAAATCCGGCCGGCCTGTTGTACAATATCTGTTAAGCAGGCAATAGTGATTCTCCAGCAATAATTTTACAGGTTCCGTAAAACTCTTTGTTTAATATATTTCTATACGCGTTCGCATGGTTTCTGTTCGGAGCAATGCATTCGGTACTTGCCAGACGCGCTGCTCAGGAAAAGCTTGAAGCCTATCTGGGTCGTGCATATCGCCTGATATATAACGTTTTCGCAACCGTCAAAATTGTACTGGTGCTACTGCTCGGAAAGTATCTTCTGAGTGAAAGCCGCTTTCCAATTCTGAGCAACCAGCTTGTGGATGTCGTAAGCTTCGGTATACAGGCGCTCGGTTTTGTCGTGTTAGTCGCAGCGCTGGCCAGGTATGATTTAGGCCGCTTCAGTGGTGTAACTCAATTGTTCACCGGGGAGCGGGTAAGCGCGGTTTCCAATGAGCCGTTACAAATTAGCGGTCTAAATAAATGGGTTCGCCACCCTTTATATACAGGTGCGTTTTTATTGTTGTGGGGTGGTGCGATCAACTCATTTGAGCTTTGGACTGCTATTTGGGGCACGGTTTATCTGGTAGTTGGAACTGCTTTCGAAGAGCGCAAACTGCTCCGTATTTACGGCGATGATTATCATCAGTATCAGCAGCAGGTTCCTCGATATTTTCCGTTTTAGTTTAGGTTCGGAAAGATATATTGCGCAATCCGATTGAAGCGGATCAAACGTGTCAATACCTGTTGTCACAGAAACCACAGCATCCCGTCCACAATGTCCTGATGATTTAGTATTTTGGGTTTATTGAAAATACAATTTGTACAGGCTCTGTTAATAATTGAGTGATCGATGTTTGTGCACTGACTTATGTGACAAAGTCACACAAGTCAGCGTGCCAGTTGAACCAAATCACAAGGTTGCATCGCGTGTTCAGATTTTTTTAACGAATTTTTCATATCATGGAACTTCTTCTCTGGCATGACGCCTATACTTCATAGCTTGACTCAATAGTTTGTAATTCAATTCCTGTAAACAATCGAAGTGACTTAATTCATGAACGCCAACGCCAATTTTTCTGTTACTGCACTTAACAAGCCTTTCAACACGATATCCATAAAACTCGCAATGCTTTCTTTGGCGCTGGCGTTTTCGATGTTCTTCGTCTCTGCTGTTGACGCTGACGCTGAGTTCAAAGTACTGGATGTGAGTGCAGCACAAGCGATGGAACTCTTGCAGAACGACCCGGAAATAAAAATACTCGATGTAAGAACTGGTTTCGAATTTAACCGTGGTCATCTTAAAGATGCGATCAACCTCAACTACTACTCCAGAAAATTCAAGGATGAGCTCAGCAAGCTGGACAAAAATACAACATGGCTGGTCCATTGCCGCAGCGGTGTTCGAAGCAGTAAAACTATGCCGATAATGAAGCGTGCCGGATTCACCAACATCATTCACCTTACCGGTGGAATCAATGATTGGAACAAAGCGGGCTTGCCCGTTATAAAGTAATTGCTGCGAACATATCAGTGACGTCTTAGTGACAATGTCACTGATAGAATATCTCTTTTTAAGTAAGCTCAGCCTTTGGGCCAATAGATTTAAGGCAAATAACCATGTTAGATAATATAGGAACGGTAGATAAGATTTTCAGAGTAGTCTCAGGTGCGATAATGATCGCTCCTCTGTATCTCACTCCCGTCGATCTTTTTCCAACCAGTACAGCTACTGTTGCATCGGCCATAATAGGTGCTCTGGTAATGTCTACATCCCTGACTAAAATTTGCCCGCTTTGTCACATCGTTGGCGTACGCACATCCAGAATTGTCGAGAAATAATTCTGCCGCAGGTTTTTACCGTTTTTTAGCACGTTCCCTGTGGGCAGAAACGCCGTAAACACATAAGCAGCCATCCGGTAGGTTTCAGCAGCTGACAATGCCACTCAAGTAGTTAAAATGACAACAGCGCAAAAAGATCTTGTTTTTATCGGCGGTGGTCATGCACACGCTCTGGTAATCAGGCAGCTGGGTTTAAAACCAATCGATGGTGTTCGGCTGACTTTGATTTCGGAGCAATCGTTAACACCATACTCCGGTATGCTGCCGGGCTTTGTTGCGGGTCACTATACTTATCGTGATGCCCATGTTGACCTTGAACGCCTGTGTGAGTGGGCAAATATCCGCTATATCTGCGGAAGAGTTGATGGCATCAATACAGACTCGAATGCCATTTCAATCGACTCGCATCCCGACGTTAACTATGATTACCTGAGTATTGACATAGGCTCCACTCCCGATCTGTCTGTACCTGGTGCGCGTGATTATGCGGTAGGCGTAAAGCCTGTCAGTCAGTTTGGAACTATCTGGCAGTCTTTATTGCAGGCATCGCAGGAACCGGAAGGCAATGGACGCTGGGGTGTTGTGGGTGCAGGGGCAGGCGGTGTTGAATTGGTTCTGGGGATGTCACATCGTCTAAAGGAACAGAAAGATCTCAACTTTCACCTGCTATTTTCAAGCCCGCATGTGTTACCCGGCTACCCTTCAAAGGTCGTTGCGGCAGTTGAATCGGCACTCGCAGCACATAAGGTCACCTTACATCCGGGTTTCCGTGTTGCTGAAGTCGGTGAGGGCGGATTGACTGCAACTGATGGTCGACAAGTTGCACTGACAAAAAGTATCTGGTGCACAGGTGCCGCAGCTGCACAGTGGCTAAGCAACACAGGACTCGCCACATCAGACAAGGGTTTTATATCGGTTAATAAATACCTGCAGAGTGAAAGTCACGAAAATATATTCGCCGCCGGAGATTGTGCTGACATGTTATTTGATCCGCGTCCCAAGGCAGGTGTCTATGCGGTTCGCCAGGCACCGTACCTTGTAGATAACCTCAGAGCGGTGTGTGGTGGTGCACCCGAAAAACTTAGACCTGTTGATTTACAAACAGATTTCTTGTCTCTGTTGTCACTGGGCGATAAAGAAGCAGTGGGCGGTCGCAACGGCGTGACGTTTAGCGGACGTTGGGTATGGAAACTGAAGAACCACATCGATCAAAAATTCATGAATTTATTGAATGTATAACTGATACAAATTTTGTCTGCTTCGACCTTAGCCGAGATCAAATGCAGCTGAAATATTAAAAATAAAAACACAATTAATTGCATATATTCTAATATTCGAATATATTGCATTACACCTGCATGTGAAACAACTTGAAGCAAGAGAATTTATTGAAACCACTTACAATTACAACTTCGGTTAAAGCAGCTATTAAAAGATCGCTGTTGTTAGCTTCCATTTGTATTGCAGGGTTTATTCAGGCAGCCGAGCCCGATCATTTATTAGAAGTCGACTCACAGCTAAAAGTAGCAGGCAGCGATCGTATGATCCCTGTTGAAAACAACGGGAACACAGTGCATTTTCAAGATCAGGCCTCGGCTGAAAAATTCACAGCCGATGCGGAAAGGCATGCGTCCGTATACAACCGACAATGCGTGAATACATTGATTTCCAGTCGTCGCACAGTGTCAACAGATCGAACCCGTTTAGAATTTTTTCACGATCAGCTGTATCTGTTTTTTTCCGGCAGAAGTAAAGATTGCCTGTTGGAAGGTGGTCATAATAATTACAAGACTGATGCAGATTTCGTCAAAGGAAAAGTTAAGCTTCAGTAGATGCCACTGTATATAGGATTAATAAATCTTAAGCAGTACCGAACAGTTGTTTGATACTCCACACGCGGGTTTAGCATGAAGGTAAAAAATGTTGAAGAATCTGCGGAAGCCGTAGCCGGCCTGCTAAAGCTTTTATCTGCTCCCAACCGTTTGATGATTTTATGTCACCTGATTGAATCGGAACAATGTGTGGGTGACTTGTGTGAGATGCTTGAAATGAAACCACCGGCTATGTCGCAGCAATTAAGCCTGTTAAAGCGCGAAGGCCTGTTGTCGTCCAGACGAGAAGGTCAAACGATCTACTATTCGATCACAGACCAAAAAGTTGGAAAGCTCATTGCCTTCCTCTACGAAAACTACTGTAAATAATTTAAGTTAAAACTAACCGGGACTACTTTTAAATGCATGAATACCTTTTCGCGTTACTAGGTGGAGCGATGATCGGCGTGGCTACCGTCATGTTGATGGCAACTCATGGCAGAACGTTAGGTGTCAGTGGTATTCTAAAGCAGCTACTACCACCGTTTTCCGCTATTGAGAACTGGCGAATAAGCTTTGTGTTGGGAGTATTAGCTGCACCCTTCGCCGCAAGCTTGTTTTTGGGCTACCGTCCGGTTGTAGAAGTCACTGAAAATATACTCTTTCTTGTAGCTGGTGGGCTGCTGGTTGGCGTGGGCACAGTTATGGGTAACGGCTGTACCTCTGGTCACGGCGTCTGCGGTCTGTCGCGATTGTCTACCCGTTCTATAGTGGCAACCGTTGTATTCATGTTCTCTGCGATTATCACTGTGCTGGTTGTTCGTACAGCCACCGGAGTATGGCAATGAGGTATCTCAGTGTTTTTCTATCCGGATTTTTATTTAGCGGTGGTCTGATTGTCTCGGGAATGATCAACCCTGCCAAGGTGATTGGTTTCCTCAACCTGTTTGGCCAATGGGATCCTTCATTAGCCTTTGTGATGGCTGGTGCCGTAGCGGTAACTTTTTTCGGCTATCGAAAGGTGTTAACAAAAGACCGCCCGATATTCGCTAATAGCTTTTCGATTCCAACACGAACTGATATTGACAGATCGTTGATTGCCGGTCCGATTCTCTTTGGCATTGGTTGGGGAATGGTAGGCTTGTGTCCGGGACCTGCGCTCGCGGCCCTCACTGCATCACCTGAAACCACCTGGGTGTTTTTTATCTCAATGATAGTTGGAATGCTCTCTCTTAAAATCTTCCGGGCGCGATCATCAAATGACTCTGAGCCACTAGCGCTGAGTGGTTGAACCTGCGACACCTCGCACTGAGGCTGGCTTCTTTTATACGCATTTTCTTTAGCGAGTTTAACGCTACGGTCTACTGTTTTGTGCCTCTTTCGATGCGCACACCAACATCTTTTGAGTTACTTAGTGCGCCTGGTTTGTGTAGCGTCAGCCGTAACCAGGATACATCGAACTCATTCTGAACTACCTCAGATATTTTTTCCGCGAGTGTTTCAACGAGTTGATATTCACTATCGGTTATGAACTGTTCTATACGTTTTGATATTGCCTTGTAGTTCAGTGCTGACTCAATCCGATCTGTCGCAGCCGACTTCGAAACATCGGTGCTCATTTCAATATCAACTGAGATAGTCTGCTTTTTATTGCGTTCCCAGTCATAGATTCCAATGATTGCATCGGCGCGTAAATCTGTGATGAAAATGATATCCATTACAATATAGTCTTTCGGATTGTGAATACTTTTAGCAGTCGATTATAAGCCTGCCTGAAGTCGTTTCATGGCTTCTCCTGATTTTATAGCAGCGCGAGCTGTAGCTGCTGCTTCAGGCATCGATGCACATCGTCCTGTATGCCACAGGGTCAGGGCGCAACCAATGACTGCCGCATCATAAACCGGGCCTTCTTCGCCATCTAGTGCACGTAAGCCTTTTTCTGCACACAATGCCGCGAGTGCATCAATATCCCATTTCATACCAAGTGGAGCTGATGCAGAGTCAGGTGCAGGCAGAGTCTCCGGTATATCCTCTGCACGATACTCTCGATCAAGCTGCATTGGTTCGAGCTCAATGTCGTGCTCTTCCTCTTTGTTATCACCCTGATAGCGCACCAGATGCACCTTGGCACGAAACGAAGGAATGACTCCACCCTCGGTACCACGGATTAACAGCAGAGACTCATAGTTCATGTGTCGTGCGAGCATGGCATAAACTTCGCGGTAGGGCTTGTGCACGTAGCCTGTAACGAGATGGGTTTTCAATTTACCTTCAACCGGTGAAAGCATTACCTCAGTGGTGCTGAGCACCGGGCGTTTGATGATTTGTTGTCGCAGACCATTAAGGCTATATAGTTTTGGGCAAAAGACGCTTTGATCTGCATAGCCCCAACCAATGGTTTTATCATCCAGACGGTGGGCAAGCTCATCCATTTGCCGCAACGGATTGCCACCCAGTGCTTTCAGAATTGTATGGTGGGTTACACCAAACTTCGGACCGGCCATTTCAACACCGTTTGAATAGGCACTCACACCGCAGGCGGCTAACACCGGTAGTGCAAAAAGTGATGCATGCAGCGTGCGATTAAACCCGTTGTACGGATCTGAAAATGAGACAACGTGATCGGCATTAGCTTTTACCTGTACTGTCGCATCCCGCAGTGCATCGAGCACGCCTTTGACCTCATCATCGGTCTCGCGCTTCATTCGTAATCCAATTAAGAACACTGCTGCCTGAACCGGGTCTGCTGTACCGTCAAGCAGAGCGTTCATTACTGAGCGGGACTCATCGTAGGAAATGTTTTTGCTGAGCTCAGGACCAGTAGCAACACGTTGAATCACAGAATGCATCAAACTGGCATCTGCAACAGGCGGGACCTCAGCGGTGACTTTTGGCATGGTTAGTCCTTAGATGGAATTTCAAGGGTAATATAAATGGTGTCATCTACGACCTCTGTGGGGTAGATCACCAGATTATCCTCTGCAGGATCATCCAGCACTTTACCTGTGGTTAGATCAAAACGACTGCCGTGCAAAGGGCACTTTACAAGATGACCACTAAGATTTCCGTCGCACAAACGGGCGTCCTCGTGGGTGCACATTTCATCAGCCACAAACACACCGTTCTCTGTATGCGCAACAAGTACATTGCGATCGCTAAGCGACACACAGCGCATTTCTTTTACCGGAATCTCGGCTAATTCACATACTTTTAATCTCATGAATATTCTGCTCTAACCATGTTCCGCATAATTCTGTATTAAAGTATGCCGCATTTCAGTAAAAATAAAGAGGGGTTAACTCCGTTGTGGTTGACTGGTTATACTTTGTCGTCACAAGATAGTTAATAAGCGACGATCACTATCCCCGATACAACTGCAATCATTCACGCATTCAGGATTGATCAAAGAGTATTTATGAACGACGACGATATGCAACTAGCCAGTGGTATTGCTGCCTTTGAGGCAAAAGAATTCAGGCGGGCCTGGCAACTACTGGAGCCGCTGTCTGACGCCGGAACATCGGAAGCTCAATACAGATGCGCCATTATGCAACAGAATGGACTCGGTGTGATTGCCCATCCTAAAAAAGCCGCTGATTTGATGAAAAAAGCAGCGGATCAGGAACTCGGACTGGCGCAACATGCTCTCGGCATTTGCTATTTGTTTGGTGAAGGAGTCGAAAAAGATGCTGAAGAAGCATCACGGCTTTTACAGCTTGCCGGAGACAGCGGTCTGGCCGGTGCATGGTCTACCCTGGGAATGATGTATATGGAGGGCCAGGGTGTCGATAAAGATGAAGCAAAGGCACGAGAGTACTATCTTAAAGCGGGTTTTGACCCAGATGAATTCGGCTAGCAAGCCATCGATCTTTAGGAAGTTTCAGCTTTCGACAAGCGAAATTCAATATTCACTTTTTGTTCACTACTGCTGTGGCTGAATCGAGGTTAATCAGAAACTACCGCAGGCGGCACATATCTATGATAGCACTATTGCTCGTTGCTCATGGCAGTCGTCGTGAAGCTTCAAATGAAGAAATCAGAGATCTTGCACGGCAGGTCTCTGAGCATTCCGAAAACATTGCCGCTTACACCACCTGTGCCTTTCTCGAGTTGTCTGAGCCTTCTATTCCCGACGGAATTCAGGACTGCATCGATCACGGAGCTACTCAGATTGAGGTGTTTCCGTATTTTCTCTCCAGAGGCAGACATGTAGCAGAGGATGTACCGGAGTTAGTGAAGGAGAAAAAGCGAAGTTGTCCGCAGGTCGATATCAGAATCAGTGATTATTTCGGCGCCAGAGATTCTGTGGTCGAGTTACTCGCTGCGGAAGCGGGTGCATCATTACTTTCGAACAGATAATTGATTTGCACCGCTAATTTACAGCAGCTGTATCCTTGTGTGGAATCAGTATTCCGCAACCGTGAAGGCGAAGATCACCAAGTCCTCGTTCCTGAAGTGGTAGAGAATGCTCTACTGGCACATCAGCAAGCATTACGCTTCTGACTGGAATCTTTTTACCATCCACCACCATAATGCCTGAGCGCCCGCAGAGTACTTTAGTTGGCGTGTAACCGTTGCTTTTACATTGGTTAATTACCTGCTGCACAAAAGCATTCTCATCTGACGGCTCAGTGTCATTTTGCAAATAGAAAGTGTAGCGGGAAAATAAGGTGGTCACCGGCTGAAGCGGGGCTATACGACCGGTAAGTATTTTAAGTGTGTGTTGACCAACCTTAACGGACTTATTTTCTAACGACTGAATCAGTTTTTCATGTCGATCTGTATCAATGCGAATTCTCAAACGGGTTCTTTTTGACAACAGAAGCGACTGGTTTTCTTTTTCCGGACGTTGCCAGCCGTTCTGGGAACCGGCCACATGAATCGGGTGAACGCCTGCTGCTGGCAGCAGTTTTAACCAGGGTACAAGATCACACAATGCAACAGACAATGCAGCTGCGTGATCCACCGGCAAACACTGACAGTCGATTCTAAAAATAACATCGGTCATAGAAGCGGTAAAAGCCGCTTCTTTTTCGTCGTTGCTTTCTACCCAGACCGACATTTCTATTCTTCTGCCGGTGAGTCAGGTATTGCGCTGGTTAGGGCTTCTCGATCGAACCACCAGTCCTCCTGCACCATAACGTCAATGACATTGCGCAATCGCACAAGGAATTTTTCCGGTTCATCCAGTTCCAGTATTCGAACCCATCTTTCGAATTTGTCCTGTGATTCAACATTGCTGTGGCGTCGTGCCACGCGAGCTAACATAGCACCCGTGAAGAGCTTGATCTGTTCATGTTCATCATCATTGCTGCGTATGTCAGCCACATAGTGAGCTGTGGCGGCGGCAACTGCTGCTCCATCAGATTCATCCGGAGTTTCATCGATTATATGATCGAGTACATTTACCGTCAGGTGCGGATTAACCGGGTAGGTAACCGATAGCCACGCAGATTGACCAATTGCACAGATGGCATCTTCCTTATTGCATAAATAAACGTATTGGCAGGCAAGGGCCGCATCTTCAAAATGTTGATGACTGATGAGTACCTCTACCACTGAGCGCGCGCGTTGCCAAGCATCATCTTTTTCATCAAGATCAAGCTGCAAGCCGGCTATTTCAAGGTTAATAATTGCGCGTTGCAGTTCAAAAGATTGATTATGTTCCGGCAGACCCTGTAGTTGCTCCTGCAGGTCTTGTAGTCGCAATTCTCTGTCTGCGGGCGATGCACGATCAAGCAATTGTCGTTCAGCTTCAGACCAGTTTAATTCGCCGGTGAGGATTGTTTTTTTTTCAGAGTCCATCAGTGTGTTAGATGCTGGTTCCGGTTTTAATTCGAGTCTTTATCGGTTTTTACAGCGCTATTTGCGGCGGCCAAAGGGTCAGCGAGAGGAGCGGCGAGGGGATCAGTCAGCGGGGCGGCTTCATTCGGGCTGTTGAATGCTGCCTCCAAAATCATTTCCCAATTGTTCGGTGTGTCAGGATAAGGTGGCTTCAAATCCATACGGAAAAACATTTCATCCCTGGACCTGAGCTTAACTATCTCGATCAGTTCTTCGAAGGTGGCAACATCGCGATGCTGCAGTAGTAAATCACTGACATGTAGCATGGTAAAAGTTTCCCGTTTTCCACCGACAAAAACAAAATCTCAATTTATTATATAACTCTTAAAGACTGTCCTGGCGCATTATCGGTGCCTGCAAATAGCGGCCTCTCAGCATTTGTCTCGGAGCAGCATCCGGTGCATCAACAAACGCTTCACGCTTGTGCAGTATGTTTCTTGTGATTATGCCCTGTCCAGCCCGCAGGCGCAGTCTGTGATGCCAGTGCGTGTGTTCCTGCAGGATCTCCGCTGCACGCTGCGCGGCGTTAGCCGTTTCTGTTGTACGCCATTCGATATTCTTCGTACGGGTGGTAAATCTCGCACCCAGGGTGCCATCTGTATGACCGAAAAATACTGGCACATGCCGGTCGGGTCGATCGTGACCGAGGTTATCTTTGTTGGCAGGCAGAGTCATCGTTTTTGTGTGGCACAGCAGTTCAATCAATTCCGGGTTTTCGTCGTGCAACGCTATAAGCAATAGCTCGTAGTCAATCATTGACAACGTGCCGCCGGTTGCAGCGGGGCTTATGCAGTGCAGTGTAAAGCAGCGCAGTGTCTTTGCGCGGTCGTTGTAATATCCGTCGGTATGCCATCCCATAGCCTTGGATGTATACGGTATGAATTTTCCGCGACTTGATGTGTTCGAATTGCCACTTAGGTCTTTAAGAAGTGACAGATTCCCACTATCGCTTACAACGCCACTGTCGTGCACGGTCAGTGACAGCAGCCGATGAAGCTGTTCAACCTCATCGGCCGGATAATTCTCGGTGCCGCCGTAATGATAGACCCCGAAACCATGGTCTCGAACGTTTTTGCACAACTCCTCAAGAGCGTTGCAATTGCTGCTGGAGTCAAGTTCTGGTGCGAGCGCAATTGTTGGTACTTTGCCATCAGGAGACTGATCCGCTAATTGCAGGCGTTTGTCCCTCCATGCCCGGTAAGCATCGGACTTGCCGTCATACTGTGCCGGCAGTGCCATTAGTGTTCGGGTGGGTTTGATACGGGTTTTCCGGCAAATGATCTGGCAAATGTCTGTATAGCAATGGTAGCACGGTGGAAGCAAATCCCGGTTGTACTGCCAGGCTGCTTGTGCGACCGTGCGGACCTGCTGTTATCACTATTTTGTATTCCTTTAGAGATAGACGCCGCGCCGGGTTTGTCTATAAAGGCTTATAGGAATGAACGGTACGTTTATCTACAATGTAGTGGGGAATTGCACAATGTAATTCCCACGGTAAATTCAGCAATGAACAATTGTGTTTTCCGGTGGTTTTTTGAGAGGCCAAATGAAAGATTCCGATTCCGAAAATAATCACGAAACGCCAATGCTTGACCACCTCGAAACTGGCCCGTGGCCCAGCTTCGTCTCCGGAATTAAACGCCTGCGTGATGATCATCCCAGTGACCGGGTCAACGGCATGGCGAACGATCTGCTTGGTCAGCTGGAACACTCGTACAAAACCCGCAAAGGCTATTGGAAGGGCGGCACGGTCAGCGTCTACGGCTATGGCGGCGGTATTATTCCAAGGTTTTCAGAAGTCGGCGACATGTTTCCGAAATCACGGGAGTTCCACACTCTGCGTGTGCAGCCGCCGGCTGGCAATCACTACACAACAGATATGCTCCGCAATCTGGCAGACAGCTGGGAGAAACACGGATCCGGCCTGGTGACTTTTCATGGCCAAACCGGAAACATTATGTTTATCGGCTCCACCACTGAAAATACTCAGCACTTTTTTGATGAGATCAACGAATACGGCTTTGATCTCGGCGGTGCCGGCCCTTGTGTTCGCACAGCGATGTCCTGCGTCGGCGGCGCACGCTGCGAGCAATCCTGCGCTAACGAGCACCGTATTCACCGCACACTGGTCAATAACTTCACCGATGATATCCATCGACCGGCATTGCCTTATAAATTCAAATTTAAAGTCTCTGGCTGTCCCAACGACTGCATGAACTCAATAGAAAGAGCCGATTTCGCAGTGATCGGCACCTGGCGTGATGACATGAAAGTTGATCAGCAGGCGTTTAAAGATTACGTCGCTCGCAAAGGTCGTCAGCACACCATCGATAACATTATTACCCGTTGCCCGACCAACGCGCTGTCACTTAAAGACGATGATTCGGTGGAGGTAGATAACAGCAACTGTGTTCGCTGCATGCATTGCCTGAATGTGGTGCCTTCTGCATTCAGCCCCGGTGATGACAAAGGCGTGAGTATCCTGATTGGTGGCAAACGTACGCTGAAAATAGGCGATCTGTTCGGCACCGTTATCGTGCCGTTTATGCGCCTTGAAACAGACGAAGACTTCGAGAGAATTACAGAGATCGCAGAAGAGACTATCGATTTCTTTGCCGAGAACGCGCTGGAACATGAGCGCACCGGTGAAATGATAGAACGCATCGGGCTGGTTAATTTTCTCGAAGGTATTGGTGTTGATGTAGACCCCGCAATGATTGATCACCCGCGAGAGAGCTCTTACGTACGGCTCGACGAATGGGATGCCGAGGCTGCTAAATGGTTCGAGCGGCGTGCAGGGTTGGATGAAAAAGATGCAGCAGCAGGAGGTGCAGCCTAATGGCTACCAATGCGCCCGTAAAAAAAGAAAAGAAGGTAATGCGTCCGGCCATTGAAAGTGGTTGCCCGGATGGCATGCAGTACGTTCATCCGGTCATGCTAAGAAACTTCGGCCAATGGGTTAATCACACTCACCCAAGGCCCGGTGTACTATGCCATATCGCAGAGAGTGGTGAGGCAATCTGGACTGTCAGAGCAGGTACTCAGCGCATACTGGATGTTTTCACTCTGCGCACCTTATGTGATATCGGTGATGAATACGGTGATGGTCATGTGCGATTTACTATCCGCTCCAATATCGAATATATGGTGGACTCAGAAGCCAAGGTAGAGCCTTTGATTAAAGCGCTTACTGATGCAGGTTTTATTGTCGGTGGAACACAAAATTCAGTGGCAATGATCTCGCATACTCAGGGCTGGTTGCACTGCGATATTCCGGGTACAGATGCTTCGGGTATTGTGAAATCAATGATGGATGAACTGATTCACGAGTTCACCAGTGCAGAAATGCCAAACCGTGTACACATCACTACCTCGTGCTGCCAGATTAACTGCGGCGGACAGGGTGATATTGCTATTAATATCCAGCACACCAAGCCACCCAAGATTAATCATGATCTGGTTGCCAATGTCTGTGAACGTCCGTCTGTGGTGGCTCGCTGCCCGGTGGCTGCAATCAGGCCGGCAATGGTCAATGGCAAACCGTCACTCGAAGTTGATGAAAAAAAATGTATTTGCTGCGGCGCATGCTACCCGCCATGTCCTCCAATGCAAATCAACGATCCGGAGCATTCAAAGCTTGCAGTCTGGGTTGGCGGCAATCATTCAAATGCCCGTAGTAAACCTTCTTTCCAGAAACTTGTAGCAGCAGGCATTCCGAATAATCCTCCTCGCTGGCCTGAGGCAACTGAAGTCGTAAAGAAGATTCTCTATGCATACAAGGAAAACGCCAAAGACTGGGAGCGTATTAACGACTGGATTGACAGAATCGGCTGGCCGCGTTTCTTTGAAATTACCGAGCTGCCTTTTACCAAGTTTCATATCGACAACTGGCGTGGTTCAAGAAAAAGCCTGAACGCATCCAGCCACATACGATTCTGACCGTCTAAATTATCTTGCAAATATTTTAACAATGGCCATGTGTTTAACAGAAGATCACCAGTGAAGATAGCCATCCTTGTAAATGAAGGTCCGTATCAACATCAGGCTTCTGATAGTGCCTATCAGTTTGCGGTAGCAGCGCTGGAATCGGGCCACGAAGTTCCCAGAGTATTTTTCTACCATGACGGTGTTAACAACGGCTCGAGGTTAACGACACCGCCGCAGGATGATCGGCATATTCAAAAGCGATGGTCCGAGCTTGCTGCGGAGCGCAAAGTTGATCTGGTGCTTTGTGTTGCCGCCTGTCAGCGGCGCGGCATGGTAGACGACGGTGAGCGTGATAGGAACAAAAAAGACGCCACTAATATCGCAGAAGGCTTTCGAATATCAGGACTGGGACAGCTGATCGAAGCGGGTATCGAGGCAGATCGCTTGATCACCTTTGGTGATTAAGCACACGATTCTGTTTTTCGAAAGTATACAAAAAGTAACAACGAGGCACGAAGCGGTATGGAAGAAGAATACGAAGGTGGAGTAGAGAAGAAGTTCCTCTATGTAAACCGCCGTGCTCCGCACGGCACTATCTACCCGCTTGAATCACTCGAGACTGTCCTCATCGGTGCCGCGTTTGATCAGGATGTCAGCATGCTGTTTATCGATGATGGCGTCTACCAGATAAAGAAAGATCAAAAACCTGAAGGCATCGAATTTAAGAATTTCTCTAAAGCATTCCGTGCGCTTGAAATGTATGATGTGGAAAAATTGTTCGTTGAAAAAGAATCATTAGCCGAAAGAGGCCTGACTGAAGATGATCTGCTGGTCGATGTTGAAGTGATTGACAGATCTGCCACAATAGCGCTGATTGATCAACAAGATGTGGTCTTGAGCTTCTGATGAGTACATTGAATATTGTCAACAAGTCTCCGTTTGAAAAGCGCAGCCTTGACCAGTGCCTGTCACGAATAAATGATGGTGACGGACTATTGCTGATTGAAGATGCCGTGGTAGTAGCGGTCAACGGAACAGTTTTAGAGCAAAAACTAGTTGAATCCGGCAAGAATCATTCGCTGTATGTTCTGCAGCCTGATCTGGATGCGCGCGGATTTGAATCCGGCAAGCTGGTGGAAGGTTTTAAGTCAGTTGACTACAAAGGCTTTGTGACGCTGGTTGCCGAACACGACCGCGTACATTCCTGGCTTTAAATCGGTCAATCTATTAAACAACATCGGAATATTCCGACAAGACGAAAGCGGAGAACGCTATGAGTAGCATCGCAGTAAACGGAAAAGAGCTTGCCACTGACGAAGAGGGCTACCTCGAAAATCTGTCTGACTGGGAACCTGAAGTAGCGACGGTTATGGCTGAGATTGATGAATGCGATCTCACTGACAATCACTGGGAAGTAATCAATTTTCTTCGTGAATACTACGAAGAATATCAAATTGCGCCTGCAGTACGTGTTCTGACAAAGGCTATTGGTAAAAAGCTTGGCAAGGAATACGGTAACGGCAAGTATCTGTATGAATTGTATCCCTATGGACCGGCCAAGCAGGCGTGTAAATATGCAGGTTTGCCTAAGCCTACTGGCTGCGTTTGATCGGCTGGCCGTGTTCAAACGGTAGTTTAGTCAATCCTATGGTGCCCTGCGACCTCGCTGATCGTCGACTGGTACACCACGGCGATTCACTATGATTGTCACCACACTACTGTATCTGGCTGTGCTTGTATTTATCGTCGGTGTGGGACGAAAGATATTTCAATACGCCTCAACGCCAGCACCACTCAAAATACCGACCACCCCGGCACCTGTCACTAAAGCCGGGGTGGTCGGGCGTATGTTGAGGGAAGTTGTTCTTTTCGAAAGCCTGTTTAAGGCGTCAAAGTTCACCTGGATCTTTGGCTGGCTGTTTCACGCAGGGTTGTTTGTCGCGCTGCTTTGCCATCTGCGTTATTTCATTGAGCCTGTTTGGTGGTGGGTGGCACTGCTTGCTCCATTTAGTAAATTTGCAGGCATGGCAATGGTCATTGGATTGGTCGGATTGCTTTGTCGGCGCATCTTTGTTGATCGAGTCAGAACCATCTCCGCTCCATCAGACTACCTGATGTTAGTTCTTATCCTTCTGATCGCTGGCAGCGGATTGTTTATGCGGTTTGTGGCACACACAGACATCGTTTCAGTTAAACAGTTTGCCCTCGGCCTGGTTCAACTGGAGTTTGTGAATTTCTCCGGTGGCGTTGTGATGTTTATGCATCTGTTACTGGTGGCAATTCTGTTAATTATTTTTCCGTTTTCAAAACTTCTTCACGCACCCGGTTTGTTTTTCAGCCCGTCGCGCAACCAGGCTGATAACCCCAGAGAGCGAAGGCATGTGGGTCGTGGTGCAAGCGCAAAATCAGGTGTTCCTGAATCTGTGGAGAGTACCGGTGGCTAATAAAAAACCGGAGTTTGAAACACCCGCACTGGGTGAATACATGCCGGTGCCTTCTGTTAAGGAAGGTGCGATGTCACATAGCCAGCCATTCGTTGCCAAGCCTGTCCATAACGAGGCACTCGGCTACCCCGGTGAACTGGTTGATGACTGGCAGCAGAAAGGCATTGCAAAGTTAGGAGAGCTGGTTAAAAACTCCAGAGGGCTGCGGGTTTATCTGGATTCATGCGTTAAATGTGGTGCCTGTACAGACAAATGTCATTATTTTCTCGGTACCGGTGATCCAAACAATATGCCGGTAGCGCGACAGGACCTGTTGCGATCAGTTTATCGACGCCACTATACATTGGCGGGAAAATACCTCCCCAAGCTGGTCGGTGCAAAAGACTTCGACGAAGAGATGCTCGACAACTGGTACAAGTACTTTCATCAGTGCTCTCAGTGCAGACGCTGTTCAGTGTATTGTCCGTACGGTATAGATACAGCAGAAGTATCAATGGCTGCCCGTGAAATTATGGATACCATCGGTAAAGGCCAGAAATACTGCAATGAAATTATAGGCAAGGTACATAAGCTCGGTAATAACCTTGGCTTACCG
>CAZYRP010000104.1:0-17557 GCA_964649465.1 uncultured Granulosicoccaceae bacterium | reverse complement strand
CTCTGGCCTCGCTGGTGCTCGGCATGGGGTTGCCGGTAACTGCGGCTTATATTGTTTTGTCTATTTTATCAGCACCGGCACTGGCTGGTATGCTTGCTGACGGGCAAATTGTTGAGCAACTTGTGCGAGGTGTGACGGATCCTGCAGCCTCCGGTATGTTTATGCTGGTGGACTCACCACTGATAAGTAAAGTGGCGACCGGAATGACGCAAGCCGAAGCGTGGGAGTTGATGGCTGCTATTCCGTTCGAGCTTGCGGTGGTTGTACGGCCTGCGTTAGTCAACGTTGAAGCAATGACCACGTACCTGCTGACTGCGCATTTAATTGTATTCTGGCTAAGTCAGGACAGTAACGTCACGCCACCGGTTTGTCTTGCAGCATTTACTGCGGCCGGCATAGCCAAGTCCCCGCCAATGGCAACTGGAGTGGAGGCGTGGAAGATAGCAAAAGGTTTGTATATTGTGCCGCTAATCTTTGCCTATACGCCGCTTATTGGTGGTGATTTTCTGACTGTTGCCCGCATTGGTATTTTTAGTCTGTTTGGGATTTATGCATTCAACGTGCTCTTGCAAAGATACAGTGAAGGTCCGTTGAAGTGGTGGATGTATCCGTTGCTACTGGTCGGTGCTGCCGGTGCATTTTATCCACTTAACTGGATCTATAATCTGGCAGGGGCTGCTGTTGTAGCTTTAGTTGTGTACATCACTATTCGTCAGTCTCCGGACCAGGTGCTGAGCCAAACGCAGAGTAAGGCGACCTCCTGATTCGAATGTGCATGCATATGAGTTATTCAGATAAGTCAGGTTACTCGAGGTAAGCGGAATACTTTAAGCTAATTGTTGTGCCGCTACCCGGCATACTGTCAATAACCAATTCTCCGTCAATCAAAGCGGCTTGCTCACGAAGACCGACCAGACCGTAGTGACCCGAGGCGACACTTGCTGTATTGAATCCTGCGCCGTCGTCTATAATCTCCAACTTAAAATAGGGCATTGAATTGGTGTCAGGGTTGGGCGGTTCGAGCCGCTCGAGGCTGATACTAACTTCAGTTGCTTTGGCATGCTTTTCAATATTGCGCAGTGCCTCTTCTGCAATTCTGTAAATAGTTTCACCGCGTTTGTCTTCCTGGCGGATGCTGTGCGGGTCAATATTTAGTATGAATCGAATTCCTGAACGGGCACGAAAGCGTTCAACCAGTTCATGCAACGCCCCAGAGATACCTTTGTCGAGAACGTTGTTGGTTCTGATCTGCTGAATGGCGGCACGGGCTTCTGTTAAGCCTTTTAGTGCGACATCTTCGGCACGCCCTAACTCTGCTTCGACGTCACTTTCTGAAAGGCGGTTTCTGATTTTTCGTATCAGTCTTATTTGCGTCAGGACGGCCATCATGGAATGGGCAAGAGTATCGTGCATATCACGAGCAAAACGTAAGCGTTGCTGCGTTAGTGCAATTTCTCTCGATTCAGCAGACAATCTTTGTATGTCTCTTGTGCGAGCATCGACTCGTTGGTCAAGCTCTGTGTTTAGTGCCACCAGAGTTTGCTTTTCCTGCTGCAGATTATCTATGGATGTCGCCAGCACCCGACCTATCTGACTAACGTCATCCGACCCGCTCAGCGGTCTGATTTTATGTTTCTCACCGCTTGCAATCTTTTCGGCATCATGTGCCAACATACGTAACTTGCGCGAAAGTCTGCTGACGGCAAAAACAATCAACAACGCGGCGAGAGAACCTGCACCTAGCACTGTGAGGATAACCAGGCGTTGTGCAGACCGGCCCGCGGCTATTGCCTGTGCACTATCGGCACGAACAACGACCGTCCAGTCCAGTGTGGCAGAGTTACTATAGGCAGATCTTTCTAAACCAAGCAGATACTTCCCATCTTCCTCTAGCGCTGATTTGTCCGGCATTGGCTTGCCTAATAAATCTTCGGGTCCGCTAATCACGGTGTTATCTTCTGACGCGAGTATGAGTTGCAGGCCGGGGGTATAAGAATCCACATTACTAAGACTAAGTGCCTGCAGGTTCCGTATCCAGGTCCACGAAATGTGTGCCCCTAACACACCCGCGTATGCGCCATTCTCACCGGTCACTGGAAAAGCGATGTCGACCACTTTAAATGACGTACCGCTGGCCCGCTGGGGGAGAAGCGCTTGTAGTGTCGCCGCATTGCGGACATCACCCATATAAGCACCCCTTGAACCATTCATAAACCATGTTTTATCCGCGGCGCTCTTGCCGACGAAAACATTGTTGGCACTGGCGATAACAGGACCTGTCTTTTCTGCCAGACCAATCCAGTTAATTTCGGGGTAGCGTCTATGCACTGAATTGAGCATGTGGTTCAGATGAGCTGTGTTCCGGGGTATTGGACTCAGCTGGGTTGCCGCAAGACGTATAACCGATAGACGGCTATCCAGGTTCGCTGCAACTTCTCTCTGAATTTGCACAGCATTTTGCTGCAGTGACTGAGCAGCGGCTCGACGGATAGTGCTTTCGGTTTCTTTAGCGACTAACCAGGCACACAGTGGAGCTGCCAATGCAATGATGGCAAACACAGCCCATCCTATGCCTGCTGCAAGGTGCTTTCTAGGGTTAAGTCCCTCTAACAAACTGGGGTTCCTGGCTAAATTTCATAAAGTGACTTTTGGCACTAACAAGCGCCTGAATACGTCGCTATTCTAGCTTTGAGGAATCGGTGGCAGATCCACGTTTGCGACCGATGTCGAACAGTCTCCAATTCTACCGCGATCCCGTTCTAAAGACATGACTTTCACTGCACCCACAATAAGACTACTGATTGCGGACGATCAACCTATCATTCTGCGCGGATTATCTTTAATGCTCGGAAGCGAGGAAGATATTGAAGTCGTGGGTCTCGCGAGCGATGGCATAGAAGCCGTTGAAAAGGCGAGTGAGCTTTGTCCGGACGTAATCATAATGGATTTGCAGATGCCACGTCGTTCTGGTGTCGAGGCTTGCAGGGACATTCTGTTTGCCAATCCCGACATTCGGATAGTAGTGCTCACGACGTTCGATACAGACAATATGGTGTTCGACGCAATGCAGGCTGGTGCCGAAGCGTACTTGCTTAAGGATTCCACGGAGAAAGATGTTCTCGCCACGGTTCGATCGGTGTACAACGGACCGGCAAGTGCGACGCAACACGGGAAAGCCGATCTCGGTTGTGAACCTCTGGTGAAGTAGTAAATGATCTCTTTCTGTTAAGAGATAGTGCCTGGCTTGAGCGAGCTATTTTTTGCCGATCTTAACAAAATAAAACCGCATTGCCGTGTGCTTTCTTAATATTTAGTGAGTGATACGGAAGGGGATATGATTAAGCTTTATGTATGGATATAGAGAGTAACAGCTCGAGTTATCTCATCGATTAAAGTTACCCCCGAATGGCACCAACGCGGTATGCGTGAGTCACGCTCAACTTCTTTGACTGCATAGCCAAAGCACAAGCGATACTTGTTAACGTGTCAGGTTGAATATTTACGGTGCGATTGTCAGAGATGTGAAGCGCAAGAAAGCCGTCGCTGGTTACATTGACAACATCGTCAGCTGCAAGTGCTGACCCGGCTATAACAGGATGTCCGTGCTGATCAAAAACCCCTCCATGGACAAATGCAACAAGTGCAGACGCTGGAGTGTTTTGTGTCTCAACAGAGCAGCCCTGCTGAGTCGCTGTCGAATCATCGAAGTCTGCCATTTTATACATCGGAATACTGTTAACTGCACTGGTAGTGCCGATCAGATATAAAAGACAGAGAAATTGCCTGGATTTTGAAATCATGCTGCTTTCCATTGAATCTGTAGAGATTCTCCATGCTGAACTAGTATGATCGCCAACTTTCGCCCGTTAAAACAGACAACTAAAGTCATGAATTAGTCATGAGGTTTCACTCGCATTGGGAAGCTTGCCGTGTAATGTTCGTATTACGTCGCATTTTGGCGCTAAATGCATGACTTTAGTCATATTTGGAGTTTTCAGACTTTTGCAGGAATGTGTAAAAGACTGACTCCGTTTGAAAGATGGAAAAGCGAATTCAGGTTCGTTATCTGGTATAAATGCGGATGTGAAATAAGTGGCACAATGACGGAGAAGTCTCAGTGCCTGAAGCCCAGAAGAGTGATCCCGCGATAGACAATAACGAACAGCCGATTCGCCTGATGGTGGTGGATGATCAGCCTGTGATTTTGCGAGGTTTATCGATGATCCTGGATTCCGAGCCGGACATCGAAGTGGTGGCTCAGGCTCAGGATGGTCTGGAAGCAGAGCGTATCGCGCTGGAAGTAGTGCCCGATGTCATCGTAATGGATTTGAACCTGCCGGGGCAAAGTGGTGTGATAGCCACGCGCAATATCAATGCGGTTAATCCCGGAATAAGCATTATCGTCCTGACTACGTTTGATGATGATGACACGGTTTTTGAGGCAGTCCGCGCGGGTGCTCTATCTTATCTGTTAAAAGACACTTCAGAAGCTGAGATTGTCGATACAGTGCGGGCAGTGCAGGATGGCAAAGCACATTTGTCTCCGCGAATCGCGCGAAAAATAATGGATCAATTCAGGTCCTATGATCTGGTTAACCCGACACTCACCGTTGACGCCTCGCCGAAGTCAGCTGCTGTAGCACCGTCGGTCGCTGAAAAGCTATCAGACAAAGAACAGCAAATACTTGAATTTATTGCTCAGGGACTAAGCAATAAACAGATTGGAGCAAACATGTTTCTGGCGGAAGGTACTATCAAGAATTATGTCAGTCGAATTATGGATAAGCTGCATACTCGTAGTCGGACAGAGTTAGCTATACATGCATTGGGTGGCAAAGGTGGTGCTGACAACCGCTAGTTTTGATTCTAAATGACGGTTTTTTTTGCAAAATGTTGGATCCCGTTCCAGCTACTGAAACCGGTGGGATACATCCTGTTGCACCGCGACAAAATTGACGGTTTCACCTGCTGAGTCCTGTACCGGTGACAAGGTAAACTCGTTCCAGAATGTGCTGCCATCCTTGCGATAATTTTTCAATGTAACGGTAACTTCTCGATGCTCAGCAATTGCATCTCTTACTTTACTGATGCTTTGCGGATCAGTTTCCTCGCCCTGTAAAAAGCGGCAATTGCGGCCAAGAATTTCTTCACGGGAATAACCGGTCATTTTTTCCAGGGCTTTGTTTGCATAAGTGATCGGGTTGTCTGTTTGCGCTGGATCAGTGATCAGCAGGCCATGTGAAATAGACTGTTCAATCACGTAGTCAATGGATTTCAGCTTGGAGTGATAGCGTTCGTTAAACAGATCCGTCACTACATCTGATAAACGAATCAGGCCATTGCGTTGTGATTGCGTTAGTTTGCGAGGTTTGTAGTCGATCACACACAGCGTGCCGAGTGCAAAGCCATCGGGAGTTACCAGTGGTTTCCCTGCATAAAACCGTATAAAGGGTTTGCCCGTAACCAGAGGGTTTTCTTGAAAACGCTCATCCAGGCTCGCATCTTCAACTTCCATCAGCGCGTCCGGGTATTGCATAGCGTGGGTGCAAAATGCCATGTCGCGTGGAGTTTCTGTCGCCTCTATGCCTATTCTTGATTTAAACCACTGGCGGTCCGGGTCAACCAGACTAATTAGGGCGATGGGTGTTTCGCACAGGTCTGCAGCCACCTGAGTAATACCGTCCAGCACTGAGTCGGAAGGGACGTCAAGGATTCCATATCGCTTAAGTGCTTTAAGGCGTGCAGCTTCATCAGATGAAGGAGGTGCGGTTTTCATTGATAAATCCGTTTTGTTATGTCAACAGGTCAGTGTCCAAAAAATCCCGTCCAACGGAATATCGGCTCCGGGCAATCAACTGGAAATACTGCCAGTGGGCCCGCTGCAGTAACCATGCTGCGCAATTATGCGGCAGTAGCTTGTGCATGTATAGGAGCTACCAGAAACTCTGGTCAATATGTCTGAATTTAGTGACCAAAGTTGTTTTTGATTCGTGTATTCATGACTTTAGTTACCTGTATTTCAGGAAAGGTAGAGCTAAAATTAGCGGGTTAGGTAGTGACGTTGAATGACTTCAAGCCAGAACGTTGCATGCCTCTATTAGACTTTGCTTGAATAACATCTCGTTGGATTATCAGTATGACTACCGTATTTGCCTGCATCTGTATCGCACTGCTAGCTGTAACCCTGGTTGGCCGCCGGGTAGGCTAGCTGAAATTTTAGTTTGCCGGGCTTAAAACGCTGTTTAATCTGGCAAAATTCTAATCAGTTACACCTCAGTATTCACCGCTACCTATTTCACCAATAACTGAGGTCAGTCCGTTTGTATCAATTGACCTGACTCGTACCGATACACTTGCATCATGCGAACAATGTCGCATGGTGGCTGCATGGCCTTATTGTGCTCAGAAACCATTCTCTCAATAGCGTTGGATAGATCTTAACCCGACCCTTACCCTGACTCTTACTCTTACTCTGGCATGGCGTGCCAGATCGATGTGATATAGCATTCACCCCAGATCTCAACTTCCGGGTAGCAAGATGAACATCAATGGAACCAATGCGTTGGTCACGGGCGGTGGCAGTGGCCTCGGCGAGGCAACAGCGCTGCATTTAGCGAGTCTTGGTGCAAAAGTCGCCATCCTCGATCTCGACGCAGATCGAGCCGATGCGGTTGCTTCGGATATAGGTGGTGTCTCTGTGGCTGCAAATGTTGCAGATGAAAGCGCCGTAGCCAGTGCCATTAAAACTGCCACAAAATCACTTGGTGGTGCGCCACGAATAATTGTTAACTGTGCCGGAATTGGGCTTGCGGCACGAGTTGTTGGTCGCGAAGGTAAGCTATCGACCGATCTGTTTGAAAAGACAATCAGCGTTAACCTGTTAGGCACCTACTACGTCATGAGCCATGCAGCGAATCTGATGTCGTCACTCGATGCACTTGAACATGGTGAACGAGGAGTCATCATTAATACTGCGTCTGTCGCCTGGCAGGATGGACAAATTGGCCAGTCTGCCTATTCGGCATCCAAAGGTGGCATAGCAGCGATGACCTTACCGGTTGCCCGGGAGTTCGCGCGTGCAGGTATTCGCGTAATGGGAATTGCCCCCGGTTTGTTTAATACCCCGATGATGGAAGGTCTGCCAGAGGAAACAACAGCCAAAATTGCAGCCGAAGTACCGTTTCCGGCAAGACTGGGTGAGCCGCGGGAATACGGTTTGCTGGTGGCGCAAATTGTTGAAAACCCCTACCTGAACGGTACTAACATACGTCTTGATGGTGCGGTCCGGTTAGCACCTAAGTAATCGTTGGGCTTGCTTCGGGAGTTGTAGCCGTGTGTTGTGATAAGCAACGAGTTGTCCAGCGATTAACCAAAGGCTCTATTGCGATCGACTATCTGATTCGTTTGCTTTGCGATCATCGGAATTCCAGGTTGATGTGGCGGCCTGACGTATCTCGGGCACTAACCAGAATAGTGCTAAGCCGAATAACATTGAAAATACGCAAAGCACAAAGCCCGCATTATAAGTGCCGGTGTAGTCGTAAAGCAGTCCGGTTAAGAGCACACCGATTGCCGCACCAACGCCCTGACCAATGTTTGCAGCACCATAGATAGAGGCAAGACCACGGCCTGCGAAGAACTCTGCCATTAGGGTGGTAATGATTGGCCCGCGAGCACCGGATGACAATCCCAATCCGAGTATGTAAACCATTAATAACAACGGGTGTATTTGTAATTGCATTAGTGCCAGTGCGGCAACACCGAGCAAACTCAAAGTGTAGCTGGCAGTTGCCACCAGATGCCTTGGCCAGTGTTCTGCTGCAATACCAGTGATAACCATACCGACAAAACTCAACACACCGACTGAGCCAAAAGCGAATGCAGCGTCTAACTCGCTGTAGCCGCGATCAATGAGATAAGCAACAGACTGCAGACTGACACCGAAGATTCCGATGGCAGTTGCTGCAAAGATACCAAAAAATGCCCAGAACGCGCGTGTTGCAAGTGCCTCTTTTAAGGACAGGCCGCCTACTGATTTTCCGTTCTGAACTTTTCGCGGGTTATCGGCGGCGCCCGCTTCGATGTAAGACCACGGCAGGACGAGGGTCAGTAAAAACACAACGACGAATATCCAGCCGATATTGCTGTATGCCTGTTGCCAGTTTGATCGTTCAATAAACAACTGTACTAAAGGTACCAGTGTTAAAACGCCAAGCCCCTGACTGCCATATCCGACTGCAAGCGCCGTTGAAAGGCGCTTGTGGTACCAGCGTGAAACGAGACTTTGCGTAGGCACAAGACCTATCATTGAAGCACCGACACCGCCACCGATACCTATGACTAAATAAAATTGCCACAGTTGATTGAGCTTGCCGGCGATAAGGTAACTGGCCGCCAGAATCAGACTTCCAGTCAAATAATTAAACTTTGCACCGAATCGATCAAACGTCACTCCTGCAAGCAAAGACCCGAGACCGACACTGACCATGTAAACCGAATATACCGAAGCAACGGACGCGCGTTCCCAGTTGAAGGTATCACTGAGTGGCAACAGGAAAACGCTGAAAGTTTCACCAGCTCCTCTACTTAGTGCAGTCATAACCACGCACAGGCCCAGAATCAGGAAGCCGGGCAATAGCGAGAGGTGAGTCGTGAGGGGTTTATGCACCAGGTACAGTCAAATTATAGTGATTAGGTTAACATCTTATCCATAGCTTAATCTGGCTTTGCAGGTTCAACGAAAGGCAGTCTGGCGCGGGCTTTTGTGTCTGCAGCGCCGGCGTTTCTGATGTAACGCTTATCATCATCGTCGCGTATTTTTATAACGTAGGTGGGATCGCCATTAGTTACATTGTGTATTTTTAATCGCTGCTTTTGATTTAATGCAATGGTGCTGCGCCAGTGCTCCGGGTCCCATTCATCCAGCGCTATTTTTTGAAGCTCGGCTTCAATTTCAGCATGTTTTTTATCACCACTAAGATTGTTAATTTCGTTCGGATCATCTTCGAGATTGTAGAGCAGGGTATCTACACCTTCGAGATACATATACTTCCAGTGGCCCTTTTTAACCATTCTACTGGGACCGGTAGAACCATCTGCGGCGAACTCTGAAATCACAACATCGGTGAGTGTACTGGTATCACCCTGCATTGCACTAACCAAAGAATTTCCATCTACAGAATCAATGTAGGCATCAAAGTTACCTTCTGCTGCAACATCCATAAAACTCGGCATCAGATCAACCAGCGATACATTTTCTTTTACTCTTGAAGAGCTATATCGAGAAGGCATGGACATAATGAGCGGTACGTGGGCTGCCCATTCGAAGAAGTGCTGCTTAAACCACATGCCGCGCTCGCCCATCATCTCGCCGTGATCAGAAGTAAATACCACCAGGGTATCGTCTCGCAGGCCACTTCTTTCCAGCGCGGTTAATAGCGAACCTACTTTATCGTCGATATAAGAGATCATTCCATAGTACGCATGACGTGCATTGCGACGATGATCATCAGTAACAGTGTATAAATGTCGTGCCTGACAATAGTGCAGGTTACGGCTCAGATGATCTTTTTCATCCAGCGGAATCTCCGGCACCATGGGTAATTCAATATCATCGTGACTATATAAATCCCAGTATTCATTGCTAATGACAAAAGGTGAATGCGGTGAGGTGAAAGATACAGTCAGGAAAAAAGGTTTATCGTCGGCATTACGCGCCAGATCATAGATAGCCTGCGTGCCGTAATACTCTACTTCGTCGTCATAATCCATTTGTAGTGTGCGTATGCAGGTACCGGATTCTATGACTGGTGCCATAGTCAGGTTGGTTGGACGGTACTCACGTCCCTTAGACCAGTCGACAGTCCAGGCGAAATTTGCTGGGTAAATCTCGGTGGTATGTCTTTTTTCATAACCGTGATACTGATCAGGGCCAACGAAGTGCATCTTTCCTGCGAGCTCCGTGCGGTAACCGAGATCTCTAAGATAGTGTGGCATAGCTGGAATGTCAGCATGGAATTCACTGGCGTTATCATACATTTGTATTGAAAACGGCAGTTTTCCTGTATGCAGTGATGCACGTGATGGTCCGCACATGGGCAGATTGCAGTAACAGTTGTCAAATACCACGCCTGTGTCAGCAAGCTTTTGCAGATTAGGCGCTATCACTTTTTCGTTGCCGTAAAATGGCAGCGCTTTGGCAGTCATCTGATCTGCCATTATGAATAGTATGTTTGGCTGCATTGTATTCTTTGGATTAAGTATTGGTTGCACAATGAAAAAACCGGCTGCATGTGCAGCCGGTTCTGGTGGCATTGCTAAGGATGAACCTGAGCGTGACTATTCTATTCTCATTCCCAGCTTTTCAATTGCAGCGTCAAAAACAGTGTACTGACTTTCAACAAATGCTTTGGTTTCTTCCGGGCCCATCAACTGCACAATGTTGCCTAGTCCGGTGGTTAGCTTTAACCAGGCTTTGTTGTCGTTAAGGGCTGCAAGAGTTTCAGACCATTTTGCAACGATATCATCGGGCAGATCGGGAGGGCCGTAGATAGCGCTCCAGCCGATGATCTTTTCAAGATCCGGGTAACCCACTTCTGCCGCAGACGGGACATCTGGTATGGAGGGAAACCGCTCCGGAGTCGTGACTGCGAGTGCGCGCAACTGACCGGCTTCCAGTGCTGCAGCCGACGCAGAAAGATTGCCCCAGGAGAAATCGACCGCACCGGAAACCACCGCTGTTCTCGCTTTGCCACCGCCTTTAAATGGCACGTGAGTGAGCGCATCCGGGTTGGCATCCATTGCATCTGCCATCACCGCTGTCGCAATATGCAATAAGGTACCGACACCAGCAGATGAATAAGTCATTTCAGTGCCGGCCTTAACGGCTTTTTCGAAATCTTCAAATGTTTTGTAAGGCGAGTCAGGATTTACAGTCAGTATGAAAGGATTAAGTTCTGTCATTCCAATAATAGTGAAATCATCCCATTTATAAGGGATGGTTTTGTTCATCGCAGGGACGCCCATTTGTGATCCGACTCTTGCAGATAGCAATGTGTAGCCGTCTTTTTTGGCGTTTATTACAAAGTTGGATCCTGTGACTCCTGCAGCACCTGCTTTGTTAACCGGAAGAATCGACTGACCCAGAGTGGTTGGTGCATTTCCGGCTATAAGCCTTGCTGAAAGATCTGCGGCACCACCAGGTCCGTATGGAATAACCAGTGTAACGGGTCTGCTCGGATAATCTGCCGAGAGTGCTGCTGTTGTGAATAGTGCGCCGGCCAGCCCTATCGCCAGTGCAGCCCAGTTTCTCGTTTTCATAGTGTTTCCTCCAATTTATTTGTGATGACCAGATCGGCCAGCGCAGAGAGATTTTTTGCAACCATTTTAAGTTGCTATTTCTTGACCTCACAAATTTATTATTCAACACTCAACTATGTCCGTCAACGAACGGGGGAGCTCAAATTGAATATATGGCGGGGGTATATAATGAATCTCAATGAAAAGCGTGATTTGCTTGCCGCGTGCGGCTTTATTGCGATTTCCCTTCTGATACTGTTCGTGGCAATACCTTTGGGAGTGCAGGAACCCAAGAAAGTGAAATTCGTCGCTTTGAGCCCTTCCTATTATCCGAGACTCGTGTGCTATTGCCTGTTTCTTTTTGGTCTGTTACTTCTAATAAAGAAAGTATTGGCGACAAAAAAAAGTGTCGCTCAGGATGAAGCGAGCACTCGGCTGCAACCGCGGTTGTTACTAACGCTTGCCGGTATTCTATTTTTCTACTACATCACGTTGCCAACTCTGGGATTTGTATTGTCATCAACCGTTGTTTTGTTTGTGCTTCTATTACTGGCGGGTGATCGAAATATAGTTGCGCTGTTCATTATTCCTTTGCTGCTACCCATTGCTGTTTACTGGTTTTTCACCAAGGTTGCGAATATTCCCATCCCTGCCGGCATTCTTGAACCGATACTTGTCGGAGCCTGATTCATGCTTGATACCATTGCAGTAGCTTTCTCTATCTTCGCCACTATTGATAATGCGCTGGCACTGTTCGCTGGTGTAGTGGTAGGTGTAGTGGTTGGCGCTATCCCCGGTATGACCACGCCAATGGCCGTTGCATTAACGCTGCCTTTTACTTTTACGTTGCAGCCAGTTACAGGCATTTTGTTGTTGCTTGGCGTATACAAAGGAGGAATATACGGCGGATCGATAACAGCGATACTCATAAATACACCGGGAACACCTGCAGCATCGTGCACGGTACTGGATGGCTATCCGCTGGCAAAAAAAGGAGAGGCAAGGCGAGCTCTGGATATCGCTTTGTACTCGTCCTGTATTGCGGATCTCATCTCTAACATATCGTTGATACTTTTTGCCGGTGTCCTGGCAGGTTTTGCTTTGCGGTTTGGTTCACCGGAACTTTTTACACTTATTGTATTCTCTTTGACGATTATTGCAGGTGTATCAGGCCAGCAGCTACTAAAGGGGTTTGGTGCAGCATGTCTTGGTCTGTTGTTGGCAACGGTTGGACTTGATCTTATTTACGGTACCCAGCGCTTTGCTTTTGGGCAGGTTCAACTGATGAGTGGGCTAACGTTTATTCCTGTATTGATCGGTTTGTTCGCACTGCCGGAAATAATTAACTACTTCGTGTCTGATGTGGCCAAAACCCAATCGGTTAAAAGCCCGCTGGCAGGAAAAGGTGCGAGCCTGAAAGATCTCAGGAACTGTCTGAAAACTATTGTGCGGGGTAGTTTTATTGGTGTGGTACTGGGTGCAATACCTGGCATTGGCGGAGCACCGGCGGCATTTATGTCTTACAGCGAGGCACGCCGGAACTCTAAGCAACCGGAGCAATTTGGTCAGGGCACGCCGGAAGGTGTTGCCGCTGCGGAATCAGGTAACAACGGTGTTGCCGGTGCAACAATGATTCCTTTGCTGGCACTTGGCATACCGGGTGATGTTATTACTGCGATTATTCTGGGTGCGTTTATGATTCACGGGTTACGGCCCGGCCCGCTAATGTTTCAGGACAATCTCAGTCTTATTTACGCGATCTTTATGGGAATAATGCTCAGCTCTTTCTATTTATTTGTTGTTGGAAAGATGTCGATCAAGGCAATAAGCAGAATTGCGGATGTGCCTCGGTACCGGCTTTATCCTATCGTACTGGTGCTGTGCGTTTTTGGTGCCTATGCTGTTAACAATACTATTTTTGATGTTGGAATTATGTTTCTGATGGGTTGTGTGGGTTTTGTGATGTTAAGGCTCAGTATTCCGGCGGCACCGTTCCTGATAGCTTTTATACTGGGACCATTGCTTGAAGATAACTTCCGCCAGTCGTTGCTTATTTCAAAAGGCGAGTATTCAGTGTTTGTTTCAAGCGGTATATGTTGGTTTTTCTGGGGACTTACCTTCATATCTGTTTGTTATATTGTGCTGCAACAATTAAGAACGTCTAAAAGGACCAGTTCCGGCGTCATGGAGCCATGAGTGACCATAGTCAGAGCTGGGATCGCAACAATAGAGGTCAGCGGCTGTTTTCATTCGGGGTAATTACAGATACCCATATCAGAGCACCCGAAGGTGATCAGTCGTCGCCATTTCCTGTTAATGATCTTGCCAACGGGCGCGCCATTTATGCGGCCCGTTTGCTTGGTGAGCAGCCAACCCGCTTTAATGTGCACCTCGGTGATATGGTGCACCCGTTACCAGGAATGCCAGCCTATAACAGTGCCTGCGAAACATCGCTTGAAATATTCAAGCCGCTGTTGCCGGATCTATACTTTGTTCCGGGTAACCATGACATTGGCGACAAACCTATGCCGGGCTTGCCTGCTGCCGCAATAGATCAAGCTGCGCTTAACTCGTATCATCAACACTTCGGGCGTGACTACTATTCATTTAATGAACAGGATTGTATCTTTGTAACACTCAATTCGTCACTGCTTAACTGCAAAAATGAATTTGCCGATGCTCAAATTCTTTGGCTTGAAGAAACGCTAAAAGTGAATAAAGACTGCAGGATATTTATCTTTTTGCACTATCCGCTGTTTATTCATGCAAGCTCCGAGGCGGAACACTATGACAATATTGCAGAGCCGGACCGCAGCAAACTGATCAGATTAATTGATGAGTATAAAGTAGAACTGGTTTTGTCGGGTCATGTGCACCATCATTTCTACAATCGGCTGGGTCAGTGCAAATACTACACGTTGCCACCGACCAGTTTTACCAGACAAGACTACGCGGAGATGTTTAAAGTTGAGCCTGCACTGGAATATGGCAGAGATGACAGAGCAAAGTACAGCGTGGCGGTTATAGATGTATTTGAGCAGGGTAGTCAAATGCGCCTTATTCCCACAAACGGTTACACTGATTCGGAAACTTTGAACAATAGTAGTGTTGCCTTGCAACAACCTGCAGAAAAAGTGGAATGCGAAATCACAGTACCGCTTCGTCACGCCTGGTTTGAGTCAATCGATCTGCCGTATAACGGCCCGATGGAAGAGTTTAGCCGCAAGCGCGTACGGAATGACTATATTTTTATGCGCCTGAAGCAAATGAATATTTTCGATGTTCGTATACCGATTGACGATATTATTGATCCGTCAGGTCGTGAGCGAGTGCAGGACTATCTCGCGGAAGGCTTCCGCTTCCACGGGTTTTGCATGCAGCACCAGCTGGAAAGAAAGCTGGCACTGACTGGCAGCGCAATAAACCTGTTGTCATCACTGGAGTGTGTGATAGATGTATCTGTACGTGAAATTGAAGAACCGGGCTTTTTAATAGATGCTCAAAATGCGGTATTCGAAACAAGAATCGGCCATGCGCTAACCGGAGCAGGGCACAGTCATTCTGGCAAACCTTTCGCTCACAGTGTTTCCAGCGGATTCAACTGGTCAGAGCATCAGGCCGTGCTTGAAGCGATTGGTAGCTGGACAATGCAGCCAAAGAGTATTGTATTTCAAATTCCGTGGGAAGCTGATCATGAAGCTGTGCTCATGGAAATGCAGAATATATTTTCCACCACTCAATATCGGTGCATCGCAAATATACGCTTCGCAAACTCAAATCCTGCACAAGAGAATTTTGACGATGCTGCTATCGGTTCTTTAATGCAGAGAGTTGCGAAATTGGCATTGAGGTTAGCTGATGTCGATCTTCAGTTGGACACCACTATGGATGTAGATCGCGGCTATTCGCCACGTCATGGGTTGTTTGACAGGCGTTGCAACCTGCGACCGGCTGGATTGTGGCTCGCCCGATAACAGGATCAAAGAAATTACAAATTACCGCCACCTGACCATACGTGAGGATACAAATCTGTGCCGGGTCGATCCCCCGGTGCCAGACCATGTCTGGTCATGATTTCGCTATGATCCGGGTCCATGCCGCATTCTCTGAATTTAATTCTTACGTCGTCACCTAGCCACTTTGTAGTAAATACTCGCAGATCACGATCGTTATCGAGCTTGCCGGAGCCGCCGTGAATAATGCGACTGTTAAAGACAATGCAGTCCCCCGGTTGCATGTCCCAGCTGGTGACACCAAAGCTGTCTGGATCGGCTTTAATGTCTGGCAGAGTAGCTTCGGACACATGCGAGAAATCTACCTGATCAACTTCAGTTTTACCGTCGGGGTTTAACTCACCAAAGTTATACTGATAAAATTTTGATTCCAGACGATGAGAGCCTGGAACAAAGGCGAGCGCGTTGTCGCGCCTTACCGGTACCAAAGGCATCCATATGGTGCAGGTGTCATAACCTTCAACAGACCAGTACGGCTCATCCTGATGCCACGGTGTTTCAAACTGACTTCCTGGTGAGCGTACAAAGACAGCGTCAAAAAAGAAGTTAATTTGCATGGCCTGCATGAGTGATCCGGCGATTTCGGCTGCCGGAGATTCAAAAATGAATTGACGGTATTCATCGATGTTCTGCCACGCCTGACTATCCCAGAACATGGTGCGGCCCTCTGCGTCACGATCCCATACCCGGGATCGATTGGTCGGGTCCTCACAGTTTACCGTCAGGCCTTTATTGAGTACATCGATCCATTCTTCGTCAAACATACCTGACAAAAGAACCACGCCATCATCGTGGTATTTTTTGATATCGTCCGAACTGATCGGGTACCGCGGTTTGTTATGCATATTTAGCCTGCATTACAGTCGTGGGCAAACAGCGGTAATCGGATGTTCGGACTTCATTGAATCTGTGGCAGTTTCTATCATAAACTGTGGTGGCAGTCTGTACACTATTAACGCGCAGTCGCATTGCGGAATGTGGATATTTCGCAAAAACTTTCGTTAGCCAGGTGAGGATGTCGTCTATGCAAGCGTCACATATTGCCCGCAACAACGTGGAGCCCGGCAATCTTGTAAGCGGAGTTGAAAACAACGGGAATGAAATTGCTGTTACCTGGCAGGATGGGCACAGATCAGTGTTTCACTCAATCTGGCTGCGTGACAATTGTAGCTGCACAGACTGCGGCGATCACAGTGGTGGGCACCGTTTTTTTGAATTGAACATGGTGCCTGAGGATCTGGCCCGAAAAGTGACATCTGCAGACGGGAAGATAATTATAAAGTGGCTGGCAGATAGTCATCTCACTACCTATGATCCGAGTTGGCTGCGGAGCCATTGCCAAAGTGATCAGGAAAGACGTAAGCGACGACCGTCCCCTGTATTATGGGACTCATCACTTGCCGGTCACTTACCGAAGGTAGACTACGTTACTGCACAAAAAGATCGCCGTGAACTCCTGAAATTATACGACGCAGTTCGTACTCATGGCATTTGCCTGCTAAGTAATGTTCCCGCCAAAGCAGAGGCTACAGAAGAAATAGCTGCGCTTCTCAGTTTTATACGTGAAACTCACTACGGTCGTGTATTTGAAATTGTATCTACCGCTGACCCTGCAGTGATTGCAAACGCACCAGTGCCTCTTAGACCTCACACAGATGAAAATTTCCGCGAGCCGCCGCCGGGGATAATGATTTTCCATTCGATTAAAGCCAGTGAAGATGGCGGTGGAGAATCTGTTATGACTGATGGATTCAAACTGGCATCTGATTTTAAAATTAATCATCCGACAGAGTATGAGCTGCTAACTAAAGTGCCAATCCCGCATCGACGCTTCATTGATCAGGTGGGTTTGAGAGCGGAAGCACCTGTAATAAAGCTCGACTATTTTGGTGAGGTCTGCGAATTCAGGTTAAACGAAAGGACGATGGGGCCGATTGATCTGCCGGCTGATATGATCGAACCGGTTTATAGCGCGCTTGAAAAAATGTTTCAGTATTCCTACGATTCGAAATATCACATGCATTATTTGCTAAAGGGAGGTGAGGCGCTGGTGTTTGACAACGCAAGAGTTCTGCATGCGCGTACTGCCTTTAATGGAGATCGACATGTTCGATTGACGCATGTGGGAAGTGATGAGTTTTATAGCCGCTGGCGGCAGCTGCGTCATGAAATAAACGGCGATATTAATTTAATCTAGGAGTCTGCGCGGCAGAAGCCTGTAAGTAGTGAATAATGCGAGAATAGCA
>CAZYRP010000103.1:0-17647 GCA_964649465.1 uncultured Granulosicoccaceae bacterium | reverse complement strand
AAGTTATTGCCACTATTACAGACCCTGCAGGCAACTCCACTACAGACATCAGCACCAATGAACTGACAGTAGACACCAGTGCACCGGTAACACCCACCGTTACGGCACAGAACACCAATTCTAATACGCCAACCCTTTCGGGAACTGCAACGGTGGCTTCAGGAGAAACCCTGACTGTCACTGTAGATGGAATCAATTACACAGCTGGCGATGGTAACCTCATTGACAATGGTAACGGTACCTGGGATTTAATTTTGCGAAATCCGTTGTCTGACGGTGCTTATCCGGTACTAGTTACTGTCACTGATGCAGCTGGTAATACGAGTAACGACGCTACCTCAGCAGAACTCATAATCGATACGATCTTTCCGGTAGTGCCAACTGTGACGTCTCAAACTACAAACATTGCATCCCCGACTATTACAGGCACTGCAATAACAGATTCGAGTGAGACGCTAACCGTGACTGTTGCAGAAATCAACTATACCGCCGGCGACGGTAATTTAGTAGACAACGGCAATGGTACCTGGGCATTGTCGATTCCTGTATCGCTTGCGGAAGGATTATACGATGTAACTGCCGCAGTCATCGATCCTGCCAGTAACGTTAGCAGCGATACTACAGCCGGGGAACTGACTATTGATTTAACTCCACCTTTGGCACCCGGCGTGACCAGTCTGGCAACAACTGACGAAACACCGTTTATAGAAGGTACAGCTACAATTTCTGCAGGAGACACTTTAACAGTCGCTGTAGATGGCACAACGTATACCGCCGGTGATGGAAATTTGGTTAATAACACAGATGGCACCTGGGCTCTGACTATTCCAGCAACGAATACTCTTGCAGAAAACCTGTATCAGGTGATCGCAACCGTCCAAGATGCGGCAGGTAACAGTGCAGTCGACCCTGGTGTTGATGACCTGTTAGTTGATTTAACGGTGCCGCTGACTCCGGGAGTAACCAGCCTTACAACTAACGACACAACCCCTGTTATAGAAGGCGCTGCTATCTTACTGCCAGGTGAAACATTGGCGGTTGAGATTAATGGAGTCATCTATACTGCCGTAGACGGTAACCTGGTTGTCAATACCGATGGTACCTGGTCGTTGTCCGTGCCGGTGTCGCTTGTTGAGGGTTTGTACAGCGTTACGGCAACGATCACTGATACGGCTGGCAACATCAGCATTGATCCGAGCTCAGGTGAGTTGCTAATAGATACCACCTTACCAGCTACGCCCACCACAACACCGCTAATCACCAGCATCAACACACCGTTAATATCAGGCACGGCCAATGTGGGTCCGGGTGAGACGCTGACTGTCACAGTTGACGGGATCAGCTATACGGCTGGTGACGGTAATCTCGTCGACAATGGTGATGGTACCTGGAGCTTGAACATACCGACACCACTTGCTGAAGGCATCTATGACGTTACAGTTACTGTTACAGATGCTGCCGCGAACGTAAGCACCGACGGTTCAATCGCCGAGCTGATTATTGATACCACTGCACCGGTAACGCCTACTGTGATACCACAGGCCACCAGCAATAATGCTCCGCGATTACAGGGTACTGCCACCATCCCGCCGGGTGAGACGCTCACTGTCACTGTTGACGGCATTACCTATACCGCAGGTGATGGTGATCTAATCGATAACGGTGACGGCACCTGGCAGTTAACCATCACGGAACCACTAACCGATGGGACTTATCCAGTTACAGCCACGGTTTCAGATGCCGCAGGTAATACCAGTAGTGATTCAACAACGTCAGAACTTACCGTCGATACCACCGCTCCCGTCGCACCAACGGTTAGCGCTCTTAATACGGGTAGCGCGACCCCGATTATCGAAGGTACCGCAATCGTTGCTCCGGGCGATACGCTAACGGTGACAGTTGATGGTATGACTTACACAGCCGGTGACGGCAACCTCGTTGATAATGGCGACGGAACATGGACATTGTCTATACCTGTCCCACTCACAGAGGGAAACTATAATGTCGCCGCAACTGTGACAGACCCCGTTGGCAACACCAACAGTGACACAAGCGTTGGTGATCTGAACATTGACTTGACTGTTCCGCCTGCACCAGATGTGACCCGTCAGGTAACCATGAATGCCACGCCTGTTATCTCAGGCACAGCAGACATCGGTCCCACAGAGACCCTGACAGTAACAATCAATGGTACTACTTATACAGCGGGTGACGGTAACCTGGTTGACAACGGTGATGGCACCTGGACGCTCGCGGTTCCCGCAGCGCTACCGGATGGAGTCTATGATGTGTTCGCAACCGTTACAGATCAGGCTGGTAACAGCAACAGCGACTCTGGCAGCAGAGAGTTGATAGTCGATACGACTGCACCGGCAATACCGACTGTAGAGTCACAAAGTACCGAAAATACGACGCCAACTTTAACAGGTACCGCAGTGACAGAGCCGGGTGACACTCTCACGGTAACGGTCAACGGCGTCACCTATACTGCAGGAGATGGCAACCTTGTGGATCATAACAATGGTCGCTGGACACTGAGAATACCTTCACCCCTTGTTGTAGAGAATTATCCGGTACAGGTAATCGTCACTGACTCCGCCGGTAATGCTGCCGCCAGTGAGCCTGGTCAACTGACCATTCAAGCTATGATTGCCGAGCCTGATTTTGATAGCGATGGCGTACCCGATGCGATTGATCTTGATGATGACAACGACGGCATTCCTGACAGCGTGGAAGGCCTGCAGGACAGTGACGGCGATGGTCAGCCGGATAATCAAGACCTCGACAGCGATAATGACGGTATCGCTGACATCATCGAAGTCTTTGGCGAAGACGAAGACAACAACTACCGTGTCGACAACTTCATAGACTCCGATAATAACGGCCTCTCTGACGAACTACAGATCTTCCCTTATGAACTGGTTGATACCGATGCCGATCGAATAGCCGATTTCCGGGACCTGGATTCTGACAACGATGGACTGACAGACCTGTTCGAAAGTGGTGGAGCAGACAGGGATCAGGATGGCCGAATCGACGACTATATAGACAACGACAACGACGGCACAGACGATATCAGTCAGTTAACCGGCCCTGCCGGCCGTGACACAGACGGCGATGATGTTGCCAATCGTCTGGATCTGGACTCTGATAATGACGGACGATTTGATCTGGTTGAATCAGGAGCTTTCGACCAGTTAAACGACGGTATCGTAGATTCGATGCAGGATAGCGATTTTGATGGCATTCCGGATAGCGTTGACGCGGATTCAACTCAAGGTACAGACACCGATGGCGATGGCATCGATGATCGATTCGATGTGACTTTTGCAGATGGAGCAGACACTGACTCCGACGGAATAATAGATACTGCAGACCCGGACCCGAACGGTGATGGCTTTGCTAAAGCCGTGTTGAACAGTCTGGCACTCGGTCAGGCGCTTCCTGATAGTAACGGCGATGGTGAAGTAGATTTATTGACCCCTGATGGTCCTGCACTACGAACGGGTCTCCGGGGTTATGGCGGCGGCTGCACTGTCGGATATCCAGCGGGTCGGGTCACGGTGGATCCCCTGCTCCTGTTGCTGGTTATCTTAAGCGTTGTATGCCTCTCAAGACGCAAGCAAAATAGTTTTACAAACTAAGAGGATTATAGATATTTCGATAACATTAAATATCACCACCTATTAGACAATACCGGTTATTAAGACTGGTTGGGAATGTCAATCATCCGCATCCATTTGCCTGATATTCATAGCTGATTAACGGGGTTAAAACGTTGCACGCCGCCACACACCTGCATTCGCGCTACGGTGCGCCCTTGCGTCCATCTTACACCACCAATCAGTGCCACTGGTAACCAAACCGAATGTGGCTACACCCCTCGAAAGCCACCGGGCTCCACCATTACGCACTTTTCACGATATCTGAAATATAGGTTTTATAACTCTTTACCTGCGCGAAATTCTCCCCACTTTAAAATGGCGTTAGCACCTATGGACGCAAACGGCTCTGGTGGCAATCGGGTTGGTTGATCGTCGGCGAGTTGATCATCCAGCAGGGTCGATGTTTGCTCACATGCAAGTTCTGCAATCAACTTACCCGACACTGTTCCTTTTGCGGTACCCAATCCATTTTGGCAACAAGCGGCAAACAAATTAGAATCGATTTCACCAAATGCACTGACGTTATTCCGGCTTAAGCATAATCGTCCACCCCATCGATATTCCATTTCAACATTAGAAAGCATAGGAAACCGATCTTTGTAAGAGCGATCATGATCGTGCGCTATCTGCTCAATTCGTTTGTCGTGAACAGATAGTGACGAGTCAAACGTGGCTCTGTTGCGGATTATTATGCGATCCCCACCAGTACCACTGATCCTACGCACCGTTGTACCCAGTGCATCCGCCGGCGTAATTGCCCAGTTTGAATTACCGCCAAGTGTATTCACCTCTTCACCCGTTAGTTCCCGAGTCATAGATGCGTAAGTAAACACATGTATAAGTTGCCGGTTGTAATAGTTAAAGTTTTCAAGGTGCCCATTCACAGCCAGTATGACTCGAGGAGCAATAATAGAGGCTTTAGGTGTGCCTGCCTGCCACAGTGATTTATCCTGGTTAAGAGATAAAACCGGAGTGTGCTCGTAGATCGTGACAGAATCATCCTCTATTCCGCTGGCCAATGCCTGTATATACATTGCGGGTTGTAACATGGCCGTGCCAGTGGTGAACAAGCCATTGCGATAGCAGGTAATGCCTGTAATCTGCTGCATCCGCGCGGCGTCAAATAATTCATAGGGTTCGTTTAAACGCTGCAGGTAGTCGGCATAAGCTTCATTATGAGCAACTCCTCGATCAGTGATAGCTCCATTTATTTTTCCACTTAAATTTAAAGCCTCCTCACTCATACCATAGACTTGTTTTGCATCCAGCGCGTATTCAATTCCAGCACGGTTTAAGCGTATATCGCGGGAATCTTTTTCTACATTACCGGCATAGTCTGATGAGCTCAGTACATGTGGCACATCGATCATGAACCCGCTATTTCTGCCGGCTGGTCCATCTGCAACTCTAGATGCCTCTAATACCGCAATGTCATCAACAGGGTTTAATTCCCGCAGGCGTCGTGCAGCGCTCAAACCGGCAAATCCGGCGCCAATCACCAGCCAGTCGACTGACACAGTTGATGATAACGGTGCTCGTTTTTTCGCCTCCGGTAACAAGGCGCTCCATGCAGCGGGCCCCGGGTCGCACGGTTTAGTTGCAACTTTCATATAGCAATGGTCATAGTGCTACAGGGCGAAGCTTAATGTTCTGTATTAAGCGCATCAACAGCCGGAATTTCGCGTTCTCGTCTGTCTATGTAGTCGCGCAATGCTTCATCTACAGCCACATCGAGTTTGGGTTCTTCGTAGCCATTGAGCAATGCCTGAGCCTCTGCTAAAGCACGTTCAGTAATTTCCTTGCTGCCTTCAGCTGCCCATTGTTCAATCGCGCTGTTATCAAACAAGCGTGGCATAAAGAACGCGTCCTGAAAGTTCTCCAATGTATGCTTATGCCCAAGATAGTGACCTCCCGGACCGATATCTCTCACTGCTGACAAGGCCTCGTCGAAATCATCCCAACGAATGCCTTCAGCCATGCGATAACCCATGGCGCATTGTTCGGCATCTACAACAAACTTTGCCATAGAACAATGCATACCCGCTTCGTTCCAGCCTGCCGAATGCCATATGTAGTTGGCTCCCGCTAACATCACAGCCATGAGAGTAGAAGCACTTTCATACCCGGCTTGCGCATCGAAGGTTTTTGCACCACCCAGGGTGTTTGAGGTTCGCCAGGGCACGTCGTAGTATCGCGCCATCTGACCGATCATGAAATTCATTAAACTAATTTCCGGTGTGCCTGCCATAGGGGCTCCGGACGCCATCGATACTGTCGACAGATAATGACCGTATATAGCAGGGCATCCTTTTCGTACTACCTGGGTGTATGCCAGAGCCGACAATGCTTCTGCGTTTAACTGTGCTACAGCCGGTGCAGTAGAGGCAGGTGTATTCGCACCTCCGAGAACAAATGGCGAACACAACACTGGCTGATTGCGTTTATTAAAGGCTCGCATTGCCGACAGCATGGTTTCATCCCACACCAGTGGTGAATTACCATTGCAGTTGCCTGTAACTACTGCATGAGTTTCCAGGAATTCTTCACCAAACAAAATGGCGCACATATCCAGAACGTCTTCGGCATTCTTTCCAGATGTGGTCATGCCCATAAACGTTTTATCTGAGTGCTTCATTGACGAATAGGTAATTCGCAAATGCCTGTGAGCCACCACATGATCCATGGGTTCTACAATATGGTGCGCACTGGAATGAATGGCCGGCAGTGCCTGTGAGAGCTTATGAAAATTTGCAAGATCTTCAAGGGTAGGACCGCGTCTTTTGTCGTCAAGGCCACGAAGGTAAGGCGCACCCGTCATTGGTACGAACATGCTGTGATCATTGCCGAACGGAAGATTGTTATCCGGGTTTCTCGCGTGAAAAGTAAAACTGGCCGGGATAGATTTTATGAGCTCACGCACCAGACCGCGGTCAAGGTGTACTCGATCGCCACCCTTTATTTCTGCCCCTGCCGCTTTCCAGTCGGCTATTGCCTGATCATCTCGAAAAACCACCCCAACCTCTTCGAGAATATCCATAGATGCATTATCTATTTTTACTACCTGCTCTTCAGACATGGGCTCTACCAGCGGCAGCTTGCGCTTTAGCGCCGGTAACATACCCACCGTTTGCTTTTCGCGGCTCTTTCTAAGCGCTGCCCGGCCACCACGACGTTTGCGACCCGGCATTAAGCTTTTGTCTGACGTACTCATGAAATCGTATCTTCATTAGCAGGATCAGACAGATCAATCCAGATGGTTTTAAGCTCGGTGTATTGATCGTGCGCGTGCAGAGAATTATCGCGACCTCCGAAGCCCGATTGTTTGTAGCCTCCAAATGGCGTTGTGATATCACCCTCACCATAGCAATTGATGGTGACTGTACCTGTGCGCAGGGCTTTGGCTGTACGCAAGGCTCTTTTGGCATTAGCGCTAAACACACTTGCGGTGAGTCCGTAGTCGCTTGTATTGGCCAGCTCAATAGCCTGCTCATCAGAAGATACCGTAAGTACTGACAGTACCGGGCCGAAAATCTCTTCTATAGCCAGTTTGTTGTCAGGTGTAACGTCATCAAATATGGTGGGAGAAACAAACGCACCATCGGTTTTTCCACCAATAACTGCTTTTGCTCCTGCCGTGTCATTCAGATAACTTGCGACTTTGTTTTGATGTTCTTTATCAATAAGTGCGCCGAGATGATTTGCCGGATTAAGCGGGTCGCCGGTTTTCCAGTCACGTACTCGCGCAATCATGCGTTCGAGCAATTCCGGCTTAACCGATTCATGCACAATAAGACGAGACACAGCTGAACAATTTTCACCCATATTCCAGAACGCACCGTTAACGATATGCTCTGCCACTAAATCAAGATGCTCCGCGTCATCTAAAACAAGTGCCGGGTTCTTTCCACCACACTCAAGCACCACTTTTTTAAGATTACTCTCGGCCGCATAGGACAAAAAGCGTCTGCCTGTATCAGTGGAGCCAGTGAAGCTGACCATGTCTATCCCGTTATGCCGACCCAAAGGCTCACCCACATCTTCACCAGTACCAGGTAGTACCTGCAAAACGCCCCTCGGTATACCCGCCTCTGCTGCAAGCTCCGCTACTCTAAGCGCAGTCAGCGATGTTTGCTCTGCCGGTTTTACAATCACAGAATTACCAGCAGCCAGAGCTGGTGCAATTTTCCACGCCATCATTAATAGCGGAAAGTTCCAAGGTAATACCGCGGCAACTACACCGATTGGTTCGCGCACGATCACCGCCAGCGCATCATCTCCGGTGGGTGCGGTTTGATCATATAATTTATCAATTGCCTCTGCGTGCCACTTAATCGTGTGTATGGCCTCTGGTATATCAATCTGTTCGCAATCAAGAACTGGTTTGCCACTGTCGAGTGATTCCATCACGGCCAGTTCACGTCGGTTGCGAGTGATCAGTTTGCACAACCTGATCAGGCAATCTTTACGTTCAGACGGGTGCAGGCGTGTCCATGAGCCCTGATCAAAAGCCTGCCTGGCTTTGGTCACAGCATCGTCTACATCGGCGTCATTACACGCAGCAATGGTAGTAAGTGTTTCCCCTGTAGCCGGGTTAGTAGCAGGTAGCGGTCTGCCATTGCCTTTTCGATACTTGCCATCAATGAACGCGGCTTGCGGAAAATTGCACTCAGCAGCAATGGCGCAGTACTCATCATGGGTTAACAGATCGCTCATGATGCACTCTCCTGCTCTATTTTTAGTATGGTTGCATTCATGGTCTTTATGACTTCTGCCAGTTCGCGTTTATCATCTTTGTTCAAAGGCTGCAGCGGTTTTCTGGGTGGTCCTGCATCAATACCACGCAGAGTGAGACCATGCTTTATGCACTGTACAAATTTACCTCCCTGTTCCAGCACACGCATAAGAGGCAACATAGCTGACATGATTCGTCTGCCCTTGGAGAAATTGCCCTCAATAGTACACGCGTTGTGCAGCGCTATATGGGCCTCTGGTGCGAAGTTGGACCCCGCACAAACCCAGGAGCGTGCACCCCATGCAAAAAATTCAAGCGCCTGATCATCCATACCACACGACAGCTGAATATGGGGATAGTCGCGTGCCAGCATGTGCAAACGATTGGGGTCACCAGAACTTTCTTTGATAGCACAAAAGTTCGGGCTGCGACCAAGTCGATCAAGCGTCTCTTCATCCATGTTAACGCTCATACGACCCGGGTAGTTGTATAACATCACCGGCAGATTCGCCACTCGATCAACCGCCAGAGCATGCAGTGCAATTTCCCGTGATGTTGGATACGCGTAAGGAGGGGTAGAAACCAGTAACGCATCCGCACCTATTTTTACTGCCTCTTCAGCAAAGAAGATACTGTCTTCAGTGCGAATAGCGCCAGTACCAACAATAAGTGGAACGCGTGAGTCTATGACGCTCTTAGCCAGCTCCATAAGCCGAACGCGTTCATCACTGGTCTGGGCGTAATACTCACCAGTGGTACCCGCAACGATCAAACCGGCAACACCGGCTGTGATTAACAGATCAATCGTTTGTGCGAATTTATCTTCGTCTATTTGATAGTCACTGGTATGCGGCGTGACTACCGGAGTGTAGATGCCTTCGAATTTCATGCTAAATAACCTCCGCACCGATGTTTTGACTCTCGATGGGCAGTGGATCCGGCAGCACGTACTTGTCTATTTCATTGCGTGATAATTCCCAGTGCTGCAACGTTAAGTCAACGGTGGTCGCAGGTGCTCTTTGCTCGATGGCTTCGATCATCTGCTCGTGTTGTTCACAGGCTTCGAGCACACGGATTTTAGAGTCGGATTGATCAATGCGATAAAAACGGTGACTCATCCTGGTGTGATCAATTAGGAGACGACCCAGGCTTGGTGTGAGGTAAGGCGACCCGGACATGACTCCCATCTGCTCATGAAACTGATGATTGTACATAGCCATCCCGGTAGCCTCGCCAGTGCTAACTGCCTGACTAAAGTGCTGCTGTATGCGTTTGAGTTCGTCAATTTGCGATCTTGTTGCAAGCTCTGTTGCAAGTCGGGCAATAGCAGCATAGATCATCGGTGCGCTTTGGAAGAACGCGCGCATAGTGGAGAAATCCATCGGCGATACCGTTGCACCTCGATTGGTTTCTATATTCACGTAGCCCTCACCTGCCAGCTTATGAAAAACTTCCCGCAGCGGCGTTCTGGACAGACCGTATTGCTGGCTGAGTACGGCTTCATCCAGCGGTGAACCGGGGGATAACTCAACGGTGAGGACCCGGGTCTTAAGATCCTCCATGACGTAAGATTTTTTGTTTTGTTTGGGTTCTTTCACATTCGAATGCAGGTTGCTGAGTATCTCTACACTATTGGATATTTTTAAAATATACAATTTGTATTTTATATATCAACAATCAACATGTCGTGTATTGAAAGCTGCGTGGCCAGGTACGATTGCTCAACCCTGTGCAGGCAACCAGGGCAGGCAACCAGAGCAGGCAACCAGGGCATCTCCGTCTGGCAAAACCTATTTAAGCAATACGGGTATTTGCGTCGGACCCCGAAAGCCGAAACCTTTCCAGATAACCTGATCGGTATCTGGTATCTCCATATTTGGAAAGCGATCGAACAACAGTGGCAACATCACCTCACCCACTGAACGACTTGCGACACGGTTACGCTGACAAAGGTGTGGGCCGTTGCCGAATGCCTGGTGTGGGTTGGAATCACGATAAACCTTGAATACCTCGCCGTCCTGAAAGATTTCTTCATCTCGATTCGCACTGGCCTGAATGGTCATTACGGTCTCACCCCTGGGGATTATGCAACCGCGTATTTCGGAATCTTCAGTCGCTACTCGCGGCGAGACTTGAATAGGTGCGACCCATCGCACGCCTTCTTCAAAAGGTTTATCCCAGTCACCGTTACGTTTAACCTCCTCCAGCTGATCATTATTGGTTAGCAGTCCGTAGACAATAGTGTTCATCGCATCGCGGGGCTCGTTGATGCCACCACCAATCGCGATTTTTATGTTGGCATACATTTGCTTAACGGGGATGGGATTCTCTGCATTAAGCATTAACGAAAGCGCTGAGTTGTTGGGCTCGTTCTTTACAGTGCTGTGCTCGTGACCGAATGATCAGACTTTAGACCAGTTGCCGGAGTTACCCGGGAGAATTTGGCTAAGGCAGGCTCTGAAGTGTTCTACGAGTTTATTGCAGGGCCAGCAGCCTTTTCCGGGCTGGACTATTTGTTGCGGTTGGAGAAAAACGCGCGCGCAAGATCCAGTTAAACGATCAGTTGCTATGACAGGCAAAACATCAGCAACATTCTGATCAGGTCGAATTACGATCGTGCAGCAGTCCTGACTGATTGATTGCAAGGCGCGTTTTATGGCTTTGATGAAGTCTTGCATTCCTCAGGCAGTACCAGTAGTCGCGGGGTGTTTCGGAAAGGATCTGCATTTAATCCAACATCTCTCAGCGTGTACCGGTATGAAATACGGCTCCGCTACTGAACTGACTGGTTGAAATAACATCTTTGTTGTCGATTGGATTCTCTATCAAACCGTATCTACAGAATTAAATTTTCAAGCGAATTCACCATAAGTGTGTGAAGCGAGTATCAAAATCTAATATTTACCAGGCATTCAGTGCTGGATGGGAACACGACTTAGATATTATCCAGAGTAGATACATCGAGTGAAGGTGTAGATGACTTCTTCCACGACGGTTCTATCGATTTAGCCTGCGTATGCTCATCTGCTGCATTTTCCGGTAATAAAAAAAGGGATTTGAGTCGTGTTGTGCATGCAAATTTTTTCTTGCTTTGGCTCTAACCAAATCAATACAGCAAAAAATACAGCGAATCGTCGCAGATGTGTGTTTGCGTTCGTTTTTGCTGTGGTGTCTACATTCAGCATAGATGCACAGGCATACCGTGAAGGGGTAGATCTGATCTCCTTACATTACGACTTCGCTCCCGATAGAGACGACGCACACGCAAGCGTTTCAGCGATGACTCTAACCGATACTCTGAATATCCAGCCTCTGGTGGTTACCGGCACAACCGGTGATGGTAATCGCTCCCGCTACATCGCCGATGCAGTACGTTTTCAGAATGTGGTATGGGGCATTAACGGTCATGTACCCGCAATGGAGAGATGGGACGAAGCAGTATCGACAGTCGCTAATATCTGGACGGACGTGATCGATAGAGGCGGGAAAGTTTTTGTAGCTGAGGGGGGGCAAAGTGATTTTACCGCCGATGTAATCAGGCTACTAATTAATAACGGCAACTATAATCGCAACGATGTGGAAGTCATTCAACACAGTATTTGGAATGAAGAACAATCCTCACAGCAGGATTTAAATTTCGTTAGACAAAACACAGTGTATCTAAAAATTGAAGATGGTAACGGTGCTAATGCCACTGCTGACTTGAACCAGAAGTCAAATAACTTCCTTCAATGGGCGAGTAATAGAAATAATTCAAACAAGTGGGATGAAGCTTTTAACTTTTTGAATCCTGACAATAAGCTGGACTTCTCTGATACGGTCGAACTATTACATATTTTGGATATTGGTCTTGATCAGATCTCTTCTCCTGATACGTTTTCAAACTATATTGATAGTATTAATGTAGATGGCCATAGTGGAACTGTAATCAATGTTGCACGCGATAACACTAACAATGACACAAGCTTAATTGTTGTGGAGGCAGAATCATACCTGAGTAAGGATGCTGGCTGGACGGTAAACACTGCACACGGTGGCGGCAGCGGCACCTATCTGGAATTACTTCCTGATACACGGGTAACTCACTCTGATCCTCTAATACCAGGACAGAATTTCTGGGATCGACCTGGAGACGGGCCAACAGTTATTTACAATATTGATTTTCCGGCACCGGGAGATTATCTGGTAGAAGTAAGTGCGTATTCGACTGGCTCAGAAGACAACGGGATACATGTAGGAATTAATGGTAGCTGGTCAGCGTCAGGCGCAAGGATGCAGTGGTGTACTGGTAAAAACCAGTGGACCTGGAGTAGCGCGCAGAGAACCAGTAGTAACCATTGCGGTGAGCCGGGAACGATTTCTATCAATGTACCTCGAGCTGGTATGAACCAGGTAATGTTCAGTGCTCGCGAAGACGGATTTGAGTTCGATCAATTTCGCCTCACAGCGCTTGGAAATATTGAATTTTCGAACAACAGCGCTGCCAATTCAGATATTGCCCAGCCAGCATCAGGCACTCCGCAATCTACAATCGATAACATCGTTTCAATGCCAGGCAACGTTGCGATAGACAGCGATGAAAGTGTTAATCCCCTGCCCCTTGACGCCGAAACAGTAAATCTTAATCCGTTCGACCTGAATGTAGAAAACGAACAATGTATGGTTTCGGCTGAAAAACTGGGTACGGCCAGGGCACTGTATGCACGACACTGTCCTTCATTACCGAGGATCGATTGTGATCCGCAGAATGGACTTTGGTACTGCGCCAGCTACCAGATTGGTTCAGATTCACCTTCGAACATTTCCGGCTCTTCTTTACCAACCGTATCAACTGATAAGTCAGTGAGCATTGCCGTTCCAACAAACGAAGGCATATCGCAACAGGACCAAAACGAAAACGCTCTTGCTGTCGAAAATCCATTGGTGCCACCAGAACTTTTGCCAGCAGATATAACAGACCTGATACTAATCACAGGAGAACTAAATACGCTAGGCACGAGTACATTAACCGACAACGATCTCGACAATCAGAACCCCCGCGTCTTTGCATTCACAAGAGCTGGCTGGAAGGTCGCTGAACTTTACCAGTCCTGGGACGGGGATCATCCGGGCACTGGCAGCCCGGAAAACACCAGCAATAGACATAACAATTTTGCATTGCACTTTGGGAAGCGTCTGGTTGAGCTTGATGAAAACATTGTTGTTGGATTTGTACTTGTGTCAGAACCAGGCGAAGGGATAGAACACTGGGATCCGGGCAATGCCGGCTTGTTGAGGTTACAGCAAAAAGCGTTTGAAGCAATCAATGAACTGCCGCATAAAACATCTATTGACGGTGTTCTGTGGCATCAGGGCGAAACTGACTGGAAACTGGAAGGTACATCTGATCCGGATGTTGTGCAGCCCGCTGAAACAAACTACTACCCAAACAAGCTCAAAGCGTTAGTTAATAATCTAAGGCTTGAGAGCTGGTTTAATGAATCACGTCCCTTTATTTGTGGAGAGACTTTAAGAGCAGCTGTCAATGATCATCTAAACGGCCTGAACTCAGATTCAGACCCAAAAACAGCTTGTGTCAGTGCTACTGATCTGTCGGAAATTAGTGAGGGCAGTAACCGTTTTGATGCACATTCATTACGTGTACTGGGACAAAGGTACGCTGAAGTTTATTTTTTAAACAGGTGAACCAGAACCTGCTCTCAAAAGCTATTTTTATCCAGATATCTATCTAGTACACGCGAGTGACTAGCTGGAAAAACGGAAGAAGTGCCTAAAATCCCTACGCTGCTCATTTCCTGCGCACCTAACCAACTAGCCATTCCTGTAGGTATAGCTGTAACCATTCAGGGCTGGTGCGCCACCCAGATGGGCATAGAGAACCTTAGATCCGCTGGGGAAAAATCCCTTATCTATCAGATCAATCATTCCCTGCATTGATTTACCTTCATAAACCGGGTCGGTAATCATCGCCTCAGTTCGAGCTGCCAGGCGAATAGCTTCATTAGTTTCATGGCTTGGTACCCCATACGCAGGATAGGCATAATCCGGATTGATAACAATTTCATCATCACGTACATCACGTCCAAGCTCAACCAATTCTGCAGTGTTGTCTACTATCTGGCGCATTTGTTTTCTAAGCTGATCTGGTGTACCAGATCCGTCGATACCTATGACTTTATCTGCACGGTTATCTGCTGCGAAGCCAACAATCATTCCAGCCTGCGTAGAACCTGTTACGCAGCAGACAACGATATAGTCGAACTTAATATCCATTTCCGCCTCCTGCGTACGAACCTCTTCTGCGAACCCTACGTATCCCAGTCCGCCATACTTGTGCACGGAAGCCCCCGCCGGAATTGCATAGGGAATACCGCCGTCATCTTTGACTGATTGCATCGCGTCTTCCCAGCTTTTACGAATACCTATATCAAAGCCATCATCAACTATACGGCTATCCGCACCCATAAGACGCGTCATCATAATATTGCCGACCCGATCGTAAACAGCATCTTCATGCGGCACCCAGCTCTCTTGTATAACAACGCACTTCATACCAATTTTTGCAGCAGTAGCTGCTACCATGCGCGTGTGGTTGGATTGAACACCGCCAATTGACACCAGAGTATCTGCACCTGATGCTATTGCATCGGGCACTATATACTCGAGCTTGCGTAATTTGTTGCCTCCCATTGCAAGACCCGAATTACAGTCGTCGCGCTTCGCATAGATTTCTACTTTTCCACCAACAGCCTCTGAAAGACGCGGTAAATACTCTATTGGAGTGGTGCCATAAGTCAGAGAGTAGCGTTCGAATTTATTCAGATTCATGCTCAAGCCCGGTGGGTTTCAAATGTGGCCACAGTTTGCACAAAAACAAATGGAAGGTGCTTTCATTCTTTCCCATTAATATGCACCTATATTACAATTGGAGACCAATTCTATTCCCAATACCCCAATTTAAGACTGAAAAATGGAAGAATTCTCCAACGAAAAACAGCTTGATCGCTTTGATCGCAAAATCCTGCTTGCTCTGCAGGCTGACGGACGGCTGACAAACGCTGATCTGGCTAAGTTAGTTAGTGTCAGTCCGGCCACCTGCCATCGAAAAACACAGAGGTTGGTCAAAGAGGGTTTCATTACTGGCTTTCGCGCCATGATCAATCCGATCGCTGTTAACCGAGGTACGCTTGTTATGGTTGGTGTCGTATTGGACCGATCTACGCAAGAGAGTTTCGCCGCTTTCGAAGCCGCTATCCAAAAACTGGACTTCGTGCTCGATTGCCATTTAGTTGCAGGTGATTTTGATTATCTGGTAAAAATTCGCGTTCGCGACATGGCGGACTTTAACAAGCTCCATGCAGAACAGTTAATCGGGTTTCCAGGTATTCGCCAAATTCGAAGTTTTTTTGTTATGAAGGAAGTGACCGACAATGCGGAGCTGGAATTCTAAACCAACGCCTTATTAAGATGTTGTTGAATCGCGCGGCGCTCAAAAGGGCCCTTTCCTTCAATTCACACTACAGTTATCGACTATTGCGAAAAGCAACCGATTTAGCATTAGTTACCGCTCGAAACTCAATATTTAAATAAGGCATAAAGCTGCTGTGTCTTTGATACCAGGAACCGTTGCTGAAGGCAGGCATAGCTAGTTATTTTTTTGTTCAAGAATACCTGTTGCAATAATAGTTTCAAAATACTCCACTTTCAGATCGAATGATTTCAACAATTTTTGTGTACTCGGTTTTACCACAGCATCATCGAAATCACCTTGTTCGAAGTGTCCGGCGGAATTTAAATTCTCCCAAAAGCTTGAAACTACTAATTCGTTTTCGTCACTGTTAACTTTTACCGCCAATGTAGCGCCGAGATGCCCAGGAAGCTGCGCCATTTCAACAAACGTTGTGCGTTTCAAGTGATCTGCATAAGCTTCCAGAACTTCATTACTACCGGCAACAGCTCTCCACCATCGAATTATCATTTAAAAAATCTCTGAGTTAGTTGTGCCGCAACGCATACTACCTAAAGGACGTTACCGCGATGCCACACTAAAAATATATTTGATCTGTCTTACTATCTATCCGAACAGAACAGCGCCAAATAAAGTTACGCGGCAAGCATCATTTGCATTTACCTTTGCCATCTACGCCGCAACATTCCATAACAGTGGAGTTGCTGTTGCAGCAATCCCTCATTAGATAATTCAGTAGCAAACCAAACTGCTCAAACCTGACTCGATAGATAATTTGCCTGGCTACCCGCTCTGAAGTGACAAGCCCGGCTCGCTCCAGGTTAGATACGTGAAAGGTTATTTTCGCCGGCGCTGCATCTACTGCTATGCCAATGGCCCCGGCAGAGTCGCCGTCTGCACCTTTAGTCACCAGGTGACGAACAATTCTGAGTCGTGTTTCATGAGAGAGTGCGCTGAGTGCATCTATCACTTGATTTTCTTTCATAATATTATATTATTAATAATGTGATAATAAAAGGATAACACAGCGATGAACAAAGAACATATGAATATCAGCGATTTAACAGCACTTGTAGGAAAAAAACCAGAGTTGGATCTCAAATTTTACCTGGATGAAAAACCCATTAAGCCGGGCTATCACATCACCGAAGTCAGGCACGCGACGATCAATTCCAAAGATTGCGGTAAAAACACAGGAACCGAGCAGTGGGATGAGATCACGGTTCAATTACTGGATGGTTCACTTTCGTCACGCGCAGGGTACATGTCGGGTTCAAAGTTTTTAGGCATCATCGGCTCAGCCCTTGGATCGCTGCCCACAGCCACCGCCTCGCATCTTTTTTTCGAATACGCACCAGACAATGGGCCCATTCGCAAATTGAGTGTCAAATTGTTTGAGCAGAATGATGCGGAGTTATCCGTCTCTTTGGGTAGCGAGCGTGCGGTATGTAAACCGTTTCAACGTGCTAAGGACGCGATTGCAATAAGTGGAGGTACTACGCAATCGTCGAGTGAAGGCTGTTGTTCCGGAGCAGCCCGATCTGGAAGCAGCGGGTGCTGCGGTTAACGGTTTACAGATGAACTTGTGCGTCTGTAGAACATAAAAAACTACCTGGAGAAGTATCAGTGATACGTAAATTGTCATTTACTGTACGGTGCCATTCGAAACTACCAGGTACGTACTGAGGCCCCACCATTGCTATTGCACCTTGTGCCAAAACAAGGTGGTGCGTATTCCGGCGCAAAGTGATCACCGATTCTGGAATTAATTGATCAGTGATT
>CAZYRP010000102.1:0-17656 GCA_964649465.1 uncultured Granulosicoccaceae bacterium | reverse complement strand
AATTGGTGTTTAAGGGTTAGTGTTGTTTGACTTTAGTGGGGCGTCCATATATGTCGCTAGAAAAACTGTTTCTGTACTATGGCAGGCAGAGACGCAGCTGAAAGTCCCTGCAGAAGCCAGGATCACCAAGGTTTCTCGTAAGACTGATATTTTTGAAAGGGTGGCTATCGAATAAGCCACCCTTGCACCTTCCTGGCCACACCCAGGATTAAGACTGGTTTAAACCATCGCGAATATTCTGGCTGGCCCACCGGTTCCGCCTTTGTGTTTTGGCGCACCAATGACAATGGTGGCACCTTTGGCGGGCAGCTTATCAAGATTGGCCAAATTCTCGATACCAAAACGACCCGCTGGCAACCAACTGTAGTGAGTGGCAAAGTCTGCAGAAATACCGTGATCTAATGACAAGGTATCAGACGCAATTGATGAAGCCGAAGTTTCCTGCAACAACATTGTTGATGCCTCCACATGAAATCCGGGATAGTGTTGTTTTTCTCCATCAAAACCACGGTACTCATCACTGCCTACCCTGGAACCCCATCCAGAATGCATTGCAACGCAAGCGTTTTCAGGAATAGGGCCGTTAGCGCTGATCCAGGCTTTCAAATCATCCGGGGTAAGTTGAGCATCTTTGTTTTCTGCGGCGCGTACGCTGATGTCAACAACACATAATGGTACAACCAGATTACTAACTTCAATTTCATCAACCGCGGTGCCATCTTCAGTGAAATGCAATGGCGCATCGATATGAGTGCCCGTGTGCTCATTAACTGTATGCCGAAACAGATTAAAACCGTTGTCCTTAAAATTAAACAACTGCTCTGAACTAATACCTGGCTCACCAAAGTAAGTTGGAAACTCATCGCTGATTGTATGGGTTAAATCTTCTATCGATTGGTGTCCTTCAGCAAGTGCCGCTGGTGCCAGTGCTGTGGTACTTACTGCGGCGGCTACTGAGGAAGCAGCAACTCCCTTAAGAAAATTCCGCCGCGACAACATTCTGGACTTTACGCTGTTTATTACGCAGATATCGCACATGCCCGTTTCCCTCGTTGTGTCGATAGATTACCGTACTCCAGCCAAATGCAAATAACAACACCGCGGTAACGTCTATGAATTTCCTGCCAGTTAGTGCAAACACTGTCCTGTCTTTGCGTCAAAAAGGTGGATGTGTTCGGGGTTTACATTGAATCGATCAGGGCTTTCACCGGCTGTACCGTAAACCCCTGGTAAGTTGACTGTAAACTGCTGATCACTGTCAGCCAGGCGACCGTGAAGTAAGGTGGTAGCGCCAAGTGGTTCATTGAAACCATTTTCTATTGTTAAAGGTCCGCCTTCATCGGCGAATAAGTGTTCCGGCCGGATGCCAACCATGACCTCTGTGACCGGGTTGCTTACGTCCCTGACTGCCAACACCAACCCGTTATGCAGTGTGACCTGATTGGCTTCCAGTGTGGCGGGCAATATATTCATTGCAGGGCTGCCAATAAATTGTGCTGCAAATAGCGTTTGCGGGTTTTCGTAGACTTGAAGCGGTGTACCAATTTGCTCGGCCACACCATTGTTCATTACCACCATCCGATCTGCCATGGTCATAGCCTCTACCTGATCATGTGTCACGTAGAGTGATGTCACCTTAAGGCTTGATTGTAACTGTTTAATTTCCTGCCGCATTTGCACTCGCAGCTTTGCATCAAGATTTGATAATGGTTCGTCAAACAGAAATACGGCAGGTTCACGCACAATAGCTCGACCCATTGCTACGCGCTGACGTTGTCCCCCGGATAACTCTCTTGGTTTGCGGTCAAGATAAGATTCCAGTTGTAAGAGTTCTGCCACTTTTTCGACTTTTTGTTTGATGATCGATTTTTCTACCCCGGCTATTTTTAAACCATAGGCCATGTTTTGCCTTACAGACATGTGTGGGTATAAAGCGTAGTTCTGGAACACCATGGCAATATCCCGATCCATTGGTTCTTTTTCGTTTACTCGCTCACCGTTGATTCTTACTTCACCTGCAGACACACCTTCAAGGCCTGCCACCATTCTGAGCATTGTTGACTTGCCGCAACCTGAGGGGCCGACAATAACGATAAATTCTCCATCGTCTACATCAATACTGACTCCACGGATTACTTCAGTTTTACCGAACCGCTTTTCCACGTTGTCTATTTGCAGGCTTGCCATATCTATTTTTCGCTATCGACCAAACCACGTATAAACAGTTTTTGCATTGAAATAACGACGATTACGGGTGGAATCATCGCGAGAATTGAGGTTGCCATAATCACTGGCCAGTCTGCTACATCATCGCCTGACGGAAACATTTGTTTGATACCCATTACTATGGTGTTCATTTCAGGGTCTGTGGTAATTAGTAACGGCCACAGATACTGATTCCAGCCATAGATAAACAATATGACGAACAGAGCGGCGATATTGGTTCGACTCATTGGTAATACAATATCGATGAAAAAGCGCATAGGCTTCGCACCGTCTACACGCGCGGCTTCTGCCAGTTCATCGGGAATAGTCATAAAAAACTGGCGGAATAAAAAGGTTGCTGTGGCTGATGCTATTAGTGGCAGAATCAGCCCGGAATAGCTATTTAGCATGCCGAAGCCTGCCACCACTTCATAGGTCGGTACGATTCGTACTTCCACCGGTAACATCAGAGTCAGGAAGATCATCCAGAAAAATAATCCGCGGCCGGGGAATTTAAAATAAACGATTGCAAATGCGGATAATAAAGAAATGATTATTTTACCAATCGCGATACCCATAGCCATAATCAATGAATTGATTAACATGGTTGATACTGGCACATTGATACCGGACAACAAGGCGCGTTTGTAGTTCTCGAGAAAATGATCACCAGGCCAAAGTGGCATTGGGGGTGACACAATCTCCGGCTGAGTAATGGTGGATGCGACAAATGCCAGCCATATTGGAAAAAAAACAATCAACACACCGATTATCATCAAAACATGAGTCAGCCACAGACCTGAGCCGCGGGTTTCGACCATGCCTGTCGTTGCATCTGATGTGTCTACGGTGCTGTTCATCAATAGTGCACCCGTTTTTCTATAAACCTGAACTGTACAATTGTTAGAAAACCCACAAGAAATAATAAGATGACGGATTGTGCGGCAGATGAGCCGAGATCCTGCCCGACAAATCCATCGGAAAATACTTTATATACAAGAATAGTTGTGGCCTGCTGTGGTCCGCCTGAGGTAATTGTGTGGATAACACCGAAGGTTTCAAAAAAGGCGTAGACAATATTAACCACCAGTAGAAAAAAAGTCGTTGGTGATAACAGTGGCAATACAATGGTGAAAAACCGGCGCCAGAAACGAGCGCCATCTATTGCTGCTGCCTCTATTACAGATTTAGGTACCGCTTGCAGGGCTGCAAAGAAAAACAGGAAGTTGTAACTAATACGTCCCCACGCTGAGGCAACAACCACAAGACCCATAGCCTCACCATCGTTCAGTACATGATTCCAGTCGTAACCAAGCTGACCCAAATACCATGACACTACACCCACCCGTGTATTAAACATAAAGAGCCACAATACACCGGCTACCGCCGGGGCCACCGCGTATGGCCAGATAAGCATGGTTCGATAAGTACCCGCGCCCTTGATCAACCGGTCGGCGAGTACTGCAAGAAATAATGCAGGTATCATCGCAACCAATGTGACCAGCGTAGAGAAGATCCCTGTAGTTATAAAAGAAGCACGGTAGTATGTATCAGTGAACAGGAACTCGAAATTTTCGAGCCCTACAAACTGTGAAGACAATCCAAAAGGATCCGGTATAAATAGCGATTGCCAGAGTGCCTGGCCTGCCGGGTAGAAAAAAAACACAACAGAGATAACAAGCTGAGGCATGACCAGCATCAGCGGTAGTAACAAGCCGTTAAATCTGACTCGTTTATCCATTACAGGGCATGTTGTTAACCGTTGTTATAAGCAGATGGCTGGTGTCCAATTAAAAACTCGTCCGGTGCCACCGGACGAGTGTCCATCTCTATTTACTTATTGGCTTTTTCAAAACGCCGAAGCAGTTTGTTGCCTCGATCCACTGCACTGTCCAGTGCGGTTTGTGCGTCTTTGTCACCAGACCATACGGCTTCGAGCTCTTCGTCGATAATGCCGCGAATCTGATCGAAGGAACCCAGACGCAGCCCTTTGGAATTGGCGGTTGGTGCCTTAGCTGTCATTTGAATTACAGCGATATCGGTACCCGGATTTTCATCGTAAAAACCCTCTATTCTGGTTTGCTTTCCAGCTTCCAGGGTGATTGGCAGGTAGCCGGTATTTTGATGCCACTGTGATTGCACATCGCTTGAAGATAAAAAGTTAAGGAACGCTGCAACGCCCTTGTATTCTTCATCTTCATGGCCGTTCATGACCCACAACGACGCACCCCCGATAATGGTGTTTTGCGGCGCACCGCCTGCACCTTCCCAGTAGGGTAGAGGCTTAACAGAAAAATCGAATTTGGCCTCTGAGCTAATGCCTGCGTATCCCGCAGAGCTTTCGGTAAACATGGCACACTCACCAGCACGAAAGTTAGCACCACCTTCGTTGCGACGACCGGCATAGATAAACTTGCCGTCTTTTGCCCAGTCACCCATGGTTTGGATATGTTTGACCTGAACATCACTGTTAAAAGCCAGTTCGGTATCAAGACCTGCAAAGCCGTTGTCTTTGGTAGCGAAAGGTATGTCGTGATAGGCGGAAAGGTTTTCCAGATGAATCCAGCTTTGCCATGCCGTAGTTAACGGGCATTCACTGCCGGACGCTTTGACCTTATCGAGTACTTCCCCCACATTTTGCCAGGTAGAGAGATCAACATCTGCATCTACTCCAGCGGCTTTCAACGCATCGTTATTGACCCAAAGTACCGGTGTTGATGAATTGAAAGGTAGTGAAAGCATCTCGCCGTCGGTGCTGGTGTAGTAACCCTTTACTGAGCCAATGTAGGCATCTGGGTCAAACTTGGCTCCGGCGTCTGCCATCACTTCATAGACTGGTTTGATTGCGCCCTTAGCACCCATCATAGTTGCCGTGCCTACTTCGAACACCATTAAAATATGAGGTTGTTCTTTGGCGCGGAATGCAGCGATACCTGCATTTAGTGTTTCTGAATAGTTGCCTTTATGGCTGGCTACGAGTTCATAATCTTCCTGACTCGCGTTAAAAGTGCTGACTTGTTCTGCTACCAGTTCGCCCAGGCGACCGGTGAAAGCATGCCAGAACTGTACTTCTGTCGCGGCTAGTACCGACCCGCTCCAAAGTAATGCTGACGCAGTTGCTGCTGAAAACCAAAATTTCCGTTGAAGCATTGTTCCCTCCCCAATGTCAGATAGTTATCGCCCCATAGCGGGACTGTTTAAATCCTACACCGGAAATTGCGCCAGCGGAATAGCAGACGAAAGAATTGGCTGGAACACCAGGTAACGCAGCGGCCAGCTCAATAACTGGCTGAGGGATCTGCCAGATTGCGTATTTTGAGAAAGTTGAAAGCTGAGCAGGTCTGCCGATTAACGTAGTAATACTGGTGTGAGTTCAAGCCTGCACTTGTGCAGGTTGTTTTGTGGGAGAATGAACTCATCTTTGTATTCCACTCTGGCACTACCGTAACCGACCTGATTAATTGACCAAATCAAACACTATGCCCTGGGCTTTTGTCGTGGCGGGTTGCCTCGGTATGTTTGCAGCAACTGCAACCGGTAGTACTCGCGCTCCATTTCTGCCAGACATGGCTCGTGATCTTATGGTATCGCTGCCTGCAATTGCGAATCTGTTTGGTGCCACAGCAACAGCCTGGGGCATTTCAGGGTATCTTGTGGGCTATTTATCCGACCGAATTGGCCGACGCTTTTTTCTGCTCTTTTCATTACCTTTACTGTCGATGGCTATGTTTAGTATTGCGTTCGTTGAATCGTATTGGGCACTGCTTGCTATAGTTGTGTTTTCCGGTACGGTTTGTGGCGCGTATACCTCGACTACTCTGGCTGAAGTTTCTCTTCGGGCTCATAGTTCATATCATGGTCGGGCGTTTGGTTATGTTATGAGTGGCCAGTCGTTAACTTTGTTGTGCGGGGTTCCGCTGGCGGCTTTTTTGGGAAGTTTCGTCGGTTGGCGTGGTACCCATATTTGCCTGGCATTACTGGCACTGATCGCAACAATAGCCATGTCTTTGGCACTATCAAAATCCAGTACCGCTGAACAGAAGACCGCCGACAACTCCATGAGAAAACAAACAGCGCTTCGTGTTGCACTGACCGGGCCTGTCAAACGATTATTTCTGGCATTGATTGCAGAGCGGTTTTGTTTTGGACTGGCAGCATTTTATTATGCGGCCTACCTGCGACAGGCTTATAAGTTACCAATTGAATCAGTTGCACTGCCGTTAGTTGGTTTTGCGCTGGGTAATATTGTCGGCACTATTGTCGGGGGTCAGGTTGCAGATCGGTTTCCGTATCGTCGTATTAGTTTTGCAATCTCATTGTGCGTAGCGGGATGCACTGCAATCCCTTGGTTTCTCTGGCAAACTTCTTTGTATGTCACAGTGAGTTTAGGTGTTGCTTTTGCTTTCTTTAATGCACTGTCACGCCCGTCGTTGCTGGCAGCACTTGCAGATGTACCAGAAAATGTTCGAGGGGTAGTGATGGGAATGAACAGTTCGATAGCGAGCATCGGCTGGCTGGCAGCTGCATTGATCGGAGGATGGTTTTACTCTGGTATCGGGTTTGGCGGCTTTGGCCCGCTCATGGCAGTGATGTGTTTTTTGGCGGCGGCGGTGGTGATTCCGGATAGCCGACTCCGCCATCAGCAGGAACACGCACACTAGCTGTATAACCAGCTTTTAGTGTTTTTCAAAGACGCTGTAGTTAATCGATTCACTCATGGTTTCATCGTTGTGCCATTGCCAATAGGTATTTTGCAATGCCTTTGTCACTTCGCCAATTGCATTGTTAGAAAATGAATGTTGATTAACTTTTGTAACCGGTACTATCTCTCCGCCAGTTGTTGTTGCAAATATCTCATCGGCTTCCAACAATTCATCAAGGCTTATATTTTTCTTAGCCACTGGAAGGTTGTGATGATTGCATAGTTCCATTGTGACCCTGCGTGTAATTCCGTGCAGTACGCCCGATGCCGGTGTACTAATCTCATCGTTCTTCACTATAAAGATGTTGAAGCCCGGTCCCTCAGTCACATTTCCGTTTGCGTCCAATAACACCGTGTTGTCATAGCCGGTATTTTTGGCCTCCAACAGACCTTGTGTAAAGTCACCCCAATGATAGTTCTTGGCAGTCGGGTCTACAGATTGTGTACCGATGCGCTGAATCTCTTCAGGTATAAGTAAATGAGCACCACGGTCCATCACTTCTTCCGTAAATACCCATACAAAAGGTACGCACCAGGCATAGAAATGGTTTGTGCAGTCTCTCGGGTCACGGCTGCCTGCAATACCTGGCTGACCTCGACTCGCAACAAAAGATACGTAGGCTCGCTGTAGCTGTGATCGTGACACTATCTGGTGCAATATCGTGCGTATGTCGTCACGTGACTGTTCTACAGAGAGTTGACACTTTTCCAGGCTGTTTTCGAATCGTGACAGATAATCATCAAGTCGAAAGAACCGTCCATTCCACACATGCACCACGTCATAGGTGATATCGGAATGAGTGAGTCCCCAGTCGGTTACCGGTAGTGCCGCATCACTGGTGGGCATCAGTTCACCGTACATCCAGGCGGCGCCGTTGCTCCAGTTTTTACTGTTGTTCTGTTTCACCAGTCTACGTTACCGTAGACCGGTATTATTATCTATATCTCAGTTGATAGTGGCAGGCAGTAGTTAAGGAAAGGGCAGGATATGCTTCATCATAGTTGCGTTTCCAAAAGTGTTTTAATGAGTAATTACTGACTCTGGCTTTTACTAGTACTGTCTGCTGATTTGGTAGCGATCGAGGTTAACACTTCCTTCACCCCACCAGATTTCAGAACCGAAAATAATATTTGCCATACACCATTCGCTCTGCAGCGTTTTAACCCCATATGTGGAAGCGTTGGCAGTTGCATCATCAATAAATTCACTCCAGTTCAATGACCCGGTGCGAACCGTATTTTGTGCAAGATACGCAACATAGTTATCCGACTTGGTATAAACATCGTAGGTTTGTCCGGCGCTACTTGTAAATTGTGCGATAGGTGGCTGGCCACTCGGCAGTCTTTCGGCACCCGATTCAAGCCACACCATTAGCTCGAGCTCCATATTGCTTGAGGCACCACGCTGGATATCGCAGCTGGTATGAAAGAATGATTCAATCGCAACGTTTCTGTCACCACCGGTCACCATTGACGGGTTGTTGTTTTCATCACCAAGATCGCCAATACGATTGTCTGTCAGCGGTGCCCGATAAGAGTAGTCAATTGTATAATCCGGCAGGTTCGATACTTTTACCGGTAGTCCGGTGCTGCTGCAGGGAGCAGAGATTTCATCGTTTGATTTATAGCCGTAGATAATTTCAGGGTATGTCTTTACTTCCCACTCAAAAAAACCCGGTTGCAGGTCATCTTCATTGCCCCAGTCAAAGCTCCATGACGGAAGGATAGATCCATTAGAAGCTTCGGTCAGTGCAATGCACTGCTGCCAGTTCCATGTTGAAGTCTGTCCGTTCCATGCATTGTTAGACAGAAGAAAGTCGCCGTAGGCGAGTCCCGGTCCGTCAAACTGGCTCGGCGGACTCACACACTGCGGCCCCATTGCCGGATAGAAGAACGGGTTGTCGTTTGCTTTCACCGGTGTTGTTTGACTGGTGACTGTAGAGCCGGCTGCGGGTGCAGCACAATCACCTGTAGCCAGCAGCTGTTCCTGCACAGGTAGTGGCTCCGATTCCTCATCAACCGGATCAGTATCAACAATCACTGGTTCGGTAGGGACAGGGTCCGTTGTCGCAGGTTCGGCAGATTCAGAGTCGTCAGTCGGTTGTTGTGGTGTGGTTGCCGAATTATCCGGAGTCTGTACCGGTTGCTGCTCAGGCTGTTGCGTAGTTTCAGGGGCCGCCAATACAGGTTCCGGGGTGACAGAATCGTCCAATAATTCACCGGCATCGGTGGTCGATTCAGACACTAATGTACTGGTTTGCGTGGCAGTAACCGGCTCTGAACCAGAATTTCCGCCGCAGGCTGTCAGGGTAAGTAGAAAAGCTAAAAGGATCGGCGAATATTTAATTTTCATCGCAGGAAACCGTCCGTTAATATTTATTATGTCATGACAATATATGCCATGTCCGGGCCAACTGCAATCGTTTTGCCAGGAAATAATGTTAACCAACGTGGAGAATTCGAGTTAATAGCGGATAACGTTGGACGGAGTAGTTCACACGCTCGCCTTATTATCGCCGAGCAAATCTACAGCGATACTCGTTACGCCGTGTAGATAATTTTTTCTAGTGCCCGACCTTGCTGCTGTGCTGGTATCAGTTGCAACTTCAAGTTGCCGGCTCAGGAATATCCCGCTTGTAGCTCGACAGGGGTGGGCAGGAACACACCAGGTTTTTATCTCCGTGGACGTTATCTATTCGCGAAACCGGAGGCCAGTACTTTTCATCCTGACTCAGCTCACCACTTGGATATGCCCCCAAATGTCGACTATAAGGCCGCTGCCAGTCATCGTCGAGCAAGGTGTACGCAGTATGCGGAGCGTTAACCAACGGGTTATTATCCGCTGGCCAGTCACCGTCGCGAACCTGGCAGGCTTCGGCATGAATGGACAACATAGCGCTAATAAAGCGATCGATCTCTTTTAACGATTCACTCTCGGTGGGTTCAACCATTAAGGTACCGACCACCGGGAATGACATGGTTGGCGCATGAAAGCCATAGTCCATCAGTCGTTTTGCAAGATCATCAACTGATATACCTGCTTCTTTCTTGAGGTTGCGTGTATCAAGTATGCACTCGTGAGCAACATAGCCTTGTTCACCTCGGTATAAGATGGGGTATTTAGCCTCAAGGCGATGAGCGATGTAGTTAGCGTTTAACATTGCGACATCAGTTGCATGCTTTAGTCCGGACTTACCCATCATTCGAATATACATCCATGTGATCGGTAAAATCATCGCGCTGCCCCACGGAGCTGCACTGACAGTTCCCTCTTTGTTATCAAGTTCACGATGGCCGGGTAAGAAGTCCGTCAGGTGTTCACCCACGCCAATCGGCCCGACACCAGGGCCACCGCCGCCGTGTGGAATGCAGAAAGTTTTGTGTAAGTTAAGGTGAGATACATCGCCGCCGAACTGTCCGGGTTTGGCAACACCAACCATAGCGTTCAGGTTTGCGCCATCGATATAGACCTGTCCACCCGCCGCATGAACTCGCTCGCACACATCCGTTACTCCAGCTTCGAAGACACCATGAGTTGATGGATAGGTGATCATAATTGCAGCTACTTCCGGTCCATGTTTATCGAGCATTTTCTGTAGATCTTCAATGTCTACATTGCCTGCATCATCGCAATCAACCAGCACAACAGTTAAACCGCACATTTGTGCGCTGGCGGGGTTGGTGCCGTGCGCTGAGGTCGGTATAAGGCACTTGGTTCGGCCGGCGTCTCCGCGACTTAAGTGGTAGCGCTTAATGGCAAGCAGGCCTGCGTACTCTCCCTGACTACCCGCGTTGGGTTGCAAAGATACTGCACTGTAGCCGGTGCACTCGCACAGCATGGATTCAAGTTCGCTTATAAGAGCGCGATAACCCTGCGTTTGATCAGAGGGTGCAAATGGATGGATATCGCTGAACTCGGGCCAGGTGATTGGCTCCATTTCCGATGCAGCGTTCAGCTTCATGGTACATGAACCGAGTGGAATCATAGAACGATCAAGCGCAATATCTTTTGCGGCCAGATGACGCAGGTAACGCATCATATCCGTTTCACTGTGATACGAATTAAAACATTCCTGTGATAGATAATCGGTACTTCTATCGGTGCTAGCAGTTCGCTCAGATACTGTTTTAAGTTTTACTGACGATGGTTCTATTTGCGCTATTGATGCTACCAATTGCCGCAAATCCTGTTGTGTTGTTGTTTCATCAAACGATAAGCTTAAGTGTGTATCATCGACTTTTCGCAGGTTATAACCCAGTTGCAGCGCACTTTCCATGCATGCAGCGCTATCGGCGACCTGCACATGGAGTGTGTCAAACCAGCGTTCGTTAATTACCTTAATACCAAGATCAGTTAGTGTGGCCGCTACCGAGTCTGCACATGATCTAACCTTTTTGGCTATAGCCAGAAGTCCCGAAGGCCCGTGATAGCAGGCATACATAGTTGCCACGATAGCCAGCAGCGCCTGGGCGGTACATATATTAGAGGTGGCCAGCTCTCGTCGGATATGTTGCTCGCGTGTCTGCAGTGCCAGTCGATATGCTGAACCGCCGGAGGCGGTAATAGATTGCCCGACCAATCTGCCGGGCAGTGTGCGCTTTAATTTATCGGTGGTGGCCATGTATGCTGCATGCGGCCCGCCGAACCCCATTGGTACACCAAAGCGCTGCATGCTGCCGATGACAATATCTGCACCCAAATCACCCGGCGCTGGCAGCAACAACAATGAAAGCGGGTCAGCCGCCACTAACATCAGTGCACCTTTGTCATGCGCGGCAGAAGCAATAGGTTCTAAATCTGCAATTTCACCACAGGTACCTGTGTATTGCGTTAATACGGCAAACAGTTCGTCGTCAGATGCGGCTATCTGTTCGGTCATTTCCTGCGGTTTGGCAGTAACAATCTCAATGTTTAAAGGCGTTGCCCGAGTTTGTACTATATCGATCGTTTGCGGATGACAATCACTGTCAACCAGCAAACGCGAGCGCTTACCACGGCAGGCGCGATGCGCCATCGCCATCGCTTCAGCTGCGGCCGTTCCTTCATCCAGTAAAGAAGCATTAGCTATTGGCAGCGCGGTTAACTCTGTCACTAAGGTTTGAAAATTGAATAAGGCTTCGAGACGGCCCTGTGCAATTTCTGGCTGGTATGGCGTGTATGCGGTGTACCAGGAAGGATTCTGAATAACATTGCGCATTATCACCGATGGTGTGTGGCAGTCGTGATAGCCCATGCCGATGTTGCTGCGCAAAACGCGATTGCGCGATGCATGTTTGCGTACCTCAGTCAATGCTTCTGCTTCTGTTATGCCATCTTCCAATGCCAATGGTGTATCCAGACGAATGTTGTCTGGAACTATTTTTTTAATCAGTGCATCAAGTGAAGGTTCACCCAATGTTTCGAGCATGTGCTGTATTTGCTTGTCATTTGAGCCGATATGACGTTGCACAAAATCACTGCTGAATTGGCGTTCATTCATTTCGTTAATTGTGTCCTGTTGGCTGCCCGCGAAATTCCATGGTTGGAGACGTGCATTGACAGCCGTGGATAGCCGTTGTGTTACTTTGTGCTATTGATGTAGCTTTGTAGGTGCATCAGGCATTGGATTCGAGCAGGTTGTTGTAGTCACCCGGGCTCATCAAATTTTCAACAGCTGTAATGTCATCTGGCTGTATTTTGAATATCCAGCCTTTTTCATACGGACTGTCGTTTATTAGTTCAGGGCTGTCAGCTAAATCGGTATTGCCTGCAATAATTTTTCCGGCGACTGGTGCATACAGGTCGGATGCCGCTTTTACAGACTCAACCACCGCTATGGCTTGCTCCGGTTCGCACGACAGATCTATTTCCGGCGTTTCTACAAACACCAGATCACCAAGTTGCTCCTGCGCGTGATCAGTAATGCCAACGGTAATCGTGCCATCGTCATTCACACGTACCCACTCATGTGTTGAGGTCATTCGCAAATCACCGGGGATATCCATCACTGTCTCCAATAAGTTAGTGGTTTAGAAAATATTTGGAACTCTATGCAGCTACGTCGATTAGCTAAGTTTGGTAAATGGCAAATCGACTGCTACCGCTTCATACGGCTTGTCTCTAATCATCACATTGCAGCCATCAGTAACCGGTTGGTTAACGCGGGCCAAAGCAATAGATTTTTGTAGTGTCGGGCTGAAGGTACCTGATGTAATAACGCCGATATTGGTGTCTGCAAGCTGCACCATCTGGCCGGGACGCATCACACCACGTTGATTTAAGACCAAAGCCACCTGATGCGTGCTTGTGCCGTTTGTTTTCTGCTCCTGCAAAACCTTACGACCAATGAAGTCACGATCCGGATCACTGATGTCAACTGCCCAGCCTATGCCTGAACTTATTGGTGAATTATCTTCATCGAGATCTTGCCCGTACAAACACATGCCAGCTTCCAGTCGCAACGTATCGCGCGCACCCAGACCACATGCTTTGACATCATGTGCCAGCAGCGTTGTAAAGAACTTTGGTGATAATTCGGCTGGCAGAACTATTTCATAACCGTCTTCACCAGTGTAACCAGTACGCGCTATAAACCAGTCGCGATGCTCCAGGGCGTAAAACCGTTTCAACGATTTGATGTCAGCATCAATACCCATAATGTCGAGTGCTGCTGCTGTTTTTTCAGCTGCCTTTGGCCCCTGTACAGCCAGCATGGCGCAAGATTCGGGGATATGCAGTTCGACCTCGCCGATTAAATGTTGCTTAAGCCAGTTAATGTCTTTTTCACGAGTTGCTGCATTTACAATTAAACGAAAACGAGTGTCACTTAATTTGTAGGCGATTAGATCATCCAGTACGCCACCCTGTTCGTTGCACAGGCAGCTGTAGAGCGCCTGTAAGTTTTTAAGCTTTGCAACATCATTGCTTAACAGTTTGCGCAACCATTCTTGTGAATCGTTGCCGTGCACATCTATAACGGTCATGTGAGATACATCAAAAACACCGACAGATTGGCGCACCGCATTGTGCTCGTCTATTTGCGAGCCGTAATGAATAGGTAGTTGCCAGCCAAAGAAATCAACCAGCTTTGCGCCAGCATCTAAATGCGATTGATACAGTGGTGTTTTTTGATTCACGACAGCAGGCTTCCGTATTGCGCATCAACAGATGCACTTGCAGATACGGTACTTTTGTACCGCAGCCCCTCTGTCCTTGGAGCCTGAGAGATTGAAGCCTGCGTGGCTCTTTCCCCTTGGGCGGGTTGAAGACTATTCAACCACTCTCCAGAGTCAACTAGCTGTGATGGTCCTTTTGCCTGAGCGTTTCCGGGCGGTTGCGCCTTCGGCGCCGAGCAGTCAATGGACTGTCGGGCTCTCCCAACAAGCTTTCGTTGAACCTGAATAGTAGTGGTGTGTGCCGATCTTGTCTAGTTTACGGGTTACAGTTATGCGTCAGCAGTGATGCAGATTAAGGCGAATTGCTGCACAAATTTACGATGCAAACCACGCTGCATCGTGTCCGAAATAAACTGCAACGTTCGAGCGAAACAAGGTAGGCACACGGTGCAAGTGAACTGTGCAGGTTGTGAGTCCCGGGGTTATTTATTTCCAGATGCGCCCTGTTCATCTGCAGCTTCCGCTGCTGCCGCGCCGATAGCTTTTGTTTGATCTTTATCGAGGCGATCAGTGTTCTCCAATCCCGGTATATGCACCATAACCTGCTTGCGGGCAAACGGTATATCCGCTTCTTCAAAAGCCTTTTGTACTCGTACATAGACTTCTTTGCGAATCATGAATTGCTTGCCGGGTTTAGCCATGAACTTCCCGCGGATAACAATGCCATTATCATCTACTTCTGCGACCCCTTGTGATTTAAAGGGTTGCAAAAAATCATCGCCTAATATTGGATCAGACATTAAGTCAGCGCCGATAGTCTTAAATATCTTTTTAACCTTCTGAACATCGGTATCGAACGGCACGCGAAATCGAAGTTTCACAATCACCCAGTCACGTGAATAGTTGGTTAACTTTGGAATTTCACCGTAAGGGATTGTGTGTACCAATCCCATGTGATGCCTCAATCTGAGCGATCTAATAGAGATCTTTTCCACTGAGCCCATGGTGCCACTGGCGTCAATGTACTCACCGACCCTGAAAGCATCGTCAGCTAAAAAGAACATGCCAGACACAATATCTTTAACCAGTGTTTGTGCACCGAAACCGATTGCCAGACCCACAACACCGGCACCAGCCAGAATAGGGCCGATGTTCACACCTAACTCACTCAAAATCATAATGATGGTGACCAGAATTATCAGGAACTGCGCTGTTCTGCGCAGGATTGGCAAAAGCGTTGCGACCCTTGACAGACCGGTGCCGCCAATTTCGCCACCACCGTCGCCCGCTTCTTCTGCAAGTGATTTTTCCTGAGCCTGCCAATAACCGGCAAGAGCAGCAACCAGCTCCCACAGGATATACGCCATCAACAGTGTTAGTAGAACTTCTACTATGATGCCTGCTGTTTGTGCACCCAAACCGGAGTTAGCAAGATCCAGTAGATTCAAGCCCCACAAACTGGTCAGCAGGTAGACAATGATGCCAACCACCAGGATGCGGCCGACGCGTAGAAGACCCTGCTGCATGTTGCGTCTTGCGTGTCCCGCGATTTCACTTTCATCTTCAGCGGGTGTTATGCCTTTGCCGACGAACAGGGATACATTTGCATCGATTCCAGGCCATAAAAATATAGTGGTTAGAGTCGTGTACACAGCACCCCGGGAATAGGTTCCAAAATCGGTGGAACTGATGATAATTTCAACCAACAGATATTTTAGTGCGATCAAAATCATGGCGATCTGTGGCCAGTGATCTACAAACCAGCTCCTTTCTATCGGAGAGGTCTCACCAATTCCCGCCAACACACGTTTTTTGTTTTCAAACAGAATTTCAGTCAGCCCGACACGGTTGTGCCAGATAACAAACGCAGCGGCGATGTACATTGATATGTTCATCCAGAAGCCAAGCGTCAACATATACTGAATACCGTTATAGTGTTGCTCGCCTATCATTATTAGCAGTTCAAATGAGTTGTGTATAAATAAAATATACGCAGCAAGGATTGAAAAACTGACTGTAATTCTCATTGCCCGCTGGTCGGTGGTTTTACAAATACGCAGGTCAGGTCGCCTCGGAGCGAAGAAAAAGCGACAAATGATATACGCCATCCAGCCACCAACAATTGTGCTGGTCAGTACGTAGGCCAGTTGGTGTGAAATTGATCCGTCAGCGAAATTTTTCGAGATAACGATATAGCTGATTAGACTGAATGCCAGTACCCCAAGAACATCGTATGTGAGCCTTGTGTAGAGGATTTTCAGTATTCCTCTAAGTGTGGTGGAAAATGCCGAGATTAGATTTTGCTTATGTTTTCTGAATAACATTGCAACCACCCGCTCTGCAAAAACGCCCAGAGCAACAGCCATTATTAATAACAGCAGAAAACCGCCCCACGTCTGTTCAATGTTGAGTGTCACAGCGGAACGAAACTTGGAGAGTGTGGTAAAAATATCCGGAAAGGTAGTGATAGCTCGCTGCACTTTGCGGGAAAAATCGACAAATATCCGTCGAGTCAGAGCGACGATACCTACTTCCTCGGAGGCATCTGCGGCATTGGCTTCGGCAACTGCATCAAGGCGTTCGATAAGCAGAGCCCTGACTGCATCATCGCTAAGCGTGGATACCATTTCTCGCACCGCTTCTTTACTGGCTGGTTCGTCGAGGGCGGTATCGATTTCAGCACTGCCACTTTGGTCACTAGCAGAGAGCGTTTGCGCCGACAGTGGTTCTAATCCTGTAACCATCAGGATACAGCTTAGGAGGAGAGCAATTAGACAGGTGTTTTTACGGTGCGAGAAAGTGTGGGCCATTGAGACTTCCGATGTTGGACTGCAAAGGTTTACCGTATCTCAGCTCAGGCCAACTTACCACTCTATTGCTTTCTAAATTGCATCTCCAATCACGTCAAAGGCAGTTACTGTAGTGTTCCAAATTTTTAATTAAACCTTGCTGGTCTGACGAGGTAGCTTGCAGTGACTCATACTTTGGACTGACACCGCGAATTCGGCTACGAATCAACAGCGGCCCTCGGCTCGGCGCTTTTCTCCTCCGCCGTATCAATCCGGGTGGTGGCGTGCGGTTTGGTGATGATTTGGGGTATGTCACACGGACACGCCCCGGGTGCAGGTTTCAGATACAGTGGATAATTGCAACGTAAAGTGATTGCTCCCTGCGATGGCAGCTCTATTATTGTTTCCGTTGGCCAATTGCAGATGGGTAAGTGTATTGTTGGTCTATCGGTCTTCCTTCAGAGTCTCTCAATTTTGTGAGACTGAGCATTTCAACCAATGTTCGGATAAACCTGCGTTTACCCGGTGAATGTACTTCACTGGCAAACAGCGAATCACGTTCCTTGTACACCTCTGTTTAACTGGAACAAAATTACGATACTGTCGAGTTTTTCAAAGTAACTTCATGCTGACGTAAACTGCTGCTCCCCAAGGTTACACGTCGGTCTGCATTGTCCACTCCTGTTATTGATATACAAGAACTCGCAAATAAAATAAGCGAGTCGTCCATAGGCACACTAAGTGGCGCATTCCAGACAGACCAGGCCAATGTGCGTGATGTGACTGCAGTGCTGGTTGAAATGGCCTTAAGGTTTCACTTCGACAGTCAATCTCTATACCGCCATTGGGATCAGGAGATATTTTC
>CAZYRP010000101.1:0-17747 GCA_964649465.1 uncultured Granulosicoccaceae bacterium | reverse complement strand
AATGCCACAGTAGTATTAGCAACAACTTTATAGCTCTGAGAAAGGCCGGAATCGGCTGTCTGATCTCGTAGCGGTTGAAATTCAGCCGCATCAATTGCCGGTAACTCATCAAAGGCTTGTCTCTGAGACACTGACTTGTTTGATTGATTACCGGGATTTTTGCTTAGTCGCTGGTTGCTTAATAGCTGATCTGAACGTGAACCCTGGTCGCCGGTTCCATGCAGCACATTTTTCGATCTCAATGCCTCGACGATCCGCAATTGCTCCTGATACTTCTCGTTAATCACATCGCGTTCAGCAAGGAGTTTCCTGTTTTCCTGTTCCAGATCCTCCACGCGCCGCAATTGCACCAGCATCAGTTGCAGGTAATCTCTCTGTGATGCCGGAGATTGAGTGCCTTTTTCAAGAGCAATGGAATCAGCAGTACTGGAATCACTAACAGCACAGTCCAGCTCGTTGCCCGAGGATTGCGGGTTTAATTCGCTGGTGTCGGGATTATTTGATTTGCTCATTACGCTACAAGTCAGAGATTATCTTGTCCTGACTATAGGTAGTTTCGCTTTCCAAATACCTGCGTCACTTCAATGTTTTTAACCAATAGTGCCCGTTTTTGCCACTGGAGGCCCTATTCAAAGAACAAACTCACAGAGCCCAGTGGCCCGAAGTCCGCGTTAATGGTGGACCCGTGCATTGCTTCAATGGGTCGGATAAATGAACCCGATATAACAACCTGCCCCGCCTCTATCGACTGACCATACTGAGCCAGTCGGTTCGCAAGCCACACAATACCTTGCGCCGGATGATTCAACACCCCGGCTCCCAGACCGGTTTCTTCAACCACCGCATTGCGCGAGACGATGGCCCCGGCCCATCGCAGATCAATGTCATCGGGCTTGCACGCACGACCACCAAGAACAATTCCGGCGTTCGCTGCGTTATCGGCAATAGTATCGCAGACATTTCTGGTAGTACCGGATTCAGGATCTACTCTTAGAATACGGGTATCAAGTATTTCAAGCGCCGGTGAAACGTAGTCTGTTGCATTCAGCACATCAAACAGCGTTATGTTGTTACCGCGCAAGTCTTGTTTAAATACAAAAGCAATTTCTGCTTCTATTCGTGGTTGAATAAATCGATCAGCGGGTACTGCGCTACCGTTTTCAAAAAACATATTGTCAAACAAGATTCCCGAATCAGGAATGTCTATTTTTAGAGCTTCCTGCATTGCACGGGATGTCAGTCCAATTTTATAACCACGTTTTGTAAGACCACCCGCAACTTTAAGCTCAACTAGCTGTCCTTGCACAGCATAGGCATCATCCATAGTCATACCCGGGTATTGCAAAGACAACAGTCCGGTTTGCTTTCCCGATTGCTCGGCATCAAAAAGACTTTGGGCAGCAGATTTATGATCACTCGGGTTCATTTATTTTTTCCTGTTGCTGGTTGGCTATTAGTGAACTGAAACAAACAGCGTACTCACATGTTTCGGCACACCGACACCAAGAATATTATTACCGCTAATTACTAATACTAACGCTTACTCAGAAACCGTCTTCGTTTTATAGATCGAAAAGCCGCGAGCTTTATAGTTAGCAAGCGCATTCGGGTGATCAAGTGAACAGGTATTTACAATAATGCGTTGCGGGCTACCCCAGCCCCAGGCCTGAGTCACTGCAGTCGACAACAGCGCGCCACCAAATCCCTTGCCAATGAACTTACCCGCCAAACCAAAATACTCAAGCTCATTCGTCTGAGAGTCAATCTGCTGCAGCTCAAAGAAACCAGCAATACTACCCTGATGATAAGCAATCCAGGTTCTCAGGTTTTCTGACTCCGCATAGTCTTTCCATGTTTTGGCAGTCCAGTCATTTTTTTCGTTCCACTGAAACGCTTCACCCACAAGCTCGTACAGCATGCGGTTCACCTGATATTGTTTAACAAGCGCTTCATTGATAGATAAGTCAGAAGGCACCGCCTTTTGCTGGTGCTTATCCACATTACGCATTTCAAGATAGTAGACAGTGATGTCAGACATGTGCTTTTCGTACTGCCTCAGCCTAAGAATCAATAAGCCTGTGAATCAATAGTAAGGGGCAATCTTCATAGTCGCTTTAGCGCACCACCAAATTCCCCCAATAGTGGTTTAACAGTTTATCTCTTACCTATCCAGCTATAACTTTATAAAGTTATAGCCGAGCTTTCTAACACCTAAACCTCGGCAAGATCTCCCTTCTTCTCAAGCCAGGTTTTTCTGTCGCTCGACCGTTTTTTCGCAAGCAACATATCCATTAGCATGTGGGTATTTTTTTCATCTTCTATAGTCAGGCATACCAGCCTTCTGGTATCCGGCAACATGCTGCTTTCACGCAACTGAGACGGGTTCATTTCACCCAGGCCTTTAAAACGCGTAACGGTTACCTTGCCTTTTATTTTTTCTTTTTCTATACGCTCAAGCTCTCTGTCTCTTTCCGCTACATCCAGTGCGTAGTACTTGCTTTTACCCACATCAATTCTGAAAAGCGGTGGCATTGCAACGTAAACATGCCGTGCTTCTACCAGGGTTCTGAAGTGGCGAACAAACAATGCGCACAACAAAGTTGCGATATGCAGTCCGTCGGAATCTGCATCTGCAAGAATACAGATTTTACCGTAGCGCAACCCGCTGAGATTGGTTGACCCGGGCTCTATACCAATGGCAATTGAAATATCATGCACCTCCTGCGAACCGAGCAACTGATCTGCGCCGACTTCCCAGGTATTAAGTATCTTCCCGCGCAGCGGCATAATGGCCTGATATTCCCTGTCGCGCGCCTGCTTGGCAGAACCTCCGGCTGAGTCACCCTCTACTAAAAAGAGTTCTGTGTGACTAAGGTCAGTTGATACACAATCTGCAAGCTTGCCGGGCAGTGCCGGCCCTGCAGAGATTTTTTTACGTACCACTTTCTTACCGGCACGCATTCTTTGCGTGGCAGCAGTAATGGCAAGCTGTGCAATTTGATCACCCGTTTCAGGGTGCTGATTTAACCATTGGGAAAACTGATCTTTTACCGTGGCAGAAACAAAACCCGCACACTCACGGCTTGAGAGCCGCTCTTTGGTCTGGCCGATAAACTGCGGATCATTGAGCTTCACCGATAACACAAAGCTCACTCGCTCCCAGGTATCTTCCGGAGTTAGTTTCACACCACGCGGCAGCAAACTTCTGATCTCACAAAATTCTCTTACCGCATCACTGATGCCGGTACGTAATCCGTTTACATGGGTACCACCCTGTGCGGTGGGTACCAGGTTGACGTAGCTCTCGGTCAGCGCCTCGCCACCTTCAGGCAACCACAGGAATGCCCAGTCACACGCTTCGTTTTTATTTTCTGTAGAACCTACAAACGGTGCGGTAGGCAGCAGTGCATAGCCATCCAGAGCTTCCTGCAGATAGGCCTCAAGACCGTCCTGATAACACCATTCAAATTTCTCTTTGCTGCCTTCAACGCTGAGCTTTACTTTTAAACCACTACACAGCACCGCTTTGGCACGCAGTACATGCTTGAGTTTGGGCAGTGAGAATTTTTCGCTGTCGAAGTATTTTTTATCCGGCCAGAAGCGGATTGTGGTTCCGGTATTGCGCTGACCCACTTTGCCAACCGCCTTCAGTGGCTTATCTTTGTTGCCACCTTTAAATGTCGCAAGATACTCTTTAGCATTGCGGCGAATTTTGACTTCGAGTTTTTTCGACAGTGCATTGACCACCGACACACCCACACCGTGCAAGCCACCAGAAAACTGATAACCCGCCGCATCCGAGAATTTACCCCCGGCATGCAGGGTACATAAAATCACCTCAACGCCCGGAAGTTTGAGCTTTGGATGCTTATCAACCGGCATGCCGCGGCCGTTGTCTGTGACTTCCAGTGATCCGTCCTTGAAGACAGTAACCGATATTTCGCTGGCGTGGCCGGCAATGGCCTCATCGACGCTGTTGTCGACTACCTCCTGGGCCAGATGATTGGGCCGGGATGTATCTGTGTACATGCCCGGTCGTTTACGCACCGGGTCGAGCCCACTGAGTACTTCGATCGACGCTGCATCGTATTTGGCGGCCATGGGCGGGTGTTTTTCTGACTATAAAGGGAGCGGCCGAATAGTACCTTAGTCAGAAACGCCAGTCAGGAAGAATCGTCCTGCACTAATTGCGGCTTGACAATGATTGCCCTTGATTATAACGCTGACTCCCTCACAATACCCTAATCTGACTATCCACCTGGACCCTTAATGTCTGACTCGCCTTACATTGTTGAAGTAACAAAAGAAAACTTTGAAACCGTAATTCTGCACGGCTCTATGGAAACACCCGTGCTGGTGGATTTCTGGGCTGACTGGTGTCAGCCGTGCAAAACTCTTATGCCGATCCTCGCCAAACTGGCAGACGAATACCAGGGCGCTTTCATTCTGGCAAAAATCGACACCGAGGCCGAACAGGAGATCGCAGCACAACTCGGCATACGCAGTTTGCCAACCGTAAAACTAATAAGCCAGGGAGCTGTTCTCGATGAGTTTGCCGGCGCGTTGCCGGAAGCTGAAGTACGTGCGTTTCTCGATAAACACTTACAGGCTGCACCACCAATGGAAGAAGCTCCTGCAGCCGGGCCAATTGAATTAGCTAATCAGCTGCACGCAAACGGGGATACCGACAAAGCCCTTGAAATCCTTCGAGCGTCTCAGGCAGAGGACGCTGCCAATGGTGACATTGCCATAGCACTCGGCAAAATGTGTGTCGCAACCGGTCAGTACGACGACGCTCGCCAGTGCCTCTCCATACTCAGCGAGGAAGATGCAAAGAAAACCGAGGCTGGTATGTTGCGTGGCATGCTGACGTTATCGGATGCAGATGACGCCAGTACCGACGAAGCAAGCCTTGCAGCTGCCCTGCAGCAAGACACAACAAACAGTGAGGCGGCGTATAAGCTCGGTATTAAACAGGCACTGCGCGGCGATACAGATACGGCTATAACCACATTACTTGAACTGATGCAGAGAGACCGCGAATTCGGTGACGATGGCGCACGTAAAACGCTATTGTCTATATTCGAGATGATGGGTGATGATCCCGCTGTTGGAGCTTATCGCAGAAAAATGTTTAACTATTTGCATTAATGGCCTGGCAGGCAGTGGCAGCCTGTAATTCACTGGCTGCCATTTAGTGTAGTGAAACATCCGCTTACAACGTGAATTTCCCTTCGGGCAAATCAAGCCACGCAGAGATTCCAACAGTTGCAATCACTGACACAGTACCATTATCTTCATCAACGAGATTTAACCCTCCCTCTTCTGCCACGACTGACACCTGACCATGTGGCAGCTCTGCAGCCACAGCTTCACAGTCAACCAGCTCAGGCTTCTGCACACCTACCGCCACTTTCACAACCATGCTTTCACGATCCAGATTTAATGATCGGAAAAGGGTAATAGAACTATGGTGCAATGCATCCTGCACCGCACGCCTGGCAGCTTTTGTGTAGTCTTCGCCGTATAAATCATTGCCAGTACCCAGCTCAAGAATTATTCGTTTAAGCGCCATGTTTGCCAGATCCATTTGGTGAGGTTTGTGCTGAGGCTTGCTGTGACCCTTCAGCTGAAGCGGTTTCAATATCCAGGTAAACCACAGCAGCCGCGTTAGCAACAATGGTGTGCCTTTCATCTTCGCGAACATCAAGCCCACCTTTAACTACTTTGACGTTTGCTTTGCCGTAGGGCAAAACCTCAGCAACTTTTTTTACATCTACCTGTTCAGGTGCTGCCACGCCTATTTCAATATCTACCTCCATCTGCTCAACCGGGTATCCGAGTGCGGGTACTACAGTGAGTGAGTTATGCCAAAGCGCATCGCGCAGCGCTCTAATAGCTGCCTTGGTGTAATCACTGCCGCGAATATCTACCCCCATTCCCATCTCCACTACTAATCTTTTTCTGGGCACTGTAATTCCTCTGATTTATGCAAATTCACAAGCGACGAACCTATACGATACGTTCCGGTTTGTCACCGCACAATTGTTCACAATTAATCGAATAGTAGAAACTCTTGCTATCGCAGTAACTTAAACAGGTTTTTGCACCGGTCGATGCAAAATAAATTAAAAATAACTAAAACAAGACTCGAAATTGCTACGGCTTTGCCGCTACCCGCCCTGATGACGGAAGAAACACAACTGCAGACTCGGTCTCAGTTTCGGACCGTTTGTCAATATTACAGCTGGGGCACCTAAAAAGTTATCCCAAGCAAAAAAACTCGGAGAAATTAATGCAGCGTTTTTCATCTAAATTTTGCACAGTCGCATCATGCGCTGTGATCCTTTCTGCACTTAGCGCCTGTTCTACCGGCGTTAAAGACAGTGGCCTGATTAGCAGCGATTCAGCTGACGCCCTGGCTTTAAAAAGCCGCGCAGCAGAACTCGATGCTCGCGAGCGATCGCTTGCAGCAAAAGAAGCGAAATTGAGCGTTATCCCTGCTTCTTCAAAAATCAGCAGCCTGACTCCACCGAATGCCAAACCCGGCCAGTGCTTCACTAAAATTTTTACTCCTGCAAAATATCGCACTGTAAATGAAAAGCAACTTGCTGAAGAGGCGAGCCAGAGAATTGAAGTCATTCCGGCGAGCTACAAGCAAGGCACTAAGCGAGTTTTGGTTTCAGAAGCCACCGAGAAGCTCCAGGTTATTCCTGCAACCTACAAGACTGTGACTGAAAGAGTTCTTGTTAAGGCAGCTTCCAGTCGCCTGGTCCAGGTACCTGCAAGCTACGAAACTGTTAGCTCACGCATTATGGTATCTCCTGCTCGAAAAGAATGGAAAAAAGGTACCGGTCCTATCCAGCGGATTGATCACGACACTGGCGATATCATGTGTCTGGTTGAAGTGCCCGCCACATACAAGAACGTATCGAAGCGTGTATTAAAGAACGCTGCTACCACACGCACAGTTGCGATCCCTGCAGAATACAAGACTGTTACCAAGCAAGTAGTAGCAACTCCTGCATCTACCCGGACAGTAACTATTCCTGCGAAATACAAGAACATTCAGGTTACTGAAGTTGCCAGCCCTGCAAGTCAGCGCGCAATTGAAATCCCTGCTCGTTACAAAACTGTATCTCGTCAGGAAATGGTTAGCCAGTCAAAAGTTGAATGGCGTGAAATCCTTTGTGACACCAACATGACTTCAGGCAAGATCTCTCAGATCCAGCGCGCACTGAAAGCAAAAGGATTCAACCCGGGTCCAATCGATGGCACCATAGGTACTGATACTATGTCTGCAGTTAACGCCTTCCAGCGTTCTAAAGGCCTGCCAGTAGATAAGTACCTGAACATGGCTACTGTCAATGCTCTGGGTGTTCAATAAAACGCTTATCTGCCAGGCAGAAAAGTGATGTAACAAATGGCCCGCACCGGTTTAGGTGCGGGCTTTTTTGTGTGAGCAATACGCAGCACCTTGCCTGATGCTTAGGCCATAACTTTCAAAAGAATAATACCGACTGCCACAAGACTTGCTGCCAGCACACGTTGCCGGCCAAACGGTTCTTTTAAAAACAATGCGCCTATCAATGCAGCAAAGATAACACTGGTTTCGCGCAGCGAAGAGACCACGGCAATTGCACCGAGACTCATCGCGTAGATCACAAGACCATAAGCCGCACCGGAAATCACACCGCCAACTGCAATAGAACCCGCAGACTCACGAAGATAAGCAAACCATTCATCACGCTGCTTTAGTAATAACCACAAAACAATTGGCAAAGCTTCGAAAGTGAACAACCAAAGAATGTAGGACAGCACATTGCCTGACTGTCTGACACCGTAGCCATCGATCACCGTATACATGGCAATAAAGACTGAGGTTATCGCACCCCAGCCCAGAGCTACGGCCGTAATCTGACCATTACTGCGACCAAACAATGCCAGACTCATTAAGCCCATGCTTATTACGGCTATGCCAATCGCACTACCGGGAGAAAGACTTTCTCCAACAAAGACCCACGCACCCACTGCCACAAGCACTGGTGCCAACCCTCTGAATAACGGATACACCTGCGAAAGATCGCCGCTGCGGTAGGCTTTTGCCAAAGTAAAGTAATACAGATTATGCACTACGACTGAAGCGAGAATAAACCACCAGCTGGAAGCATCCGGTAACGGTACAAATGGCAGTGCGACTACGCAGAACATGCCGGCACCACGATACGCTGCAATCGAAAATTCCGGCGTGCCTCCTGATTTAACCAGCGCGTTCCAACTGGCGTGCATTACCGCTGCCAATAGCACAAGAACAATAAGATAAGTACTCAATGGTTCGGCCCTGTTTACACTGCATTCAAGAAAGTACGGCGCGTTGTTTTATAATTCAGCGTCGATAGACTGACACCAAAACCCGCAAAACCAGTGAGCTCAACGCCAACAAAACTCTGCAGGCTGTAAGAATCACACCGCTTTATGCGAACCAATACATGTAAACCGTCGAACAAATGGCACGGTAATCGCGCAGTAAGTAAGGTCTAATGTACCTCTATTCCGACCTATGTTGAAACTACTAGCGCTATTGGCCATTGGCTTTTCCACACTGGCAACCGCGACAGCAAACGCAGACATTACTGTAAACGGCAGCTTGAGCAAATGGCACCCATTAACCATTGATGTAACCGGTGCTACCAATTCATTTGGCGAGCGATTGAGCACCCCCAACCCGTTTCTCGATTTCCGCTTTAATGTTAATTTTACCAGCCCCGCAGGTGAGACATTTACGGTACCAGGATTTTTCGCAGGCGACGGCAAGGGTAGAGGCGTTGGCGATGTGTGGCGAGCCCGTTTTTCACCTGGCGAAATCGGCCAGTGGCACTATGAAATTTCATTCCACAGCGGCAAAGATATCAGTGTTTCTGAAGATGCAGGTATTGCCTTGCCAATCGACGGTACCAGCGGCAACTTTAATATCGCACCACAAAGTGACACTGATAACGGCTTTTTAAAATACGGTCGACTGGAATACGTTGGACAGCATTATCTGAAATTTGCAGACGGCGGGCACTGGATCAAAGGCGGCATTGACAGCCCGGAAAATTTTTTCGGCTATGCAGGATTTGACAACACTTTCGACACACCGGGCGGTGCCAATACCGGCACTCTGCTCAACGGCGTACATCACTATGAACCTCACATAGCAGACTGGCGCACAAGTGACCCGCTTTTTGATAACAGCAATAATCCGGAAGGCGCTAAAGGCATAATCGGTGCGGTTAACTACCTTGCCAGTGAGGGTGTAAATTCACTGTACTTTCTGCCTATGAATCTTGGTGGTGACGGTCGCGAAACCTATCCGTTCATTGGCACGAATGGCACTTACTACGAAAACACACACTACGATATTTCAAAACTATACCAGTGGAATGTTGTTCTGAACCACATGCAAAACCAGGGGATTGCCGCCCATCTGGTACTTGCCGAAACGGAAAAAGATAACTCTGAATGGCTCGACAATGGCGAGCTCGGCATTGAGCGCAAGCTGTACTATCGCGAAATGATTGCGCGGTTTTCGTATCTGCTGGCACTTAAATGGAACCTCAGTGAAGAGAGCCGTTTTGGCGCAGAGAAACACAAAGCCTTTGCAGGTTTTATTAAATCTCTGGACTGGGCAAAACACCCTGTCGCTGTACACCCACGTCTCAACAACCCGGCAGAGCACTACGAACCACTACTGGGCGATGAATCGTTCGATGCATCATCAATTCAGTTTTCACCCGCTAACGCAAACGACTTTGTGGAAACATGGCGACAAAGAACATCTGAAGCCGGCAGACCGTGGGTGATCGACATGGATGAAGTGGGTTCAGCACTTACGGGTCTCACTGACAGTAATGCCGATGCACTCCGACGCTCGGTACTTTACCCGGTATACTTCAGCGGCGGTAACCTTGAATGGTACTTTGGCTATCACCCGCTGCCACTCGGTGGCGATATGCGTACTGAAGACTTCAGAACACGTGAGTCCATGTATCGCTACATGCGTTACGCACGAGAGATGATGCAGGAGCAGTTACCGTTCTGGGAAATGGTGCCATCTGATGAACTTCATTCCACACCGGGCGCCCAGGTGTTTGCAAAAGCTGCAGACACTTATGCAATCTTTTTGTCGGACGGACGACAAAGCGGAACACTTACAGTCGCCGAGGGCAGCTACCGACAGAGATGGTTTAACCCGAGAAGTGGTCTTTTTGAGGGATCGGCAGCTATCGTCAGCGCATCCGCTCAAAGTCCGGAATTGACGCTCGGTGAAGCACCCAATACACCGGGGCAGGACTGGGTCATTGTGCTGGATAAAAATATTACTGACTTAACTTTAGGCAACCCGATTACAACTCCGGATGGCGATGCAGCAGGTACACCTGAAAGCGAAGATAATGATAGTGAAGCAACTTCAGATACACCGGAAAATACAACCGACACTACAACGCCGACGGAACCAGTCGAACCAATTGAAATAGTTGAACAGCCCGAGACATCACAACCTGTTGTGACAGAAGAACAGCCTGGCGACATGGAAACGGATGAAACAGAAGCACAACAGGAAACAAGTACTCCTGTAAAAGCAGACACTGAATCAGGTGGTTCTGCGGATCTTTGGTTTCTGATGGCGCTTATGGCCACCCTTCTCGTAAGTGCAGCAACCCGAAAACCAGTACTTGTTAAAAATATATTGTCATGACACAATAATAAACATTCCATAACCCGTTACGGCACACTTCCGGGCTATAGTTACCCTTGTTATAGCACCTAGACCGGACCAGCTACATGCAATTGAATAGCAACATCAAGGGCTCCAGAGACATCACCAGAATGACAGCACAACTGCTGGTGTCGCTATTTAGTGTCGGCACCCTGATTGCCTGCGGTGGTTCTTCAAACAACCCGCTCGCAACTCAAGCACCTGATGCGCCTGCCTCTGCTGAGAACAACATGCAGAGTGAAAACAATAGCCAAAGCACACTTCAAACTACAGAAACTGGTTCTGACGCCACCGATGTCATTGTCGATCAACCAATCGACAACGAAAGCGTTGAGCTGATTTCTCAGGTACGCTTACCGTCAGGCGGCCACCTGAGCAATCCCGAGTTTCAATGGCCCGCGGTAGAAGGCGCAAGCCGCTATCGACTGGTTGTTGAAGATGATCGGGGTGATCAAATATCCGAGCAGCTAACATCACAGCAGGCAAACTGCTTCGACACAACTGCCGCCTGTCGTTTTACTCTGTCAGTGCAAATTCATGACAGCATTCTGGTGTGGCGCACAGAATCGTTCGATGCATCCGGCAACTGGATAGAAACCAGTGAAGATGTAAGCTTCAACACGCTGCGCTCATTAACTGCACAACCATATACCTCGCTCGATAATATCAATGCACCACCAAACCCGGGACACGGCTTTCCAACCATTGAGTTTGATCAGTTTATCGTTCTCAACAACGACTGGAACGCGCGTGCCGTGGATAGTGATTTATGGCAACAGACTGTTGCCGTAAATCGCTTGCCCGATGGTCGTGCACAGATCGTTTTTGAATACGACTGGCTGACACAAAGTGACGGTGATGAGTTTGCCGTAAAGTCCTACCCGCAGGTGGTATACGGCAACAAGCTGGGTGCACACGTATCCGGCACACCTGAAGAGCTGGGGTTACCGGCAACTGTAGCAAACCTTGGTGAATTCAAAATTGATTATCAATACACAGAGACTGGCAATGCCGAACGCAATCTGGCATTCGAATCATTCTTCCACACCGACTGCGATATTGGTGGCCCCAACTTCGTAGTAGACGACCGCGAGTATGAAATGATGGTCTGGATTGCTAACCCGGACATCAGAACCCCAGGATCAATCAAAGCTGAATCGGGTGTTATGATTGACAACCAGTTGTGGGATGTCTGGATCAAGCCACAACAGGATAAATCCTATATTGCCTTTACCGCACTCAATGAAGTCGCTACCGGCACACTCAACTGGAAACGCTTCGTTGACTGGACAGTGGATTGGTCAGCAGTGAATCAAGCGATATACGAAGTAGATGCACTTGATTCCAGCTGGTGTATGGCAGCCATTGAATTCGGTGTGGAAACCTGGTGGGGCGCTTCACGTCTGCAACTCGACGAATTAAAAATTACACGTCAATAAAATTTCTGTACGCTTGGCCGGTCATTAATAAATACAGCTCGCAGAATTGCCGGAACACAACTCTAAAGAATTCGACTTCATCATCATCGGTGCCGGCTCCGCTGGCGCCGTTATCGCTAACAGACTCAGCGCCAGTGGCCAACATCAGGTACTACTCCTTGAGGCGGGCGGTACTGATCGCCGCTTGTTTGTGCAAATGCCAATCGGCTACGGCAAAACCTACTACGATGAACGCGTTAACTGGAAGTACCAAACCCAACCGGTACCGGCACTAAACAACAAACCCAGTTACTGGCCGCGTGGCAAAGTGCTGGGTGGCTCAAGCTCTATCAATGCCATGGTATACGTTCGCGGTCATCCACAGGACTACGACGACTGGGCGACTTCAGCACCGGGCTGGAGCTGGGCGGATGTCGCACCGATCTTTAAACGCATGGAAGCATGGGATGGAGAGCAACACGCTGATCGTGGATCAGATGGCCTTTTATCTGTGCACAGCACGCACAAACAGGCACATCCACTTTGCGATCATTTTTTTGCTGCATCACAGCAGCTGCAAATTCCGTTTAATAAAGACTATAACGCCAATGATATGGAAGGCGCTGCACTGTTCCAAATCACAACCAAAAATGGATGGCGGGGTTCTACCTCTACCTGTTACCTGCGACCAGCACTTAAGAGAAATAACTTAAGCCTTGAAACTCATGCGCATGTGACACGACTCATCGCCAGTGGCAATAGAGTAAATCAAATAGAGTACCTTCAAAAAGGCAGGCATATAACCGTTAAAGCACGACGGGAAATTATTGTATCTGCAGGTGCGGTTAATTCACCACAGCTGTTGGAACTCAGTGGTATTGGCAACCCTGAAAGACTGAATTCTGTGGGTATTACACCACTTCACAGCTTGCCACAGGTGGGTGAAAATTTATCAGATCATCTGGGAGCAGACATCGTTTGTCGATCGCGCCTGCCCAGCCTCAATCAGGAATTACGGCCATTAACAGGTAAGATAAAAGCGGGACTCCAGTTTATGTTCGGCCGCAAAGGTCCACTCAGTCTGAGTGTAAATCAGGCCGGCGGCTTTATCCGCAGCCAGCCCGAAAGTGACAGGCCCGACCTGCAACTTTATTTTTCACCACTGAGTTACACGCGTGCACCCGCTGGCACCAGACCATTAGTAACCCCGGATCCCTTCCCGGGCTTTCTGCTTGGCTTTAACCCGTGCAAACCAACCAGTATTGGTGACACTCACATCAAGTCGGCCAATCCCTTTGAAGTACCGTCAATTCAACCGAATTACCTCACCACCGATCACGACAGGCACTTGATGCTTGAAGGCATGCGACTGATGCGCCGCTACACCAGCACGGAAGCGATGCAACAGTTAGTCGAGGAAGAAATTTACCCGGGAGCCGGGATACAGAGTGACGATGAACTCACCCGTTTTATCGCCGATAACGCATGGACTGTCTTTCATCCGTGCGGTACCTGCCGAATGGGTGCAAGCCCAACCGATTCGGTTGTCGACGCAAGATTGAAAGTTCACGGTATGACCGGGCTGCGAATAGCAGATGCCTCTGTGTTTCCGTCAATTCCAACCGGCAACACCAATGGCCCGGCAATTATGGTCGGTGAAAAAGCCTCCGAGCTTATTTTGCAGGACAATCCTATCTAGCCAACACCTGTCAGCTGATCCTGCCAATACACAACGACTCAGGTATTGATACACTCTGCATAAGACAGAAATAAAAACAGCTGGAGGAACAACATGGGTTGTCAATACTTCGAACCATCAGACGACGGTGCAAACAGCTATACCGTTGCCATACCCAAACTGACTTTCGGCCGGGGATCACTGGCCGAAGTCGGCCAGCGCGCCCATGCACTGGGCCTTAAGAAAGTTGCTTTGTTTACAGACACTATGCTTGAGTCTGGTCCCATTATCGAGATCGTCAGTCAATCACTGAAACAGTGCGGTATTGAGTTCAATATTTTCTCCGACATCCGCATAGAACCGGATGACGACTGTGTGATGGTGGCAGCAGCAATGCTTACGGAATCGAATCCCGACGGCGTTATTTCAGTCGGTGGCGGCTCAGTAATAGATACCGCCAAGGCTGCATTACTGGTGGCAGCACACGGCGGACACATACGCGAGTACTTTGCAAAGCCTGCCGGCAACGGCAAAGCAGTGCCCGGGTCCGTGCTACCTCATATTGCCTGCCCCACCACTTCCGGCACCGGCAGCGAATGCACCTCTATCTCGGTTATCAGAATCAACGAACTGAATACCAAGTTTGTTGTTGCAAGCCCGCACCTGTTAGCAACACAAGCCATTGTTGACCCACAGTGTTGCGATAGCCTGCCGGGCAATGTCGTCGCGTCAACCGGCTTTGACTTACTGTGTCATGCACTTGAATGCTATACCGCAAGAGCTTACACAAAACACCTGGAAGTCAAAGATCCGAATGCAAGGCAGCTTATACAGGGCGCAAACCCTTTTAGTGATTTAAGCGCACAAAAAGCGCTGGAGATTGCTGGTAATTATCTGGTACGCGGTGTCGCCGATAATACCGATACAGAGGCGAGAGATAATCTTATGTGGGGAGCAACACTCGCGGGCATTGCGTTTGGCAATTCCGGCACTCACTTACCTCATGCGATGTCGTACGGCGTTACACATTTGATGAACGACATCACCTCAAAAGACTACCAGGTTGCATCACCATTTGTTCCACACGGAATCAGTGTAGTGGTTAGTGCACCGTCGATATTTAACTATACTGCGGCGGCGACTCCTGAAAGACACTTAGAGGGGGCCGGGTTTCTGGGCGCGGACTCCAAAGATGCCACCAAAGATGAAGCAGGCGAGGTATTGTCCAAACGCCTGATCGAACTCATGCGTAACACTCACATACCCAACGGATTGAACGGCGTTGGCTTTGACCAGACACACGTAAAGGCACTTGCGGAGTCGTCCTTCAGACAACAACGTGCAATAGCCAATGCACCGCGTGACTCCAATCTGGTTGATCTGGAGAATATGTATAGCAATGCATTGAGCTACTGGTAAACCTCAACGCTGTTTAAAGCCTGGCGCTGTCGCGCTCAGCAACAGACTGATGCCAGCGATGCAAATTCTCGTATTCTGGCAATGGTGATAGCTTTATCCATTTTGCAAATTCGATTGTAATAAACGCTGTAATGTCGACTACGGTAAAGCTGTTACCAGCAACAAATTCACGATCTTGCAATTGACTGTTTAACCATTGCATAAATTGCTCTGCTCTTGCGCGCCCGCGATCCACCAGCTCCGGTATTTGTGCATGTTGGTGCTTGCCGGTTACAGCATGATCTTTCAAACCTTTGGATCGATTGCGAAAAGATTCACCAACCGCCAGAAAGCCTTCATGCTCTACCCGCCAGTCGAGATCGGCAATCTGCCCTCGCTCAATTGGATCTCGTCCCATAAGAGCCGGCTCCGGATGCACCGCTTCCAGATAGTGACAAATTCCATGCGTCGAGTTTAACGATGTACCGTCATCCAGCTCTAATACCGGCACGGTACGATGCGGGTTGACTGCTGCAAATGCCGGGCTGTCCTGCTCGCGGTTGCCGAGGTCAACCTGCACTACCGGTATATCGAGCTCTTTTTCGGCAATAAACATTCGCACCCGTCTTGGGCTCGGTGCAGTCGCACAGTCGTAAAATTTCATAGCTACTCAAATATTTTGTTCAAAGTAAACATGCCGTAACCCGCAATCCACCAGTTTGCTGTGCATTCGCCCACTGGCTGGCTAAAATTATATAATCACTCGATAATCTGCCTTTGTATACGCAAATGCTTCCGGGCAGCAAGCACCTCAATATAAACCTTATGGACAATCTGTTGTCCATTCCTTACCTAATACCACTTGGAATTTCATGAAAAAACTCATACTGGCAACACTGGTCGCTACTACCTGCTCTGTGGCACACGCAGAGATCGACGTAAACGACGAAAACGCAAGCCTAAGCTACAGCCTTGGTATGTTGCTCGGTGACCGCTTCACCAAGCGATTTGGCGATCTGAACTATGAAGCTCTAATGGAAGGGCTGCAGTTGGCTCATGAAGGTAAAGAGACCCAATTCACAATGGAAGATGCGCAAACCCGGCTCCAGACTTTCGAGCAGGCGGCAAACAAAGAAGCACAGATGGCTGCAGCCGAAGAGGGTATGAAATATCTCGAAGAAAACAAAGCACGGGATGGCGTTAAAGTCACAGACTCGGGCTTACAGTACGAAGTTATAACTGAAGGTGATGGACCAAAGCCAACTGCAGACGATACAGTAAGTGTGCACTACGCTGGCACATTGATAGACGGTACTGAGTTTGATAGCTCGATTGCACGCGGGCAGCCGACTGAGTTCCCGTTAAAAGGTGTGATTCCCGGCTGGACCGAAGGATTGCAGTTAATGAACACCGGTAGTAAATACCGCTTTGTGATTCCGTCAGAACTGGCCTACGGACAACAGGGTGCCGGCCAGGCAATCGGCCCGGGTGCGACACTGGTTTTCGAAGTCGAGCTTCTGGAAATTAAATAGCACCATGCCCATTGGCGGCAGCGCAAGCTGCCGCCACCGTCCAGCTTCAAACCCTCAATCCAAACCTGATCAAAGCCCTTAATCAAAACAGGGTCGCAATTCTGGAACTACGAGAGTTGCCATCGTGATATCACTCTTCCTGACACACTAGCCAGTGCCCATCCGGAAACCGCGCTACTGCGGTCGGCTCACTTGCGTGAGTCAACTCGCTACGCGCTGTTGCTGGAGAAGCACTGGCTACCCCCACAGGCAAGTTGCCAACTAACTGGCTATAAGAAGACGAAGACGCCGATGACTGAATCAAAACGCAGACCCCGTCGCGGAGCTCGCGCCGCAAAAAAAGCGGAGCGAGCCGCACCACTGGCGATCGAGGATCGCGCGGTGAACCCCGGCATGTCGGGTGGGCGCTTTGCACCACTGAACGACCTCGATATTGGCAAAGTCAATGAAGCTGTTATGGATGTGCTTGAGAACATCGGAATCTCACAGGCCATTCCAAGCTGTATTGAGGCAGTAAAAAAAGTGGGTGGCACCTACCGTGATGGCCGGCTGCACTTCCCGCGTTCACTTGTTGAAGACACAATAGCCAACTGTGGTCGTGACTTTACGCTTTGCGGGCAAGCTCCGGAGCACGATATTAAAGTCAGTGATTCAAAGATGTATTTCGGAACCGCTGGTGCCGCGGTGCATATTGTCGATGTGGAAAATCGTCAGTACCGCGACTCCACTTTAAAAGACCTCTACGATATTGCGCGCATTGTTGATCAATCAGATCACATACATTTTTTCCAGCGCTCAATCGTCGCACGCGACATGATTGAACCTGCCGACCTCGATCTTAATACGTTATATGCATCTATTAGTGGCACTACCAAGCACGTTGGCTCGAGCTGGGTACTGCCTGAGCATGTGGATGATTCGCTAAAACTGCTACACCAGGTAGCAGGCTCAGAGCAGGC
>CAZYRP010000100.1:0-17895 GCA_964649465.1 uncultured Granulosicoccaceae bacterium | reverse complement strand
GATTACTAATAAGTTGATTCAATTTATTGGGATAGTAGTTGCGATAAAAATCCGTATCGGTGGATGCAAAGCCGGTCGCACCCGGATCCGCAGTACCTTCCGCTAACCAGTCGGTTTCACCCTGCAACCAAATCATTGCATCAATGGAATTCTTTTGCGGCAATGCGGCTAACGCACCGGCTACCTTGTTGCGAATTTTAATGTAGAACTCACTGTTGTAATCCCAATGGCTGATTCCCTCTCCGGGTGCTGTCACCAGGATAACTCCAACAACACGGTCAGTTTGTTCAGTTAACGATTTGCCGGTTTGGAAAACCAGATTATTAAAAGGCTCTCGACCGTCCGCAGCAGATGCAAAATTCGAAGGTAAGTTTTCATCCCAGTACTGATCCAGATCAGCAGTCTGCCATTGACCATCTTCATTAAAGGCAAACAGTCTGTCATTCCCAGCGTCCAGAGTGGCATCAAAATCAGTTTGTACACCAGCGGCGTTAGACTGTCCGGTTAATACTATAATGTCTGTTATGTCCGACGGCTGCACAGGCTGTGGTACAACAGCTTCCGGTTCCAATTCAGTATTTACCTCAGCGTCGGCATCTTGTGGTGCTGGTACTTCTTCTCCAGCTACCAGCATGGTCTCTGCATCCGGGATTATCTCAGGCTCCGGAGTTACCACTTCTGCTACGGGCATTAGGACCGGTGCAGGTTCAACAGACTCTACAGGCTCAGCTGCTGCAACAATCTCTACCGGTTCTACTGAAACTGGTACTTCTGCCGGCTCTGCTTCCTCTACTTCAGCAATTTCCTCAACAGGCAAAGTCGGTTCTACTGGCTCTGGCTCTTCCACCGAATCAACAGGCACAGTTGACGCAATTGCTTCAACCTGCCCGCTTGATTCAACTGGCGCATCAACAATATCAGTAGAGTTCTCTGCGACAGCAACGCCATCAACAATGATCAGACATGTTTGATTGTTCTGCCAGCCATATCCGTCGCCGTCGTCATCAATGGTTCCGTCAGAGCAAGATGGGAATAGTTCTTCCAGAGAGAGTTCATCCGTAGTTTGATCTACAGCCAGATCGATATTTCCAGCACTTAGAGTGTCCTCTGTAGCAGCACCCGTATCAGGCTCTAAAAGCACATCAACTTCAGCGCTCTCTTGCGAAGCATTGAACGCCATCGCTTGTGTTTCCTCCGTAAACACCTGATACAAACCGTCTGCACAATCGGCAATAGCAGTTGGCACACTTTCAACACACGCGAGCTTTTTATCTTCATTTTCTGCGATAGATACAAACCAGGTATCTTCTTCACTCGACAGTTGATAGACACCCTGATTAATCGAAGCGGTACCACTATGTACCTCACCGTCCAGAGTGATAGCAAACGTATCCTGATCTACAAACAAGCTCTCGCCACTAAAGGTATTATCAACACCCACAATGTAGCTTAGCTGTTCAAGCGTACCGTTACTTGCAGCATTGATGCTTAGCGTATCAACAAAATGCAGGATTGCCTGATCAGCATCTACTGCTGGTCTGCTATCACCGTAAACCTGTTCAACAGCAGCCTCAACTGCGCCATCCTCAGTAGCATCAAAGTTAGTCACATCAACAAAAACATCGTTCACACTGTCCGGAATACTAATACCGTTTTCAGGGTCAGCATCCTCGTCCAGTGACTGAAGCAGACGCGCAATATTAACAACCGCCGGATCATCAAGGCCGCCCTCAGCAACCATGTCCAGGGGTGTTACTAAATCTGTTGCAACCACTGCGGGTAAACTAAGCTTACCAAGCTGGAATATCACATATTCACCTTCGCGATATTGGAATTCACCGTCCGCATCAGTTACCCCCGTGACTGACTGCGTAATAAAATTCATTCCCCCCACAGGACTGTCTGAAAGCACACCTCGGAGCAATTCTTCATCGCCACCGCCACCGCCACCGCCACAGGAAGCAAGTATCGAGGACACGAGCAATACGCCAAACACTTTAGTTTTTACGGAATTCAAGACAGCTGCCTTTTTGAAGCTATGCGACTTTTATCGGTAGCGAACTGGAATGGTGTTGGCTTAAGACGGAAATTAAACAAACCGCAATCTTTCCCACAATTAGACACAACCGTCATCACGTAATTGAGGAAATCGGTAATCAAACCTGAAATAATGCGATGCCAACTGGCTCACATCTAGAACTCTATGTCGCACTTTCTGGCTTCGGTATTCCTGCTGCTACTCACACCGGGCCCGGGCGTTTTGTCACTTGCCGGTGTTGGAGCCGCGTTCGGTCGTAACAGCGGCCTTAGCTATATGCTTGGCCTGCTGGTTGGCACCAATTTGGTAGCTATTGCCGTGGTCACCGGACTTGCTGCAGTGGTGCTGTCGGTACCGTGGCTGCGGACGGTGCTGTTGATTGCATCGATCTGCTACCTGCTTTGGCTGGCGCTGCGGATTGCAATGTCCGGATCAAAAATCGGGTTTATAGAAGCGCAAAAGAAACCTGGAGTAACCGACGGCATACTGCTGCAAATCATTAACCCCAAAGCCTACGTGGTTAACACAGCATTGTTCACTGGCTATCCGTTTGAAAATCAAACACTGGTTGTGGAAACACTAACCAAATTTTTGGTTATCAACGTAATATGGATAGTCATACATTTATTGTGGCTGGCCGCCGGTGTGATTTTACAGAGCATGGCGCTTAAGCCGGGCACCCAACGGGGTATTAATATAGCCATGGCTCTGGCAATGTTAATCGTTGTTGTGCTTGCCGCACATTCTACCCTTAATATTCCCGGTACCGTCCTTCCCGATACAGCCCTTCCAAGTACAGCTAAGTAGCCAACGGAATCTCTAATCCAGCATCTCACAACCAGACAATAAAGTAGTTATTGATATGACTATAAAAAGACTTTGCGTTTTTTGCGGCTCCAGTGACGGCGCCAGGGATATATATAAAAAACATTGCGAATACCTCGCCGATGCGATGACAGAGCGCAATATCGATCTGGTCTACGGGGGTGCGAGCATTGGGCTCATGGGTGCAATAGCAGATGCAGTGCTCGCCCGCGGTGGTGAAGTGATCGGCGTTATTCCTAAGCATCTTGAAAACTATGAAATCAGCCACACCGGACTCACCCAGCTTGTAGTTACCACCGACATGCATGAACGCAAAGCAAAAATGGCGTCACTCGCAGACGGTTTTATTGCCCTGCCAGGTGGTATCGGTACGCTGGAAGAATTAATAGAGATAGCCACCTGGCAACAGCTCTGCCTGCATCAAAAGCCAACCGGTCTTTTAAACATAGATCACTACTACGATTCATTAATCGATTTTCTTGAGAACTCGGTTAAAGAGGCTTTTTTGAAAGAACAGCATCTGAAGAACCTGTTACGCAGCACCAACGCAGAATCTTTGCTCGACCAGATGACTTATTTTAGTGAACACCCGGATGAATTTCTGCAGCAGAAAATCAAGATTGAGCGCTAGACACCAGATCACAACACGCGATTATTCAAAGTCGTTTAATCTGCGAAATAACCCGGTGGCAACTCAACAACCGGGTGCAGCAGGGTTATACTTGGCGCATGAGCGAAAAGACCCGTAACTGGCATCAGAATTCGACATTCGACCCACACAGCTACAATGACTGGCGTGCAAGCGTTGACGAGCTCCTGCGTGGTGCAGACTTTGACAAAACGCTGGTCAGCAACACCCTCGACGATATCAGGATCCAGCCGCTTTACCAGCAAATGGCAGATGCGCCGTTCTATGGCCGCGGCAATTCGACGTGGTCAATTCAGCAAACCTACAGCCACGGCAACCTGCAGGAAAACAATCAACAATTGCTGTCTGATTTGTCTGACGGACTTACATCAATCGAGCTGGCTCTGCCAGCGGTAAACTCTGGTACCGGAGACAGTAATACACTTCCCTGCTACGCAGTCTCCGATCTCGAACATCTACTAACAGATGTTCATCCTCAGATGATTGAAATCTCACAGAGGCCGGGACCAGACAACAGACTTACCGGCGCATTGTTACTTGCCTATTACTGTCAACAGAAAATTGCACCAGCAGATGTGCACTGTGCACTGAACATTGATCCTCTCGGCACTCAGGCATTACACGGACAGTGCGCAAAGGAAGCTATCAGTGAATTGTCACAATTTGCACTCTATTGCGATAAACATTTCCCAAACGCAAGCAGTGTATGCGTCGATAGCAGCGTATATCACAATGCAGGATGTAGCGAGGCACCGGAACTCGCGTTCGTGCTGGCTTCTACTGTCGAATACCTTCGCGCACTACAGTCACTCGATACGAATTTAGCCTTTAACCAAATACGCTACCGAATATCACTGGACAGCGACTTCTTTTTAAATGTTGCCAAGTTACGTGCCGCAAGAGAACTGATCAGACAAATCCAACAAAACTGTGGCGCTGAAAACTCAACTATTGTTATAGACGCTACCAGCAGCACACGATCACTCAGCACACTTGATCCATCGGTAAACATACTACGCACAAGCACGCAGGCGACAGCCGCGATGGCAGGTGGTGCAAATGGATTCAACTGCGCCCCATTCGACGAACTCACCGGCAGCACTCCAAAAGCCCGGCGGCTGGCGCGCAACACACAACACATACTCATTGAAGAGTCTGGCTTAACAGATATCAATGACCCGGCACGCGGCTCCGGTTACGTAGAGTCGTTAACCGCGGATCTGTGTCAGGCCGCATGGAAGTTGTTTCAGGAAATAGAGGCATCCGGCGGCATGCATAAGTCCCTTGAGCAGGGTTTAATTGCCGGGGAAATTGAGGTGTACCGAAAGGCAAGAACGAGCGCACTCGCTACCGGTAGGTCAGCAATGATTGGTGTCACCGAATACCCTAACCTTGAAGAAGCTCACGAGCGGGCATCTGCAACTCAAGCAGACAACCACTCAACTGCATCAGGCAACGACACGGCAGAAACACAATCGGTAAGTATTCCGGCGTTAGTTGGCGCTTTGTCAGAGGGCAAAAGCATTGCGGAGTTTGAATCCCGGGGCAACTTCCGTGTGAAGTCAGAACCACTTAACCAGTTTCGCGATTCGCATCCGTTCGAACAGCTCAGACATAAAAGCCAGGTACACCAAAAAAACAGGGGCACACCACCTACAGTGACACTCATCACCATAGGTTCACAAAAAGACTATGCTGCCAGAGTCGCGTTTTGTAAAAATTTCTTCGCAGTTGCCGGCATTGATACAAAAACCACTGACCATGCAGGTGACTTAAACAACACTAATCTGGCCGTGCTCTGCTCTTCCGATAAAAAATATCTGCAGGAAGCATCTCTTCTTTGCACATCAGTTAAAGCAAAAAACTTATGGATAGCTGGAAACAACCAGGAAGTACTTACAGCGCTGGAGGCGCTAAATGTTAGCGAGAGTATCCATTTACGATGCGACAAACTCACCTTGCTGGATAAAGCATTCAGCATGCTCGGAGTGTCAATATGATCAACATACCTGATTTCACCAAAGTAAATCTCGGCAACATAGCAGGCACAACAGAACCGGAAACCGCAACAATTAAAACTACGCCGGAGCAAATCGAAACTCGCTCCCACTATACATTCGCAGACAGCCGACAAGCACAATTCACCAACACCTTTCCCGGACACGCACCCTACCTGCGTGGTCCCTACCCGACCATGTATACCAACCGACCATGGACAATCAGGCAATACGCAGGCTTCTCTACCGCAACAGAAAGTAATGCATTTTACCGGCGCAATCTTAGCAGCGGCCAGAAAGGACTTTCCATTGCATTTGATCTTGCCACCCATCGCGGCTATGACTCCGATCACCCAAGAGTAAAGAGTGACGTCGGCATGGCAGGAGTAGCAATCGACTCTATTATTGATATGCGCACATTGTTCGAAGGCATACCACTCGATCAAATGAGTGTTTCAATGACCATGAATGGCGCAGTATTGCCAATACTGGCACTGTATGTAATTGCCGCAGAAGAACAAGGCGTTGCACCATCACAGCTGGCAGGCACTATACAAAATGACATCTTAAAAGAATTCATGGTGCGCAATACCTACATCTACCCACCCGCCTCATCATTGAAAATTATCTCTGACATATTTGCCTACACGTCAACCGAGATGCCCAAGTTCAACAGCATCAGTATATCCGGCTATCACATGCAGGAAGCCGGGGCGACTGCCGACCTGGAACTGGCTTATACACTTGCCGACGGGCTGGAGTACATTCGTACTGGAATAGATGCAGGCCTTGATATCGACAGCTTTGCACCGCGCTTGTCGTTCTTTTTTGCAATCGGCATGAACTTCTATATGGAGATTGCAAAACTCCGTGCGGCCAGATTACTCTGGTCACATCTGGTACAACCGTTTAATCCGAAAAATTCCAAATCACTGTGCCTGCGAACACACTGCCAGACATCTGGATGGAGCCTCACCGCTCAGGATGTATACAACAACGTTGTCAGAACCAACATTGAAGCCATGGCGGCTACACACGGACACACACAATCGCTACACACCAACGCACTGGATGAAGCACTGGCACTACCCACAGACTTCTCCGCGCGCATTGCACGCAACACCCAGTTATTCCTGCAAACTGAAGCCGGAACCTGTAAGAGTGTAGACCCTTGGGGCGGCAGCTATTTTATCGAAACGCTGACACAGCAACTCGCAGACCGTGCATGGCAGCACATCAGTGAAATTGAGAATGCAGGTGGCATGGCCAAAGCTATCGAAGCCGGCATACCAAAATCACGAATTGAAGAAGCAGCGGCAAAAACACAAGCCCGAATTGATTCAGGCATGCAAACGGTTGTGGGCGTGAACAAATACACCGACTTTGAAGAAGAAAAAATCGATGTACTTAAAGTAGACAATCAGGCTGTTCGCACACAACAAATCAAACAGCTTAAACAGCTCCGTGAGCAACGTGACAACACCAAAACAAACCGCGCGCTTGCAAACATCGCTCAAGCAGCAAAAACAGGCGATGGCAACCTGCTCTCACTCTGCATCGATGCGGCCCGTGAAAAAGCTACCGTCGGCGAGATGTCCGATGCTATGGAAAAAGCCTTTGGCAGGCACACTGCGTCAGTCAGTGCAATCAGAGGTGTGTACTCCAGTGAATTAAAAAAGGGAGGCGTTGATTTGAAAGAGCTAAACAATCTACTTGAAACCTTTACCAGTCAGGAAGGCCGAAGGCCGCGAATTCTGGTAGCCAAAATGGGCCAGGATGGACACGATCGCGGACAGAAAGTTATTGCCAGCGCTTTTGCAGATATAGGTTTTGACGTAGATATTGGCCCGTTATTTCAAACACCGGAAGAAGTGGCAAAGCAGGCTATAGAGAACGACGTGCATATAATAGGCGCAAGCTCACTCGCCGCCGGCCACCTTACTCTGCTACCCGACTTGCGGGCAGCACTTGCGGGGTTGGGCCGACCGGATATTCTGGTTGCAATGGGTGGTGTTATTCCACCTGATGACTATCAGGCACTGTATGACGCTGGTGCTGCAGCAATTTTTCCACCGGGAACCGTCATCAGTGAAGCAGCCGAGTTAATACTGAATAAATTAATCAGTAATCAGGGCAATGATGAAGTTGCCTGAGTCAACGCATTTGATCAACACCTTCAACCTATAACGCGCAAGTTATAAAGATCAACAAATTATCTCCAACAAGCCAAACAATCCGAACATCGCTGAGCTTGCAGATCAGGTTATTCAAAATGATCGCGCAGCGCTTGGGCGCGCAATAACACTGATCGAATCAACACGCACTGATCATCAGCAAAAAGCGCAGCAACTACTCGAACGCTTGCTGCCACATTCCGGAAATTCTATTCGTATTGGTATCTCGGGCGTACCGGGCGTCGGTAAAAGCACATTCATTGAAAGCTTCGGACTTAACCTTATCGCAGAGGGAAAAAAGGTTGCTGTGCTCGCGGTAGACCCGAGCAGTGAGCGCACTGGTGGCAGCATCCTGGGCGATAAAACCCGCATGAATAATCTGAGTGTTAACCCCGACGCTTTCATACGCCCGTCGCCAACCTCAGGTGTACTTGGTGGTGTAAACAGACTCACTCGGGAATCAATACTGGTTTGTGAAGCAGCCGGCTTCGATACCATTCTGGTTGAAACAGTAGGCGTAGGCCAATCAGAGACAGTTGTCGAATCAATGGTCGATTTTTTCCTTATGCTTATGCTGCCGGGAGCGGGTGATGACTTACAGGGAATAAAACGAGGTGTCATGGAAGTTGCGGACCTGCTCGTTATCAACAAAGCAGACGGCAACAATGAAAACACAGCAACATCAGCACGCAACGATTACACTCACGCTTTAAATCTATTGACGCCCGATACAGCAGCCTGGCAGCCAAAAGTGCTGACCTGCAGTGCAATGCTCAACCGTGGACTCGACAAGGTTTGGCAGCAGATTCTGAAGCATCATGAGCTACAAACGAGCAACGGCGAATTCCAAAGCAAACGACAGGCTCAGCTACGATATTGGCTGGAAAGTACCGTGGAACAACAACTGAAGAGTAATTTTTACAACAACCCGGCTGTTATAGATGCACATGATTCCATTACCGCTGAGGTATCTAATGGGTCAATTACACCGGTAAATGCCGCCCATAAATTGCTGAAGATTCATAAAAACTGCAAATAGCTATACTAAATAGCGTTATGTCGGCCCAAACGGCGCGATTAATGATTGACTCGTTTGCCTTACTGTTTAGTTCTAACGTTTTGTTTACGAGGCGTTGAAATATTTGAATTCGTGCATTTAAAAGTGTTAACTGTTTCATAAATACTGCTGCAAATCAGCCGCCACAGTCTTGAGGGGCGACTGAAGGCCTGAGCCGACCAGACTGTACTGCAGCTCGTATAAAAAACAGCCCGGCTGAACCGGTGCGAGACCAGCGACACGTCACGAACGTGTGAAATGGGGAGAGAGACGGATCAAATGATTAAATGCTTATTATTGGCAGTAGGCCTGCTCGCAGGCCAGTCAGCTATCGCTGATCAAAATTCCAAGGAGCTACCCGACCTGTTCGGCAAACTCCAAAAAGCTGAGAACCAACAGCAAGCGGTCCTGATTGAAACTGAAATCTGGAAAAAATGGTATGAGCGTGAAGAAGACAACGGTGGCAAGGGAATGACCAATGCCATCGATGCGATGGGCACTGGTCGGTACACCGTAGCACTCGCCCTGCTCGATCAGCTCGTCGACAGCGAAGCCGACTTTGCAGAAGCCTGGAATCGTCGCGCGACGGTACATTATCTTCTCGGCAACTATAATCAGTCGCTATCTGATATCGAGAAAACACTGACACTCGAGCCACGCCATTTCGGTGCACTCTCCGGTATCGGCATGATCATGCTTAAACTGGGTCAGACTGACAAAGCGCTACATGCCTTCGAACGCGTGCTAGACATTTCACCGCAAAATGTCGGCGCCAGTAAAAGTGTAAAAGAACTCGAGACCAAGATGGGGCCTAGTATTTAGTTTTGCTACTGTTCTTTAAGTACCAATCCGGCCAGCTGCACTTTGTGTAGCTGGCTTTTTAGCTTTTGATCCTCTTGTATTGGCTTTTTATCGCGCCGGCATGCTTTGATGTGCGTACAGCCAGACAACTAAAAATAACCAGCTAAACAACAGCTGGTGGTTCTTTCTCCAACTCAACCGTAAAAGCGTCTTCAACCAGACGTGCGAATTCCTGAATGACTTTGTCATTGGATGACCCCACAGGTTCCGCCGTATACAGGTTAAGGAAGTATGTCGGTAAATTTGGCAAGCGGTTATCGGTATCGTCGACTTCCGCCATGCCTCGAACTTTGAATCCACGAATGTCGGCTCTTATGCCTATGTCCGCCGCACAGGCAATAGCGCCAGCGTCAAAGTTGTTGCCGGAGTCGACCGCATCTACCCACGATATACCTGCGGCATCAAGCGATTCTATAGCCGGCTTGCGGAACATACACAGGCGGGTAAAGGCAAGCGGCAATGGATCCTGACGCCACGCATTACCACGCACTGCACCAGTCCATACAAGGTCCCTTTCCAGCAACTGCTTGCAGCCCTGTCCAGAATGAAGCTCCGTGGTAACAATGACATCAAGCTTGCCAGCCATGAATCGCTCCAGCAATTTCGCAGAGTGTTTGCAAAAAAGCCGCACGGATACCTGCGGATAGCTCTGTACAAATTGCTTCAATATGCGCGGAACATGTGGCTCAACAATATCATTGGATACGCCGAATCGAACTTCACCGCCCTCTGCTCTCTGAAGTAACCTGCCCAGCGCTTCATCGTTTACCTGAACTAGCTTCTTTGCATAGCTCAGAAACTGCATTCCTTCAGTAGTAGCACACATACCGCGGCTGTCGCGGGTGAGAAGTGAAATTCCTGCCAGTTCCTCCAGACGCTTCAACTGCATACTTACCGCAGACTGAGTAAGATGAAGTTTGTTGGCAGCGCGAGTCACCCCCGCCATCTCAACCACTGTTATAAAGGTTCGCAGTGTTCCAATATCCAGATTTCTGCGCATCACCCTCCCCCTCACCAGCTGCGTTAATCACTAAAATTGATAACAGACGTCAGTCTTTGTGATTTCCGAAAGACTTAGTCATCCTTCTTCATAGTGAAACAGATAAACCATCAATGATGCAATCACAATAGTTGATAATGACAATCAACAATAGTCGTTGGCACTTGCCACCTGGTGGTACCACACTCCTGAGACGCGCCACAAGCGCGTAACTTAAAAAGAGGAGAAAGACATGATCAACTTGTCTACGGTACGCTCAAACCAAAAGCACCATCAAAAGAACCTGTGTGTTCGCAAACTTTTAACCACATCCGTTATTAGAGCCAGGTCACTGGTAGCGAAACTCAAATTCGCGAAGCAAATAGCCAAAGAAAGAAACTCATTGCGTTACTTGTCTGACCACCAGCTGCGCGACATCGGCATGACCCGGGATCAAATCGGCACCGAAATTAACCGGAGCATTCTCGATCTGCCACACGCACGCTTTAACGAATTGGATTATCGAGTAGGAGTGAGAGGACCGGGACAAACCCGTATAACCCGAAGTCCTAAAGACTAATACCGACCTTAATAACCAGCTGCTCCATGCGCAGCTGGTTCTTTTGCTTTTGCTTTTTGAAGTTAGAGCATTTAATCAGTTTCAAAAATCATTTCAGCGACAGGCCGCAGCACCAGGGACATCAGGCATCGAAAAACGGCATGGATGCCACAAGACATAACGATCAAAATAAGCCAGATCAACAAAGCTAGAGCAAGAACAAAAAACAAAAAAACAAAGCCCGCAACGGCGGGCTTCAATACTTAGATCTTGCCCTTCCAGGGCACCAACCACCCCTCAAGCAAGCGAATCCCAATATCAATCAAAAACCCGATAACACCAATAAGAATAATCCCTACAATAACAATATCGGTAAGCTGAAACTTAGACGCCACCATTATCATCATACCAAGACCCTTTTCCGCTGCCACCAATTCTGCTGCCACCACCGTACCCCAACAGACTCCCATCGCAACACGTGAGCCGGTAAAAATTTCCGGTAGTGAATTAGGTATGATCACCTTTCTTAATATTTGCCACTTACTGGCACCAAGCGAATAGGCCGCGTGTACTTTTGATATCGCTACCCCTGATACGCCCGATCGTGCTGCAATAGTCATGATCCAGAGTGCTGCGAGAAACAGAAGTATCACCTTGGACTGTTCACCGATACCAAACCAGATAATCATCAATGGTATCAACGCCAGTGGTGGTACCGGGCGCATAAATTCGACGATCGGATCGAACCAACCTCTGGCCCAGTTGGTTAATCCCATCGCATAGCCGAGCGGAATGCCCAGCAGCGCACCAAATAAAAAGCCCAGCAGAACTCGTTGCAAAGATGCCCAGGTATGTTCCAGTAAAGTAAAGTTTCGATAGCCATCAGCGTTCAATTCAAAAAATCGCGAACTGGTAACCTCTGGTGCCGGCAGGTATAAACGTGCCATACGAAAGCCGGTGGCAGGCTCGAAGAACACACCACCCTTGGGAGTGAGTGCCAGAGAGCCCTCCGGCAGAATTATTTTTTCCCCGGGGCTGATCGGCTCCCCATTGTAATGAGTAATTTTTGCGCCGTCCTTTTTGCCAAATTCATCATTCTTGAATACGTTAATTACTTTCGAACCATAGCGCGGGATAATTAAGCTGTCGTTTTTCGCGAAACCATCTCCTTCTTCAACTTCAGGCTTTGACGGCAAAGGCAGAGGTTTGCCATCTTCACCTCTGGTTAGCTGCAGGTCTTCACGGTGAACCAGCAATGTCACTGTCGCGTCATCAGTATCACCATTTTCAAGCGTCGATGTATAAGTGAAAGAGGCTTCACCATCGAACGGTCCTTTTGCTTTAGGCAAAGGCAACGACGAATTGGTAAACGCTACCCACAAAACTAAAATAGCCAGTACCGAAAGAACACTTGCCACACGGTTTGCACGCACAGCACTCTCATCACCAAAGGTAACGGTTTTTAGCGAAGTATAATCATCCCTCGAAAAGAAACTTCGCGTAGCCCAGGTAACAACTAACATGCTGACAACAAAAATAGCGATGTAGACGAAAAGAACAATAAAACCAGTCATGGTGTGTCCTCCGAACGGCCCATTATTTCTTCTTCCATCTCCCAAATCATTGCAAGGATCTCTTCACGGGTTGTGGCATAGTCCGGATGCTTCTTGACCTCGCGCAGATCATTGCCAACCCCCATGTCGGCAAATGGCAGCCTGTATTCTTTGTGTATTCTACCGGGACGCGGCGCCATAACCAGCAGACGCTCGCCTAACAAAAGGGCTTCTTCAACGGAGTGTGTAATGAGAATAATAGTCTTGCCGGTTTCTTTCCAGAGATCCAAAACAAGAGATTGCATCTTCTCGCGAGTCAAAGCATCGAGCGCACCCAGGGGTTCATCCATCAAGATAACATCGGGCTCATTGGCAAGACATCTTGCCAACGCGACGCGTTGTTGCATGCCGCCAGACAATTCATAAACCATCTTTTCTTTGAAGTCCTGCAGGCCAACAATATCCAGCAACCGATCAACAGATGCCGCACTTTCGCGACGCGGCATGCCTTTCATATCCGGGCCAAATGATACGTTATTGCGTACGCTCATCCATTCAAACAATGCCCCTTGCTGGAACACCATTCCCCGCTCGGGTCCGGGGCCAACCAGTGTTTCATCATTTAGAATAATTTGCCCTTCAGTTGGTACCAGGAAGCCAGCAACTATATTGAGCAACGTGGTTTTACCGCAACCCGAAGGGCCCAGCACACTCAGTAGTTCTCCCGATTTGATATCGAGCGTCACATTCTTGAGGGCTTGTACCGACCCACCTTTGGGCAGATCAAACCGCATGGATATATCGTTGATCAGTAGACCTGACACTCTGGCTGGTTCCTTATGTGTTTAACGAAAAAAAAAGCGGCCCTAAGATAACAAAGGGCCGCCAGTTACAGGTACTGCACAACAAGCGATATGAATTACAAATCTTTCGCTGCAGTTAGTGGTCCGGAGTTTACGTTATCAACGTAGCTATCTTTAGCTGCATCGATAGAACCCGCTTCAACGAAAACTTCAGCAACACCTTTCATGAAGCTCTGAGCACCACCACTTAACCACTTACCAGAGAGTTGATCCTCAACACCCGGGAACTCAAAAGTAGCCATGGTTGAAAGAGTGTCTTCTTCAGACATACCAGCATCTTTTGCGATTGCAGAAAGCATGTCACCAGGCTGGCCTGCAGCCCACTGATCGTTGGCACTTGCAGTCACAGAAAGGAACTTGGCAACAACATCCGGATTTTCAGCAACAAACCCTGAAGGCGCTGTAGTTACATCAAATACAAGAATACCCAGCTCTTCTTTTTCCGCACCGGTAAGAAGAATGTTGCCTGACTCTACCATGCGACGAAGTGCTCCACCCCAACCACACGCCATGTCAACCGCACCTTGTGCGAGCGCTGCCTGACCTTCAGCCGGAGCCATATCTACAACATTCAGTGAATCAAGTGAGACACCAAAGTGGCTCATCTGCTTCAGGAAGCCGTAGTGTGCAGCTGTTCCCAGAGGGACCGCAACTTTCTTACCCGCCAACTCACCTGCAGAATCTTTGTCGATTTCAAGTGCAGACTGAACAACACAGTTGTCGTTGTCGGAGTAGGAAACTGCTACGTCAAGTATTTGCAGATCCTGACCTGCAGAAGTGGCAACAACAAATGGAGGTACACCCTGAGATACAGAGATGTCGATATCACCCGACGCCATTGCTGCAGACATTGCAGTACCGGTATCGAATGCTGTCCAGTTTACTTTTACGCCAAGTGCTTCGTCATAAGTGCCAGCTACTTTCGCTGCCTGGAAAGGCATTGGCCACTCGAGGAAGTAGGCAACATTTAGCTCGTCAAGCGCTGCCGCTGATTGAGCGCCCGCTAGTAGTGCGGCACCTGCAGCAGCGTGGATCAGTTTTGATTTAATACTCATATAGGGTTGTCTCCGGACTGGTGTGTGTGGGCAAGCCACAAATTAAATGCTCTTCGTGCGATAGTGAGCGCATAAAACAACCCTGTAGCTAAATGCACGGTGTCTACAGGGCATTGCTATCATCGAACCGCAGTCATGAATCCTGTTCGTTTAGCTCAAATGAGCAGCAACGATTCAGTATCGCAACTCCAATTTCGTTTTTCAACGAGATCTGGCGCAATTTGCAGCTGAACGAGTGAAATTAATCACGGAATCAGTCTATCAGCGTGCTGTACCTGAAGTTCTGCCTGTGCGTCGGATTCTGTTTCGACAGGGCAGGTTCCGCGAATCAAGCAAGCTCAGACAGCAGTTTGATGGCGTCAAACAATCTTAGTGGAACCTTACTGAACGGTGGCCCAACTAATACCAGCATGTGGACCAGTTGCAGCACAGCGCGACCCACCAGGTCTGACATAGCTATACCCGGCATGGAGGTTTGCAGATCATTTTTGAACAGATTGTTGCCGCTACAAAGCTGATTAAACGGCATACTGAACTGGCTTAACCACACCAAATCAGTGCTGATGTCCGCCCGGACCATGTGCGCGACGATGAGACACTTCATCCATGGTTGCCTCGCGTACATCGATTACTTCAATATCAAACTTCAATTCTTTACCTGCCAGCGGATGGTTGGTATCGACATCAACATTGTGCCGGCCAACTTTTACAACAGTGGCATTAACTTTACCGGTTTTAGCATTCACAGTTACCAGCTCACCAAGCTTCGGCTTTTTTTGCCCGATTAAGTGCTTAACCGGCACACGCTGCACACTGTTCTCCCGTCTTAAGCCGTAGCCGTTTTCCGGTGCGACCTGGACAGAGAATTTATCTCCTGCGACCTTGCCTTTCATTTCATCCTCAAGCCCGGGCAGAATTCCACGATGACCATGAAGGTATAACATCGGATCACCATCGCCGGAATCTTCTTTATAGTCTCCCCCAATCTCTTCAAGGTTGTAGTGAAAGGACACCACTGTGTTGTTAGCAATTTGCATAAATAATCTTTTGTTGTTATCACACCAGATTTATAATCTGGCTTTAAAGCATAATCGATCATGTTGGAAGACAATATGTCCGCATAATCAATAATATGACTGGCAATAATTTAATGCCTTTTGCCTGCGAGTATATTGTCTGCGGGCCTATTGCCTACAGGCCTATTGCCTTCGAGAGATAGCAGCTTGCACAATGCCGCTCTTAACATTGCGCGCAAGTGTTGGATCAATTCTTATTCTAACGTTAATTGATTCAGTCTTGCCCGCCGCAAGCGTACCGGATACTCTCTCGGTTTTTTCGCGCAACTGGCCGTTAACAGGGTAGATTACCTTAAGCACCACACCATCAATATTGCGCGGTGTGTTGTTTTTCACCAGCACAGTAATCAATCCCTCCTTACTGACGCGTGGCTGAGTTGCAAGATACTTACCGGGGTTGGACGACAAGTCCAGCTCAACCAGGGATCCGAGCGCCTGCTGCCCGGCTGCACTGTTGTGTTTTGCAGCCTTGCTGTAACTCGCTACCGCCTGCTCCCGTTGCCCGTTAACCCTGGCAATATTACCCAGAGCATTGTGAGCATTAGCAGTAGGAAGCAGCTCAATACTGCGATTCAGAGAAGCAGTCGCTGTACGAAAGTCTCGCAGCTCTTCACTGGCCAGACCCTTTTGCAGGTGATAATAAAAGAATTCATCGTTGACGCGTATCGCGCTGTTGTAGTGACCCAGGGCTGCGCGAGGGTTTTTACCGGCAAGCTCTATATCACCCAGCATAGAGTGGAAATGCCCCTCTTTAGGCTCAATGCTAATCGCGCGCCTAAGTAATGCACGTGCACTGGCAACATCATCTTCAGAAAGTGCTTTCTTGGCATCATCATAAGCCTCATACGCAGGCTCGGCTTTTATCAGACGGCTGATGTTCTGCTGATACCTTTCAGCTCCTGTTTCACCGGTTACATTCAATTCAGCTACAAGTTTGCGGTTGTTAGCCAAACGCTCCGCCGATGGTGGGTGACTGGCAAACAATCCGGTTATAAAATCCTGACGCCGGTCTGCGGACAATTGCAAAAAGGTTTGCTGCAGATCAACCGCACCCTGTGGATCATAGCCTGCCTCCACCATGTACTTGATACCGAATTTATCGGACTCACGTTCGGCATCACGGCCATAACGGGTATTGATGAGCTGCGCACCAACGTTCGCACCGAGTTGAGCAAGATTAGAATACTCCTTGCCTGCGGTAGCAACAGTCGCGGCAAGCAATCCACCCTGTAGCAACACCCCGCGTGTAAAACCTTTTTTGCCATGACCTGCAGCTGCGTGCACAACCTCATGTCCCAGCACGGCCGCAAGCTCAGCCTCACTGGAAAGCTCCGTCAGCAGCCCCCGGTTTATTGCAATCTTGCCGCCGGGAAGTGCCCATGCGTTAGGCACGCTGGAGTTAATTACTCTAAATTCGTAAGGCAGCTTGCGATCACTGACCGCTGCCACCCGTTGACCGACCTTATTAACGTAGCGCTGAATTACCGGGTCGGCGAGATAGTCACCACCCTGAGACTGACGTGAAGGCGAGTATTGTTGCTTGCCGATGTCCAGCTCCCATTCTTCGCCAACAAAACTGAGTTCATTTTTTCCGGTAACCGGGTTAGTGGAACAGGCAAACAGAGTCGCAGCAAAGCCCAGGAGAAGTCCGAATATTTTCATTTGCTCAATATTTCCCAGATAATTACCCTGCTAATATTACATAAGTAACTGACAGATAGCTGTATTTGGATGTTAAACCGTGTTATCACGGAGCTTGCAATTGACTGTATCCGCAGTGCTCGAACAGCAAGCAACGCGCTTTTAACGATCTCACCACTTGCCAACCAGTCACCCTGTACTGCGGCCGAAATTGCTAGATTCAACTCCGGATGCGTAACCCGCCAAAAAACAGTTTTCAGGCACAGCAATACACCTGTTTTGCTGGCGTCAAAAATGCTGTTGATTAGGGATAATAACCGTAGCTGCGGCTGCCCGCGGCCTGATCGCCACGGTGATCTTCCCTGAATGCTTGCAAGCTGCCAGAACACTGACAAACGTGCTGCAACTTCCGGCGATACCTTCTGACACTGTATGGCCGTGCCTGTATGAATAATATGAAAAGTTTAAAATACCGAAAAGATATTGACGGACTAAGAGCCGTTGCAGTGCTTGCGGTTTTACTTTTCCATCTTGATCCGGGCTACCTGACCGCAGGCTACCTCGGGGT
>CAZYRP010000099.1:0-17922 GCA_964649465.1 uncultured Granulosicoccaceae bacterium | reverse complement strand
CCTTTTTTATTGCTTTGTCGCGCAGGCTTCTGGCCAAAGTAAGAATCGTTATTTGAAAAATGATTCGTCCGGCTGGCCGGTAAAGCACGCCAGAATGTACGGGAATTCTTCAGTCATGTAGTAGCCGTACACTCCGTTTACGGTCATGCCGTTGCAGATATCGAGGTCTCCCAGGCCTTCTACAAACTCGTGATCATCTCGATAGGTACCGTCAGGTGTGCCACCAGGATTGCCGTTGCCACCAGGTCGCGCTGTGTTCTTTAGTCGATAGCTTGGTATGGCTTTGCGTATAGTGCCATTGTCATTGAAGAAGCTGCCGAAAATAGGGAATCCATCCGCAGCAAAGCCGACCACGGGTGATGCACCGGATCCATCATTTGCATCAAATAGCGCATTTGGCAGCCCGTGATAATGGTATGTGCCATCGGGTTGAGTGTGCGCATTGTGTGTGTCGACCCGAAAGCCGTTCGGTAAAAACATAGGGTCAAAGCGCCACGGCTGGTCAGGGTCGTTGCAACCGACCCGACCATCACCGACACCGAAGCAGGCAGCAGCAAGCAAATCAACTTTTACACCGTTGAGTAAGATGGCGTTGTCCTGCGTTAGCAGCAGACGGTTAGGGGTAATAGCGGCGGTCGGGTTGCTGGTTATAGTGTAAGTGACAGATTGTGCTGACACAGGGTTTGGAAAGTTTGCCGCGCCGTCGTTTAAGTCATGGTTGGGAATGGCGTTAGTCGAGAACTGGCAGGTATCACCCGTTACTGCAATTTGCAGGTCACCTGACAATGGCTGGTTGTTGTTAACATCGAGTACGTTCGATGTATAGGCGGCGGCATAGTCTGCACAGTTGGCACTGGTATTTTGCAGAATTACATCAGTGATATCGAACGCAGCATTTGACATGGGCGGGGCAGGTGGTTCAGTACCCCTGATCTGTGCAGCATATGTGTCCATTGCAGCTATTCGTGTGGCTAATTGAGCTTGCGCTATCAGGTTGTTTTCTTCACGAATATCGGAGCGCATGTCATACGCTTCCCTGGTGCCATCTGAAAACTCAATGAGCTTGTAGTCATTGTCACGCACAGTCCAGCCAGTGGTATTGTCGCTGAAGAATTCGCTGTAGTTAAATTCCCGTGTTGATGTGTTAGATGCCGAAAGCAATGCATGGAAACTCTGCCCGTCAATACTGTTTGGTACTGCAAGATTGGCGGCATCGCTAAGCGTTGGAAAAATATCCACGGTGTTGACCAATGCAGACTCGCGCTCTGATCGGCGGGATACGCCCGCCCCTGAAACTACAAATGGTACGCGCACACCGCCTTCATAAAGGGACCCTTTGCCGTGTGTTGCAGGGAATGCCGAGTTATCGAGCACTGCGCGTGGAGTACCATTGTCTCCGAGAACCATGACCACTGTGTTTTCGAGCTCGTCTGCCGGAATAGATTGCAACAAGCGTCCGATTTCAGTATCCATTGCTTCTATAGCGGCGAGAAAATACTGTCGTGGGTTGTTGCTAATATCTGCCGCGGTTCCCGACAGTGAGCGGTTGTGTAGCTCTGCAGGTGGATTGTGAAAAGGGGAATGTGGTGCGACGTAAGCCACCCAGCTGAACCACGGGCCAGTCTGGTCGTTGATCCAGTCAATGGTCATATCGGTTATAGCAGTAGTATGGTATTCCGTTGACGTTTGCTCTGCGCTGCCATTAACTGTTAAAGGCCAGGAGCTATAGTCATCTATTACACCTGCGATATTGCCGGCGTAGTGGTCGATCCCTGACTCATTCGGGTGAGATAAGTTGTTGTTGCCTCCGCCTGCTAAATGCCACTTGCCAAAAATGGCGTTGGCATATGAGCCTGTCTTAAGGTGTTCCTGCAGAGTGAGGATATCGGTATCCATTAACGATGGGGTTCTGTCAACGCCGCTGTTAACACCGTGCATGCCAGTGATTAAACTACCGCGGGTGGTTGTACAGGAAGGGGTTGCCCAAACATTGTCGAAAACTATACCGTCTGCTGCCAGCTGATCTATCACCGGTGTATTGGGCAGATCGTTGCTGAGCGAATACTGGGCTGATGCATCGAGTCCCTGATCGTCAGTGATGATTAAAAGGAAATTGGGTTGCGTTAATGTTGCGGAGTCGCCGTTGCTGTCGGTATTACCATTACTGCCATCGCCATCGCCATCGCCATCAACGCTGCCACCATCGAAATTGTCGGCCGGATTGGAGCCGTCGATCGTTGAATCTGTAACCCCGGTTGACGACCCGCCGCAGCTAAAGAGTAGCGTTGTGGTGACTGTTAAGAGTGTAGCAAAACCAATACGTTTTAATTTCATTAGCAGTAAACCCGAAGTAAATACACGAATGATGATCGCAGGAATGGCTGGTGCGAACATCTGTAAGATCTGATGATTAAATTAGATCGTGGAATTGTGTAAGAAAAATGAAAGCATTTGTGGTTGATTGTGCAGGTTGATTTGCGGATAGATTGTAGTTCACATAAGGCAGGAGCGGTGTCTGCCTTGTTGAAATCCCTGCTGGGACCGGATTTTGAACTGGCGTGACAGGGTGGGTAGTGGTTACAATTGCGCCCCCGAAAGATCAGTGATGAAGCATTGTGGTGCAAACTCTCCTCACAGAAATGCTCGACGTCGTGGATGTTGACGATCGGGTGATCGGCGTCGCTACGCGCGGAGATATTCATGCCCGTGGGTTGATGCATCGTGCAGTGCATGTGCTGGTGTTTAATCGTGAGGGGTCAGTGTTATTGCAAAAGCGTTCGATACAAAAAGACCAGTGTGCAGGCATGTGGGACAGCTCATGCGCCGGGCATGTGGAATCAGGGCAGAGCTATCAGGAAACGGCACCACGCGAGTTGCAGGAGGAGCTCGGGTTTGAACCGGTTGAGCCTTTGCAGTTTCTTTTTAAAATGCCACCTGGCAAAGAAAACGGGTATGAGTTCGCAATGGTGTTTGCAATTGAACACGAGGGACCGTTCACAGCTGCACCGGATGAGATAGACGAGTTGCAATGGTTTTCGTGTGCGCAGATAGACGAGTGGATAAAAAAACCTGCGACAAACGATTCACAGGAACTTACCACAGGTTTCATTGAGATATGGAATCGCTATCGTGGCGCAAATGCGTGAGCTGCCAGGTGTCGGGTAATGCGAACCAGTGATTTTGACTATCAACTTCCGAAAGAACTAATAGCTCAGCACCCGCCTGCAAACCGAAGTGGCGGTCGACTACTTTCGCTTAATGGTGATTCAAACCAGCTTGCTCATTTGCATATTACTGACTTGCCGACGCAGTTGCGTGCAGGTGATTTAATGGTGATGAATAACACACGCGTTTATCCGGCGCGACTCAATGCCCGCAAAGTGACTGGTGGCAAAGTTGAATTGCTGGTTGAAAACATAGTGGATGAGTGCACAGCATTGTGTCTTTGCAAGTCCAGCAAGTCTCCGAAAGAAAACACAGAAATACAGTTAGATACTGAACATACAGCGATTGTCAAAGGGCGGGATAATGATTTGTTTCGTATTCAATTCAACCTTGATATTCCATTGCTTGAATATTTGCAGCAGCACGGTTCGCTGCCGTTACCACCTTACATAGAACGGTCAGTCGATAGTGATGATCGTGAGAGATATCAAACAGTCTTTGCCAGAAGTACCGGGGCGGTTGCGGCACCTACAGCTGGGTTGCACTTTGATAATCAGCTTTTGCAGCAGTGTACTAATGCCGGTGTGAATCAGGAATTCGTAACGTTGCATGTGGGTGCGGGTACGTTTCAACCGGTACGCGGCGATGATTTGCAGGATCATGTGATGCACGCAGAGTGGTTGAGTGTAAATGAAACAGTATGTAGAAAAATTGAAGAGACGAAACTCGCTGGCGGACGTGTGATTGCTATTGGAACAACTGTTGTCAGAGCGCTCGAAACTGCTGCGAGTAGCGGTGTACTGAAACCATTTGCAGGCGATACCCGGTTATTTCTCAAGCCAGGTGACAGGTTTAATGTGGTGGATGGTATGTTCACCAACTTTCATCTGCCGCGCTCTACCTTGTTAATGCTGGTGTGTGCGTTTGGTGGTACGCAAAGGATGCTTGATGCGTATAGTGTGGCAGTAAGAGAGCGATATCGTTTTTTCAGCTACGGAGATGCAATGCTGATATGGCCGGATCTATCTTGTAGTTAAGTCAGCATGGCTGGCTTTAGCCAGTCAGACTATTTAAAAAGCAATACTTAAGGCAACAGGCGGACAGCTGTCTATGCAGTTTGAACTTATTCATCGTGACGGTAACGCTCGACGTGCCACCGTGACTACTGCCCACGGTACCATTCAAACACCGGTGTTTATGCCCGTGGGTACCTATGGCACAGTGAAGGCGCTAAGCCCTGAAGAGTTGTGGCAGGCAGAGTCGCAAATTATTTTAGGTAATACGTTTCATCTGATGTTGCGCCCCGGCACAGGGGTTATCCAGCAACATGGTGATTTGCATGATTTTATGAACTGGCACGGTCCGATACTTACGGACTCTGGCGGCTTTCAGGTCTTCAGTCTGGCTAAAATGCGAAAGATTACCGAAGAGGGTGTCTCGTTTAACAGTCCAATTGATGGCAGCAAAGTCTGGATTGATCCAGAAGTGTCGATGCGGGTTCAGTATGAACTGGGCTCAGACATTGTTATGAGCTTTGATGAATGCACTGCTTACCCTGCTACCGAATCAGAGGCACGTGCTTCAATGGAACTTTCTATGCGCTGGGCTAAACGTGGCCGGATTGCTCACAACGAACTTGGCAATAGCAATGCGTTGTTTGGCATTGTGCAAGGGGGTATGCATATTCCATTACGTGAGCATTCGTCTGCGGCACTTACTGAAATCGGCTTCGATGGCTATGCAATTGGTGGTCTGGCTGTTGGTGAGCCGAAGGAGGAGCGTGAGCGCGTGTTGGATGAGTCGCTGCATTTTCTGCCTGCAGAAGCACCTCGATACCTGATGGGGGTCGGCAAGCCTGAAGACATAATAGAGGCAGTGCGTCGCGGTGTGGATATGTTTGATTGTGTCATGCCAACCAGAAACGCTCGTAACGACACCATTTTTACCAGCCGGGGTGTGCTTAAGTTGCGCAATGCCAGATTCCGCACTGACACCACGCCACTGGACGGGGCGTGTGATTGCTACACCTGCCAGAACTACTCTCGTGCCTACCTGCATCACCTGAGCAAATGCGGCGAGATTCTCGGTTCACGGTTGAATACCATCCATAATGTGCGCTTTTATCTTCGGCTGATGCGCGATATTCGTCAGGCGATTGAGGCTGACAGATTTGATCAGTTTGCGACCGAATTTTATCAGCTGCAATCACTTGGACCCTCGTGACGTTGCAACAGGGGAGTCAGGAATCAGTTCGTCGCCTGTTTCGAATGATGCCGATCTGACAACCGCCAATCTGACAACGGGCCGACTGCTTGTGGCATAATCGGCGGTTTGAATCGATCAACGGAGAATCGTGATGTCATTTTTCATATCAGACGCCCATGCACAGTCAGGTGGCGGGCAGGGCTCGTTAATAAGTTTGCTGCTGCCATTCATGCTGCTGCCGATCTTCTATTTTTTGATGATTCGTCCGCAGCAGAAGCGGGTTAAGGAGCACAAGGCTATGGTCGAAGCACTGAAGAAAGGCGATGAAGTAGTTACCAATGGTGGTTTGGGTGGCACAATCACCAAGGTCAGTGATGGTTTTTTTCAGGTGAAAATCGCCGACAATACAGAAGTCACTGTGCAGCAGAACGCCATTGCGAATCTGCTGCCAAAAGGCACGTTAAAGAAAGTTTGAGTTCCGTCTCTCTTCATGGTTTTTAACGGGCAGCCTTTCAATTCCTGTTTTTGTGCCTATCTTTACCTATTCAACAAAAATAACGCGCAGTTGCGGAGCGTCAGGTCGCGCCAATTCGATGGTTGACCTGCACCCCTCTGACAATTGCTTGACAAGTGCTCGATCCCTTGTGGTTAGTCAATGATCAATAAATACTCCCTATGGAAATACGTGTTACTGGCGGCGGTCGTTTTGATCGGCTGTCTGTTCGCATTGCCTAACCTCTATGGAGATGATCCGGCGGTACAAATTTCACCGCGCAGCGGTGTGATGGCACCGGACCTTGCGGATAACGTTAGAACCACGCTGGAAGAGGGCGGTATTACAGACTTTACTCTGCGGCCGGACGATGGGCGTCTGCTGGCGCTGTTTGCCGATGGAGATGCACAACTCAAGGCGCGGGATTTAATTCAGCAGGGTCACAGCGATCGCAACACTATCGCGCTGAATCTGGTACCTGCAACACCGGACTGGCTCAGAGCCTTTGCCAAGCCAATGGGGCTGGGGCTCGATCTGCGTGGTGGCGTGCACTTTCTGATGGAGGTGGATGTCGCGGCTGCCATAAGCCAGTCTGAAGCCAAGTACATAGATGAATTCCGGACGTTCCTGCGCGGGCGGGATATACGCTATCGAGGCGCGCGCCAGGCGGATGATGGCGTGAATGTGCGTTTTGACGATGCAGAAAAGCGCGATGCAGCTCTGGCAGCAATGCGTCAGGAGTATTTCCAGGACCTTGAGCTGACATCAGTAGATGACGGCAAGGATTTTTACGTTAATGCAAAACTAACCGAACAGGCCCGTGAGAATGAGCGCCGGGCAGCACTTGATCAGAACATAATCACGCTGCGAAATCGTGTTAATGAGCTGGGTGTGGCGGAGCCTATTGTTCAGCAGCAAGGGCGTGAGCGTATTGTTGTGCAATTGCCGGGTGTGCAGGACACAACCATTGCCAAAGAAATTCTCGGTGCTACTGCAACACTTGAGTATCGCATGGTGCATGGCAATTCAACCGATTGGTATGCTGCCCAGGATACCGGGCGTGTGCCACCCAATGCCAAGCTCTACAAAATGCGTGACGATGGCAGTCCGGTGCTGTTGCAGCGACGGGTCATTGTAACTGGTGATCAAATCAAGGACGCCTCGTCCGGTATTGATACGCAAAGTGGTTCGCCAGCGGTATTTATAAATCTGGATGGTGCCGGTGCTAAGCGCATGCAGCAGGTCAGTTCAGAGAACGTTGGTAACCCGATGGCAGTAGTGTTTATTGAAAGGCAAGTCACCTCTGTCAAGAAGGGCGATACCTTTGAAAAGAAACGTACTCTTGTTGAAGAGGTTATTAACGTGGCGACTATTCGCGATGTTCTGAGTCATCGCTTCCAGACTACCGGCCTTGATACCAATGAAGCGCGTAATCTTTCTTTGTTGCTTCGCGCAGGTGCTTTGAAAGCGCCGGTTGAAATTGTTGAGGAGCGTACTGTCGGTCCGAGTCTGGGTCAGGAAAATATAGATCGTGGAAAAACATCTGTGCTGATTGGCCTGGCACTGGTGCTTATTTTTATGGCGATCTACTATAAGGTCTTTGGCATTATTGCCAATCTCGCGCTGGTGACTAATCTGGTATTGATTGTGGCGGTGCTTTCAACCTTGCCGACTTCTTTAACGTTACCCGGTATAGCAGGTATCGTTTTGACTGTGGGTATGGCGGTAGACGCCAATGTATTGATATTCGAGCGAATCAGAGAAGAGCTGCGTAGTGGTAGCAGAGTGCAGGAGGCCATTCACGCAGGTTATGAGAAAGCATTTATCACAATTGCTGATGCTAACGTGACTACTTTAATTGCCGCAGTGGTTCTATTTGTGTTTGGCACTGGCCCGATTAAAGGCTTTGCGGTGACGTTGTCTATTGGAATTCTTACTTCAATGTTTACAGCAATATTCGGTACTCGCGCGCTTGTGAACTGGCTGTACGGCGGCAAGAAACTTAAGACGCTGCCAATTTAGGCTGCCGACTTAAAAAGGCCGATTAAGCAAGCAATGAATAAAATTTTATTTACCAGCACGTATACATAGACCGGATTCGATGGCGAAGAAACAACAAAATTACGAAGTACGGTTTGATGTCATGGGGTTGCGCAAGGCTGCGACCATTCTGTCTGCCGCACTGATTGTGATCTCTATAGCCGCGCTGGTTATTCGTGGCCTGAACTTCGGTATTGATTTTACCGGTGGTTATATAGTTGAAGCTGGCTTTGAGCAGGCTGCATCGTTGCCCGAAATTCGAGATGCCTTATCGGAAGACGGGTTCCCGGATGCAATTGTTCAGCACTTTGGTACCACTACTGAGGTGCTGGTGCGCCTCGCACCAGCGGAAGGTTTAACCGGTGCAAAGGTTAATACCGAAGTCGATCGCGTGCTCGCAACCGTTGGACAGGGTGAGGTGACTATGCGGCGAGTAGAGTTTGTTGGCCCGCAGGTAGGTGAGGAGTTGCGTGAGCAGGGTGGTCTGGCAGTACTAATCGCTCTGTTGTTTATTGTGGTTTACATCTGGTTGCGGTTTGAGAAAAAATTCTCGGTCGGTGCGGTTGCGGCATTAGTGCACGATGTGATTATTACTCTGGGCTTTTTCGCGATCACGCAGATCAACTTTGATTTAAGTGTGCTGGCAGCGATTCTTGCGGTTATCGGGTATTCACTGAACGATACCATTGTGGTGTTCGACCGAATTAGAGAGAACTTCAGAACGGTTCGTAAAAAAACCTACGAGCAGATTATGAATATTTCAATTAATCAGACTCTGTCGCGAACCATTATTACCTCATTGACAACGCTTTTGGTGTTGATGGCTCTGTTCTTACTCGGTGGTGAGTCCATCCGCAGTTTTGCCGTAGCACTGATCATCGGTGTTATTGTTGGTACCTACTCTTCGATCTACGTTGCAAGTTCCGCGGTTCTGGCCCTCGGATTGACGCGTGAAGATATGATGCCGGTAGAGAAAGAAGGCGACGGGCTCGAAGATATTCCCTGAGTTCCGGCACCTCACCTCCTAAGTGCGTGGTTAAATCCCAGGTTCCTGTTTCTCTGGGTTTATTTCGTGGGTTTATTTCGCGGGTTTTATTTACCGGGCTAATTCTATGGGAGCCCTATATCTGGCTGACCCGAAGTTCTTTTAACGCCCGTACCATTTGATCAAATATTCTGGGTGATGCGGCTACAATGTTGCCGGATGCCAGCCAGTCACTTTCGCCTTTGGTATCTCCGATCAGACCGCCAGCCTCTCGCACAATTAGTGCACCGGCGGCAACATCCCACGGCTTAAGATTAAACTGCCAGTAACCATCCAGTCTTCCCGCTGCAACATATGCCAGTTCCAGTGCCGCGGATCCGTGCCTGCGGATACCGGATGCGTTGGTAGTAAAGTGATTCAGGGTTTTAAGGTAAGCCTCGTAGTCGCTTTTGCCATCGTTGCTGTAGCCGGTGCTTAGCAAGGCACTTTCAATTCCTACACGCTTGCTAACCCGCAGTCGTTTGCCGTCCAGAGTTGCCCCGTCGCCGCGGGTTGCGGTAAAGAGCTCCTGACTGACCGGGTTGTAGATTACCGCTTGCTCCATTCTATCCTGGTATGCGACCGCAATTGATACGCAGAAGGCCGGGTAGCCGTGCAGATAGTTCTTAGTGCCATCGAGTGGATCGATGTACCATTTGTATTCAGCGTTGTCGTTACCGGCAGCACCGCTTTCTTCACAAATAAACTGGTGATCAGGAAACGAGCGCTGCAGGACAGAGACAATCTCGGCTTCTGTGAGTCGGTCGACTTCAGATACAAAGTCGTTTTTGCCTTTTGTCTCGACGGTGACGCTATCGAGCCTGTCCATATATTTGGTCAGTACTCGGCCCCCGGCGCGTGCGGCGCGGACGGCGATGTTAAGCATCGGGTGCATTGGGGTGCGGCTCCTGAAAAGTGGTACCTGAAAAAATTTAAAGCAAGTGTATAAGACGATGCGAAGAATACACTGGTTTATGTCATCTGATTCGTGAAGGTTCGGGAACTTTAGTTTGAATAGTTCGACTGTAAGCCATGGGGTTTTGGATCATGGATGCTGAAAAGATCAAATTTGTATTGGTAGAAACCAGTAACGGCGGCAACATTGGTGCTGCTGCCCGTGCCATGAAAACTATGGGTTTGTCGGAGCTTGCGTTGGTTAACCCTTGCGAGTTTAGAACTTATGAGTGCTTTTCGCGTGCTTCGGGTGCGGCGGATCTGCTCGATAATGCGCTGATATGCCAAACCCTGGAGGAAGCACTTGCCGATTGCTCGCTTGTGATTGGAACCAGTGCGCGATTGCGTAGTATTAGCTGGCCGCAGATCGCCCCGCACGAGTTTACGGATGTCTTCAGCACTCTTGATGCGAATGCGAAAGTTGCTGTTGTATTCGGTCGCGAGCGTAGTGGTTTAAGTAATAGTGAGTTAGCACTTTGTTCGCAGTTGGTGGTGATTCCCTCTGTTGCCGAATTCAGTTCGTTGAATATTGCCGCAGCGGTTCAGGTGCTGGCTTACGAGGTGCGTCGCGCTGTGCTGGCAAATTCACACTCGGGTGAGTTGAAAGACATGGGTTCGATAAAAAGCCCGGGTTTACTAAAAAGTAAGGTTCCACCCGGTGAGTTGCCCGCAACTCATGATGAGCTTGAGCATATGTATGAACATCTGGAATCCACTATGGTTGATACCGGATATCTCGATCCTGAAAACCCGCGCATGATGATGACGCGTTTCAGGAGGCTGTTTAATCGATCTGCACTTAACCGCAGTGAAGTACAATTGATGCGTGGGCTTTTTGCCTCCCTGAATAAGCTGTCGAAAAGAATCAAGGCAGGGTAATTTGCTCTCTGTTATGCCAATACAGTGCGTTGTGTCAGGGTGTTGGATTTTTACTGCCAATGAATGTCCGTGCGGACTTTGTTTTCACTAAAGTATCCTTATAATACTTGAGTAAATTAATCGGGTAATTGCTATGTTTGCGCAAATTAAAGAGGACATCTATTGCGTTTTTGATCGCGATCCGGCCTCGCGCACCGTATTTGAAATTCTGACCACGTATCCGGGTACACATGCTCTGCTGATTCACCGTCTGTCTCACTGGCTGTGGGGCAAGCAGCTTAAGTGGCTTGCTCGCTGGTTTTCTTACTTTTGTCGCTGGTTTACCGGTATTGAGATTCATCCGGGGGCCAGCATTGGTCGACGCTTTTTTATTGATCACGGTACCGGTGTGGTCATTGGTGAGACCGCGGAAATCGGTGACGATGTCACGCTTTATCACGGTGTCACCCTCGGCGGTGCCACCTGGAACAAAGGCAAGCGTCATCCGACAATACGCAATAACGTGGTTGTGGGTGCCGGGGCGAAAATTCTCGGTCCCATTGAGGTCGGTGAAAACGCCAGAATCGGGTCGAATGCGGTGGTGGTGAAGGCGGTGCCGGCTGGCGCTACGATGGTCGGCATTCCGGCCAGGCAGGTCGGCAGGCAGGCAGCCGTAGCTGATGTCAGACGCGAAACTGCCAGCAAAATCGGCTTTGACGCCTATGGAGTAACTGATGACCTGCCTGATCCCATGGTCGAGGCGATCGACAAAATGCTCGATCATATTCATGAGACAGACAAACGCTTTGAGGAAATGCGCTGTGCCCTGCGAAAACTGGGCGAGCACGTTGACAATATCGAACCATTGCAGGTAGACGGCTTGATGGCTGAATGCCGGGGTGAAACTGCATCGACTGGTAAGCCTCCGGAAGAGCAGGAATCGGACATCAAAAGTGCTGTGAATACCTGATTTTCGGCAAAATGCGAGGCTAGTTAATACTTGACTGTTTTTGTAGGAAATGTAAACTGGAGTGGAGCGCGCAGGGTGATTTTATGAAGCTGACAACTCGGGGCAGATATGCGGTTACTGCCATGCTCGATCTCGCTTTGTATGAGCAGCAGGGGCCAATAAGTCTGGCGGATATTTCTGAGAGACAGGAAATTTCACTCTCTTATCTGGAACAACTTTTTTCCAGGCTGCGCCGAGGCAAACTGGTGGAAAGCACGCGAGGTCCTGGCGGCGGATATCGAATTGCCCATTCACTTGAGCAGGTTTCAATAGCAGACATTGTGCGGGCGGTAAATGAGTCAGTTGATACCACTCAGTGCGGCGGTCGGAAAAACTGCCATCCGCACGGACGCTGCCTGACCCATGATCTGTGGGAAGGGTTGAGCGAGCAGATAGACACTTTTTTAAGTGGTATAAGTTTGCAGGACTTAATTGACCGGGAGCAGGTGCAGCAGGTCGCTCAAAGGCAGAATGAATTGCGGGAAAGCCCGCTACGTTTATACGAAAAGTCGGGCAGTACCGGCAGAGTGCAAATAAGCTAGCAAAACAGTAGCTGGTAGCGAATTAGCCAATAATGAACACTGGTTAGTAACTTAACTGGATTTGAATATTTTACCTGGCCGCCAGATGGCGGACTGAACATTAGAGAGATCTGAAGTGGGAAACCTGAACATACCTGTTTATCTTGATTACTCTGCGACTACACCAGTAGACGAGCGAGTGGCTAAGGCAATGACAGATTGCCTGACCTTGCAGGGCAATTTTGGTAATCCGGCATCCCGGTCACATGTCTTTGGCTGGAAAGCGGAAGATGCAGTGACTGAAGCGCGTAATAATGTTGCAACTCTTATCGGTGCAGATCCGCGGGAGATTGTCTGGACGTCGGGTGCCACTGAATCGGACAACCTGGCAATTAAAGGTGCTGCTCACTTCAATGCAAGTAAAGGCAAGCACATCATCACGCTCAAGACAGAGCATAAAGCGGTGCTGGATACTTGTCGGCAACTCGAACGTGAGGGATTTGAGGTTACGTATCTCGATCCGGAAGACAACGGTTTGCTGGATATCACCAAGCTTGCGGACGCTATTCGCGAAGACACGACACTCGTTTCTATCATGCATGTGAATAATGAGATCGGTGTGATTCAGGATATCTCTGCAATTGGTGCGTTAACTCGCTCAAAGAAAGTTCTGCTGCATGTTGATGCTGCTCAGAGCCCGGGCAAGGTAGCCATTGATGTTGATGCAATGAACGTAGATTTAATGTCGCTTTGTGCACACAAGGTATACGGTCCCAAAGGCATTGGTGCTTTGTATGTACGTCGCAAGCCGCGAGTAAGAATTGAATCTCAGATCCATGGTGGCGGTCATGAGCGTGGTATGCGTTCGGGCACGCTGGCAACTCATCAGATCGTTGGAATGGGTGAGTCTTTCAGGCTTGCGCATGAAGAGATGGCTGAAGAAAACGCCCGGATCGAGAAATTGCGTGACCGTTTGTATGACGGCTTGAAGGATATGGAAGAAGTTTACGTGAATGGTGATTTGGAACAGCGCATACCGGGTAATCTGAATATCAGCTTTAACTTTGTTGAAGGGGAGAGCTTGATGATGTCACTCAAAGACATCGCCGTATCGAGTGGCTCCGCTTGTACCAGCGACAGCTTAGAGCCGTCTTATGTGCTTCGTGCATTAGGACGTAACGATGAGCTGGCGCACAGCTCACTGCGTTTTACACTTGGACGTTTTACCACCGAAGAAGAAGTGGATTTCACAATAACCGAAGTTCGCAAAGCAGTTGAGAAGCTGCGTGACCTCTCACCACTTTGGGATATGTTCAAAGACGGTGTTGATCTTGATTCCGTGCAGTGGGCTGCACACTAGTAAGTTTTATTCATAAGTTAAACCAATCAGTTTTTAGTTAAATTTTTTTAGTTAAATATTTTTTAGTTGAATAAGGGGAAATAAAAAATGGCTTACAGTGACAAGGTAATTGATCATTATGAAAACCCTCGTAACGTCGGCAAACTTGATGCTGACAGCGATAACGTAGGTACCGGCATGGTTGGCGCACCTGCATGTGGCGATGTTATGCGTCTGCAAATCCAGGTTGACGATAATGGCGTGATCGAAGATGCCAAGTTCAAAACCTACGGATGTGGTTCAGCAATTGCCTCATCGTCTCTGGTAACAGAAATGGTAAAAGGCAAAACTCTTGATGAAGCAGCTGCTATCAAGAACATGGAAATTGTTGAAGAGCTTGCGCTGCCTCCGGTGAAGATTCACTGCTCGGTACTGGCTGAAGATGCTATTGCTGCAGCGATTGAAGATATCCGTGCCAAGCGTAGCGGTAAAGCCGAGTCTGCAGCCTGAGACTGAATGTAACCCGCTACTGGCCTGAAATGTACAACCGTTAGTAGCGGGTCTGGATAAAATAATGGCAATAACGTTGACAGACGCGGCAGCAGACCACGTCAAAGGGTTTCTTGAAAACCGCGGCAAAGGAATAGGTTTGCGTCTTGCTGTGCGCACCACTGGCTGCTCGGGCATGGCTTACGTGCTCGAGTTTGCTGATGAGGTTGATGATGGCGATATCGTGTTCGATGACAACGATATTAAAGTGGTTGTCGATCCCAAGAGCCTCGTTTACCTCGATGGCACCGAACTGGATTTTGGTAAAGAGGGCTTGAATGAAGGTTTTAAATTTAAAAACCCTAATGTCAAAGATGAATGTGGTTGCGGAGAGAGCTTTAACGTTTAAGTGCGTAGCTTTTTACATTTAGCACCTTAAGAAATTCTTTACTAATGCTCTTTATGGCATTCCTTTCAGCAATGCATCGCGAAATCTAAAGCTTTGGAAATCGATAACTTTAATTTCGATCAGAGTTATTTTGAGCTCTTTGATCTGCCTGTCAACTGCGAAATTGATACTGTCAAGCTGCGCGAGAGGTATATGGAGTTGCAACGGCAGTACCATCCTGATCGCTTTGCAGCGTCCTCCGATACGGCACGAAGACGAGCAGTGCAAATTGCGGCGTACGTCAACGGCGCGCACCAAACTCTTGATGTTCCGCTTAAACGAGCGGAGTATTGTCTGCAGCTTGCCGGGTTGAGTACCGATTCGGAAACAGATGCAAAAATGGACCCGATGTTTTTAATGCAGCAAATGGAATTGCGGGAAGCGCTTGAGGAGGTTTCCTCGGCTTCGGATCCCTACCGTGAGCTAGATTCAGCTCGTGTGCAAATTAACGAACAAATTGGCAGCACTTCCGGCACGGTTGGCAAAGCGCTGGATGACAAGCAGTATGATGAAGCAAGGGAGTATGTTCGCCGCTGGCAGTTTCTTGAAAAGCTATTGGAAGAAGCTAATTCTATTGAAGCGCAGCTTGATGATGCATGAAGCTGTGCTTTTAAAGCTGTGGGTGCGTAAAGTGTACCGGCTTACAGATATACTTGGCGGTCGTTTGCGGCCGGGTTTTAACAACTGTGGAGCACAGTGCTGATATGGCGTTGCTGCAAATATCGGAGCCGGGACAATCGACAGCGCCTCATCAACACAGGCTTGCTGCGGGTATTGACCTGGGTACAACCAATTCGTTGGTGGCAACTGTCAAAAGCGGTGCGCCAGCTGTGTTGCAGGACCGGCATGGAGAATCAATATTCCCATCGGTGGTTCGCTACGGTGAAGACGGTGTTACCGCCATTGGGAAACCTGCACGCGAGCAGGCGGCAGAAGATCCATACAATACCATTTCATCAGTTAAGCGTCTGATCGGGCTAAGTGCTGAAGACATTGCGGCTTCCTCAGTTGGTATGATGTTCCGCTTGCAGAAGACCGAGTCAAGTGTGCCGAGAATCACAACTGACGCCGGAGCTAAAACTGCAATAGAAGTTTCTGCAGATATTCTTAAAGCGTTGCGTGCTCGTGCAGAGGAAAGTTTAGGCGGTGAGCTTGGTGGTGTTGTTGTAACTGTCCCCGCGTACTTTGATGACACGCAAAGACAAGCTACTAAAGATGCGGCCACTCTTGCGGGACTAAATGTTTATCGGCTGGTCAATGAGCCCACGGCTGCAGCAATTGCCTATGGTTTGGACCGGCAGGAATCTGATAGCACGATTGCGGTATACGATTTGGGTGGCGGCACGTTTGATATTTCCATTCTCAAGCTGGAGAAAGGTGTATTCGAAGTGTTGTCGACCGCCGGTGATACTGCGCTGGGTGGCGATGACATTGATCAATCAGTGTTGAGCTGGTTTGTTGCAAGGCAAAACATCGAAGTCGGTGATGATGCGCAACTGCAACGCCTGTTGCTGGATCAGGCCCGTGTTGTAAAACATCAGTTGTCGGATTCCGATCGTGCGGATTTTGCATTAACCTGGCAGGGAAAAGAGTATCGCGAAGAGCTGACGCTGGAAGTCTTTAACGATCTGGTGCAGGAGCTTCTTAATCGTACACTTAAGTCGTGTCGCAATGCGCTAAGGCAGGCCAAACTCCAGAAAGACCAAATTGACAATGTCGTTATGGTTGGGGGTTCAACACGTGTGCCGGTAGTGCGAGATGTAGTAAGTGAATTTTTTGGTCGGGAAGTTCTGACGGACATCAACCCGGATGAAGTTGTGGCAATAGGTGCTGCATTGCAGGCAGACGTGCTGGCAGGTAATAAACCCGATAGTGATATGTTGCTACTCGATGTTATTCCACTGTCTCTTGGTATTGAAACGCACGGTGGTTTGGTGGAGCAGATCATACCGCGCAATACCACAATTCCGGTGGCGCGAGCGCAGGAGTTCACAACGTTCAAAGACGGGCAAACTGCAATGGCACTGCATGTAGTGCAGGGTGAGCGTGACCTCGTGCGAGACTGCCGGTCGCTTGGGCGCTTTGAGTTACGTGGTTTTGTTCCTGCGGTGGCAGGGCAGGCAAGAATACAAGTGATGTTTCAGGTTGATGCAGATGGGCTGCTCACAGTCTCTGCAGTAGAAAAAACCAGTGATGTTCATGCGGAAGTTCAGATCAAGCCATCCTACGGCTTGCTTGATTCCGAAATTGAATCGATGATTCGTGACTCAATGACACATGCGGAGCAGGACGTAGCGGCGCGCATGCTTCAGGAGCAACGCGTGGAAGCAGAGCGCGCAGTTGAAGCGCTTGATGCAGCGATGGCCAGAGACGCAGATGAGTTTCTTGATGCATCGGAAAAACAAAAAATACTGGATGCCAGAGCGCGGGTATTGCAGACGAGTGAAACCGCAGATGCAGAGGTTATTAAGCAGGCACTGCGTGAACTGGAATCGGTTAGTGAGGTGTATGTTTCACGTCGCATGAATGCATCGGTTGGTGAATCGATGACCGGTAAACATATTGATAGTTATGAAAAACAGGACAATCCATCCTAATGCCTAAAATTACAGTAAAACCGCACGAAGAAATTTGCCCTGAAGGCAAAGAGTTTGAAGCGAGCTCCGGTACGTCTATTTGCGATGCGCTGTTGTCGCAACACATTCATATTGAACATGCGTGTGAGAAGTCGTGTGCGTGTACAACCTGCCATGTGTATGTCCGTGCGGGAATTGATTCAATGGATGAGGCCACTGAACTGGAAGAAGACTATCTCGATAAGGCCTGGGGTGTAGAGCCTGATTCACGTCTGAGTTGCCAGTCTATTATTGAAGACGAAGATCTGACTGTCGAAATTCCAAAGTACACCATCAACATGGTGTCCGAAACTCATCACTAGGCGGAGGATGCAGCATGGGACTTAAGTGGACAGATACGCTGGATATAGCAATTGAGCTTGTGGATACTCACACTGAGGTGGATCCACAGCAGATCCGCTTTACAGATCTGCACAAATGGGTCACTGAGCTACCTGACTTTGACGATGACCCGGAAAAATCAAACGAGAAGATTCTCGAGGCAATCCAGATGACCTGGATTGAAGAAATGGACTAGCTGGTGGCTGGAAATGGGCCGGCTTGAAATGGGCTGACCGACTGTCGGTGGCCGACCAGGGGCTGAAGATAGACCAGCACGAGCCGGGTGGGGGGAAATCCAAACGGATCCCCCGCAAACAAAAGTATGTGCAGGAATAAAAATAACAGCTAAAATTTGACGATTGTGAAGCGCGCGCGTAGTATCGCGTGCTCAATGTTCGGGGCATAGCGCAGCCTGGTAGC
>CAZYRP010000098.1:0-18536 GCA_964649465.1 uncultured Granulosicoccaceae bacterium | reverse complement strand
TAACACCACCGATACTTCAAACCTGTGTTGAGTGTTGCTTAGCTGCGAGCACCGTCAACCGTAATCCGCCAATATCTTCGCCGACCGGATCATCATTACGCTCTTACCAGAATAGAGGTAACTAAAATATACATTATTGCCCTGCAGCGATGCCGGACACTTCTGCGGAGGTGAGCGCACGATTCAGTATTCTTACATCGTCTATATATCCGTCCCAGAGCCGGGTGGATTGATCAGGTTGTCCACCTACCGCTACGTTTATTGAAGGGGCTGTGTCTATAATTCCAGACAGAGACCTGCTACCTACCTGTACACCATCAAGATAGAGCCGGACATTGGAACCATCGTAAGTTAATGCAGCATGATGCCAGCTACCGGTGTTCAAATTACCACTGGACGCTATAACAGTTGTGGTAACCCCGCCAATACGAACCCGACCGCGCAGGCGGGTATTGCTAGATGACCTTATAGTGCTCAACATGAATACATGAGAATTACTACTCACACCATTCGCCTTTGAGATAATTCGAGGGTCGCGGCTATTGCCAGGGAATTGATTGGCATTAAACCATGCCGTCAGTGATAGTTCGTTGCCCTCCACATCCAGCGGACCGAGATCAATGATGTCATTGTTGCCGTCAAACAGTACCGAATGGCTACTACCATCTCCCGTGAAAGGTGCAAATGACGCACCTCCGAGCAGCGTACCATTACCGTCGCCATCTGTTGTATCGTTGGCAATTATGCCGCTACCTTCGTCTAAAGGCAGTGTGACATCATTCGATAAGTTGCCCCCTGTCGGTGTTACGTTCACTGTTACCTGCGCAGTATCCGTGAGCAACCCGTCTGTAACCGTATAGCTGAAGTCAATAACGCTCGCAGATCCTGTGACGGATGCTACGCTAAGCTCATCCTGTGGTGTGAGAGTAATACTACTGCCGTCACTCAGCGTCACTACATCATCCGCATCTACCGGCGTTCCATTGATCTCAGTAATGGATAGCGAATCACCATCCACATCCGTATCGTTTGCCAATACGTTAAGATCAACCGTACTGCCTTCATTCACCGAGAACGTATCGTCCATGGCTGCCGGTGCAGTGTTGGCTGCCGCCGTTACGGTCACTGTTACCTGCGCAGTACTGGAAAGTGATTGTCCGTCAATTGCCTGGTAAGTGAACGAATCAGTGCCGGTAAAACCCGCGTTGGGCGTGTAGTCGAAAGAGCCATCCGTGTTCAGCACCAGCGTACCGTTCGTTGTGGTAGTCAACGTTACAGCAGAGAGTGATGTTCCGCTGTCGTTTGTAAGCACTCCTGCTGCAGGCACCGATAGCGTTGAGGTATTATCAGTAGAATAACTATCGTCTGTTGCCACTGGTGCTGAACCACCACCTGCAGCAATACCGGCCACTTCAGCAGAGGTAAGCGCACGGTTCAGTATTCTTACATCGTCTATATATCCGTCCCAGAGCCGGGTGGATTGATCAGGTTGTCCACCTACCGCTACGTTTATTGAAGGGGCTGTGTCTATAATTCCAGACAGAGACCTGCTACCTACCTGTACACCATCAAGATAGAGCCGGACATTGGAACCATCGTAAGTTAATGCAGCATGATGCCAGCTACCGGTGTTCAAATTACCACTGGACGCTATAACAGTTGTGGTAACCCCGCCAATACGAACCCGACCGCGCAGGCGGGTATTGCTAGATGACCTTATAGTGCTCAACATGAATACATGAGAATTACTACTCACACCATTCGCCTTTGAGATAATTCGAGGGTCGCGGCTATTGCCAGGGAATTGATTGGCATTAAACCATGCCGTCAGTGATAGTTCGTTGCCCTCCACATCCAGCGGACCGAGATCAATGATGTCATTGTTGCCGTCAAACAGTACCGAATGGCTACTACCATCTCCCGTGAAAGGTGCAAATGACGCACCTCCGAGCAGCGTACCATTACCGTCGCCATCTGTTGTATCGTTGGCAATTATGCCGCTACCTTCGTCTAAAGGCAGTGTGACATCATTCGATAAGTTGCCCCCTGTCGGTGTTACGTTCACTGTTACCTGCGCAGTATCCGTGAGCAACCCGTCTGTAACCGTATAGCTGAAGTCAATAACGCTCGCAGATCCTGTGACGGATGCTACGCTAAGCTCATCCTGTGGTGTGAGAGTAATACTACTGCCGTCACTCAGCGTCACTACATCATCCGCATCTACCGGCGTTCCATTGATCTCAGTAATGGATAGCGAATCACCATCCACATCCGTATCGTTTGCCAATACGTTAAGATCAACCGTACTGCCTTCATTCACCGAGAACGTATCGTCCATGGCTGCCGGTGCAGTGTTGGCTGCCGCCGTTACGGTCACTGTTACCTGCGCAGTATCAGTGAGCATTCCATCTGTAATTGTATAACTGAAAACAATGTTACTGGCAGATCCGGCAACGGATGCCACGCTAAGCTCACCCTGCGGCATAAGAGTAATACTACTATTGTCAGCCAGCGTCACTACATCGCCCACAACTACCGACACACCATCAATCTCCACAACCGATAGCGAATCACCATCAGCATCCGTGTCGTTTAGCAGTACATCTACAATTACTGCCTCACCCGCACTTACAGAGCCAACGTCATCTACACCCAGCGGCCCGGTATTGTTATTTGAGCCCGGGTCGTCTGAAATATACTTATCAAACAAATACTGCGTAACAACACTGTGTTCAGACAGATTCAAAGCCCGATCAAAAATCAGCACTGCAGCTACTTCCAATTGACCAAAATCCCCGCTCGAAATCTCTTCCCCAATTACAAACCGCGATGCAGCTCCTGATACATCGGTGTTATAAACATGATCAGTCGAGTCAATGAGACTGCCGTTTAGATAATGGGTCAGCGTGTCATTACTAAGTACCGCTGACTGCACGAGCCATTCATCAACACCGTCATTGTCACCCGCGCTCGTGCTACTGAGAAAGTCATGGTTACTACCCCACCCCTGAACGGCTAGTACATTGGTACGGCCATCAACCGTAATGCCAAAGGCCCGATTCGAACGACCTCTGCCGAACGCAACCCCCAGTCTGGATGAAGCTGACTGATAATCAACAACGAAAAATACGCTGCGATCCTGGTTGCCAGCGGGCAGGCCAGAAAGATTTGCTCCGCCTTCTCGCGATAAGAAATCATCTACACCATCGAAGGAAATAGCAGGTTGTCCCGTCGGAGTGGCATTTGCCAGCAGAACGGGATTGCCTCCTGCAACCAGGTCCGTGCCAAATCCCGAACCATCCAGCCAACCATCAACTGTACTACCGTCACTCAGCAGTGCTACGTTGTTATCAGATTGAAATTCTACTATCAACCCATCAGTTACGGGTGCCGAGCCAGTATTGGTGATCGGAATAAACGACACAGTTAAGTTACCTGTATCAGTGAGCGAACCATCAGACACGGTATAGTTGAAGGTAACATCCGCTGTAGAATCACTGACAGGAGTAATGCTCAACTCACTGTCTGCGCCGAGTGTTACAACAGCGCCATCGCTCAACGTAACCGTATCACCGATAACAACAGGGGTTGCATTGATTGCAGAAACAAACAGCGGATCATTTTCCGCATCAACGTCATTCGAAACGACGTTGCTAACAACTGTTTCCCCCTCAAAAGCTGTAATATTGTCGTTAGTTGCCATTGGGGCGGTGTTAACAACCGGTGGTGTAACAGTGACATCTACGACTGCGGTATCCGTCAGGGATCCGTCTGAAACGGTATACGTGAACATAATATCTGTTGTCGTGCCCTGAGCAACCAGAGTTAAACTTCCCGGCGCTACAAATGTAATGCTTGTACCACCATCCAGCGTTATAACATCGCCGCTTGCTAATGCCTCGCCATTAAGTGCAGTAACCAACAGCGGGTTACCTTCCGGATCCGTATCATTGGCAAGCACATCAATACTAATAGTCCCCTCCTCTTCAACACTTGTACTATCGTCATTTGCTACCGGACCAATATTGGCCGCACCCGACAAATAGGTATCCTGCAAATACTGCTCGACATTAAGCCGCTCGCTCTCTGAAAGCGCACGATCATATCCAAAAATTGCGGCAACACTAACATTCAGTTGACCACCACCGCCTAAATTTTCTGCGATTGCGATTCTCTCGATCACTGTATCGAAATTATTTGTGCCAGTATCAATCGGAAGGCCATTCAGGTAGTGCGTGTAGGATCCATCCGCATTTAGAACCACTGATTGAGACATCCAGCCCTGACTCGGTGCATCTACACCAGATGGATTGTCACCTGAACCCCAGGCCTGAACTGTAAGTTGATTAGAGTTTCCGTTAGTGATCAGACCGAATGCGTTGTCCCTCCGGTCATCGCCATATGCAAATCCGGCGAATACTCCATTTGCAAGCTCATACTTACCAACAAGGAAAAACGTTCTCGCACCGCTCCCTTCCGGAAACCCCGTTATTGGCGTGGACTGTGACTCTTCCCGGAACAGACTATCATCCACGCCATCAAAAACGATTGCCGGCAACCCGGACGGTGTCGATGCATCCACCAATGTTGGATCACCTGCGGCAGTCAGGTTATTGCCAAGCCCGGAACCATCAAGCCATGCATTTACCACGTTGCCGGTAAGTCCGATTTTTATCGTGGATTCCAGTGCAAGTACAAGCCCATTGGTTTCCGGTACACCAGTAGTTTCACCAATGGTTAACGTAATTAAAGATGTGGTTTGGGAGGTAATATCAGAAACGGTCAGGAGTGCGTTGTAAACACCCTCGGTTCCATAGGTATATGTCACATTTACAATGCCGTTGCCAGGTACCGTGCCTATATCTACTGAGCCATCGCCAAACTCCAGAGTATAGGAAAGTGCATCTGCATCCGGATCAGATGCAAGTGCTGTAAACGTTACTGTTTCACCTGGTTGTAGTTGCGTATCGCTGGCGGAAAAGTCTGTAATAACAGGTGCATCATTTGGATCGCCAACCGTTATATTGATTGGCAGGGAAAAAACAGTATTGACCCCATCGCTTACCTGGAGCGACACATCGTAAAACCCTTCAGTACTGTAGCTGTGCGTTACACTGATAGTACCGTCCGGACCGGGGACCCCGGATACCTGGGATCCGTCACCAAAAAACCATGTATACGTTAAGCCATCTGTATCGCTTACCGTAGCTGTGAATTCGTAATCGAATATTGTTGCGCCTGTAACCGGTGCAGCGTCAACCGACACAATAGCAGGCACTTCGTTACCATCATTAAACGCGACACGATGTAGTTCAGCTCCGTTATTTGAAAAATTTAAATAATAAAGCGCGCCATCCTTGCCTTGATTGAGGGAGACAATGTTCGGGACCCCGGCAGGCAGATTATCAGACGGGAGAAAATCAAAACTGCCGAGAACAACTCTGCCTGACAAGCCTAGCCTGAGATATCTAATGATGTCTCTACTGTAGTCTCCATAAAAATATACGCCGTTCCATTCATCTGGAAACTGATCACCTCGATAAACAAAACCGCCAATAATTGAAGCCTTATCATTTCGCTGGTACGACCAGATAGACGATGAATATAAATCGCCGTTAGCCGGATCTCCGATATCACCATCTGCCAAAGGCAACGACAAACGAGTTGCCTCTTCGCTGGTGTTTACAAGGACATCAGACTGTCCTTCATAAAACGGCCATCCATAAAAAACACCAGGCTGATCTAAAGAGGCAATGTGAAGGTCTTCGCTCGACAACCCGTTCTGATTACCTCCCACCTCACCGATATAAAACAAGCCTGTAACTTCATCGAATTCCGCCCTAAAGGGGTTTCGCAAGCCGTAAGCCCAAATGGCATCGTTGGCGTTGTCTCCAGCACCGATGAAAGGATTGGCAGGCCAGCCATCACTACCATCAGGGAATGTACCATCGGGATTAACACGAACGATCTTGCCACTGGTACTCGACAGATCTACCGAAACGTCATCATCGAATGTTCCTTCGCCTGGCGCAGACGAGTGAAATTTATCCGAAATTGTTAACCACAACTTCCCATCCGGCCCAAAATCCAGACCTCCGCCATAGTGGCAACAACTGTCGTAATCATCATCTGACTCCTCGAAAACAATGAACTCACTGGAAGCAATAGCAGTGCTGGTCAGACCGCCCGAATTCTCTGCATGGGTGAATCGTGAGATTCTTGCAGATTGTGGACTCCCCGGTGTGTAGAACAAATATACATAACCATTTTGCTCAAAGTCCGGATCGAGCGTGAGATCTAACAATCCACGCTCATTGCCTGAATTGATATTGTTAAGTTCCAGGTAAACTTGTGAGTTTCCAGTCAGAGGATCTAAAATCCGGATGACACCGTTTTTTTCTGCAAGCAAGATTCGATTGTCTTCGAGAAACTCCATTGAAATCGGTTGCTGCAAACCATCTGCTGCAGAGGCAATAATTGTGTCCGAAAAATTGGATAGATCAAACGCCCCGGCGTCTCCTACACCAATGGTCACACTGGCAATGTTCGAGACGTTCCCCGCCGCATCGCTTACCTGATAATCAAACGTATCCGACGTTGTGTTGGGATCTGCCTGGTACACAACTTCACCTGTTGATGAATTAACAGAGCTGATTGTCCCTGCGCCCGGCGACGTCGCAACAATACTTGAAAAATCCAACGCAGCTTCATCATCGTAGTCGTTGTCTAATATATTTAACGAACTCGGTTGATCAGCCGGCACCTGAAAAAGATCACTGGCTGCAATCGGTGCGTCGTCAACAGAGTCCAAACCAATATAGGTATCCTGCAGATAAGCTTCAGTTTCCAGACGATCTAACACCTCAAGCGCATTATCATAAACAAACACCGCGGCAACGCTCATTGCATTCGAGCCGTTCTCCCTGAGATTTAGACCAACTGCGATTGAACGAACATCCGTGTCGTACACGTGGTCTGCAGAGTCTATCGCTTGCCCATTTCGATAGACTAAGATTTGGTTATTCCGCAAAACAACCGAGTGGACGATCCAACCCGCAGCGACAGCCTGGACATCAGATATGAAGTCGTTCTCGCGCCCCCACCCCTGCACCTCCAAATTTCCATTATCGGATGCACCTAAACCAAACGCTCTATTCGGTCTGTCCCAACCATACGCAAACCCTGATGCAGTATTGATACTGTCATACCGGGCAACCACAAAAACGGTGCGGTCCTCGGCACCGGCGGGGAGATTATTGATGTCACTGAAACGAGATAACCCGTCATCGCTACCATCCGCACCGCCATCAAGAACAATAGCTGGCTGGCCAGTAGGAGTAGCTCCGGCTACCAGAACCGGGTTGCCGGTTACGCTGTTGAGGTTATTGCCAGAGACTGACTGGTCTACCCACTCACTAACAGTCCCGTTCTGTACTGTTACGCCAGTCGTGGCTTCAACACGTAACACTAAGCCGGATTGAATGGGAATATGTATCTGAACAGCTGATGTGGCAGTTTGCAAAGTGCCCACAACTACCGATAGGATAATTACTAAACGTAATACACAATTCATTCGTCATCCCTAACGTTTATACTTTCTCAGCGAGCAAACTGCTAACTTGTAAAAAAAGCTTAACGGTCTGTTTGCATCCTTAACCGTATACCACCACCCACCTGCCAAACATCGGAGTGGTGCTCCCACATCGGATCATACTCACATCGCAACCAGCGTCGGTCAACTATTTTTTAACAACGCAGATGTACGATAAGTCTTTTATCAATATGCAAACTTAAAATGTAATGATGCTGACAAAAAGACTAAAGACGATCGTAAAAGAGCTCTTGTAGTAACAGTAAGTCACTTTGTTTACAACGAAGCTCACCATTTAAATAAACTATTAAAATATTAATGTTGTAGTCTTCTAACATGTGCCTACAATATTTTTTCTTACATATCTCAAAAATAGAAATGGCTCAAGCGGACTTTTATCGTAATAAACTCACACCAAGATAAACACTTTGTATATTAGTCTTATCGTTGCAACAAAAGGGCGAGCAAAGGAAACCTCTGTACTTCTGGATTTTCTGGCACGCCAAAGTATGATCCCTAATCGCATTGTAGTGGTGGGAGCAGAGCCAAACGATGTTTCTGGCCTCAACCAGCACGCCTTAGTACAGCAAGGGACATGTCAGGTACTTCTGGCACCTAAGCCGGGCTTAACAATTCAGCGTAATACCGGTATCGAGCTGCTCGACAACGAAGGTGCTTTGGATACTGATCCCGGTTTTGTGGTGTTCTTCGATGACGACTTTCGGCCAGCAACTAACTGGCTGGATTCGGCAGCAAAGGTATTGTTTGAGAAAAACCTGGTGGGATTAACCGGCTGGGTCCTGGCAGATGGAATAAAGGGTGCCGGTCTCTCAGAGCACGATGCCAAAGCTTATCTTGATGGCAAACTGAAACCGCAGGAACATTGGTCTAACACCGAAGAAAACAAAGCTGCCCAGAGTGTGTATGGCTGCAACATGGCATTTCGTAATTCCGTCATGAAAACAATACGGTTTGATGAGAGCCTTCCGTTATATGGCTGGCAAGAGGATCGTGATTTCACCGGGCAGGTGTTACGTTCCGGGCCGGTCATAGTTACCCGCGAATGTCGGGGCGTTCACATGGGAGTAAAAAACGGACGACGACAAAGCGGGGTTATGCTTGGCTATTCGCAAATAGCGAATCCACTGCATATCGTAAAACGCAGAAACATGACTAAAAAAATGGCGATTAGAATAGTCAGTCGGAATATTGCTGCCAATGTTTTATATTCGCTTCGCGGACATAAAACGACGGATTATCCCGGGAGACTCGGTGGAAATTTGCGAGCAGTTTTCGACTTGCTAACCGGCCGATGCCACCCTGCAAGAATCCTGGATCTTTGACTCCTCATACTGATAAATTGCAGCCATCCAGATTAAAATGATTTTTCTATTTGACTTGCAAACGTAGACCAGTTTAATTCATTGAGATAGGCGGCTAAGCGTTCAAAATCTCGTTCTTCAAACGATTGTTGCAGCAGGAACTTCATCTTTTTTTCAACATCAGTAGAGTTAGGGGAAAAACAACATACCCAGCCGACTCCCAACACATCAGACAGTTCTGTGAATAAAGGGAGATCCGTGCACATGACCGGTACACCCTGCTCAAGAATACTGACAGCAAGCCCTGAGTTCGAACCACGCAAATAAGGCAAAACAACTGCGGTGCTGGTTCGCACCAGTTGATTTAACTCATCTAATGAAGGCCGACGGTTTTGCCAGAGAACTTCCTTGCCATTCAAGATCGCCTTGTCTATGGAGTCCTGGATGCTGCGTCCGAGAACGTGATCTTTACACTGACCAATTATTTCAAATACCGTGCTGGTGTCCGCAGTGGCATAAAGCTCCAGGAATTGGTCGAGCCCCTTGTATGCATGAATATCCCCAACAAAGCGAATAACATTTTCATCGCAACTCGTATAGCGCATTTCGGCTGGATCAAGTAGATTGCCATAACGCGGATGAAACAAAAGCTGACTTGAGCGCTTCAACACACCCGGATATTTTTTAGTGAACTCGTCCATGCTGGATTGAGATAAGTAGATGTAGCTGTCGGTGAGCCATTCAGATAACTTTCGATTAACTAATCTCAGCGTTTTCCGGTGCTGAAGATGTTCCTCCACATTGTGTGCTATGCGAACAACCTTGGTACCACGCAGTTTCAGGCACGCAATCAATACGAAAAATGAAAATGTTCTAAACCACGCAACAAAAGTGCTTTTAGGAACAGTTGAACTGTGTTCCGGCCAATGGAGAACCAGAGCACGGAACTTGGTAGTCAGTATTTTCGCTGGCTCATTTCCACAAACCAGCCAACCTCGTTCTTCCAAACTCTCAACCAGCAAAGCGGGAAAGGGGTTGGCCTTCGCCATGCCGCGTCCCGGTATAGCAAGGATGTCACGCGTTGACATGAAATAATTTTTCCCTTACGCAACAGATACACAAACTAACAAAGCCAACACTGATTGAACGAAAAAAAAGGGTCATAGCGCTGGCTTAGAAATAGTTCGGTTCCGCAATTTGAGGCGTAAATAGGTAGTAGAAGAGTATTATTTGTGTCTACAATGGAGGCAAGAATAAGTTATATTTTTTCTGTATCACCAGCTTACATATTTTTATAGCTACCGGCAATGTAAGCGACTGAGACACGAAATCACTGTCGAAAGGAAGCGTTATGACGGTAGAGCATCTTTCCGGTTACCAGCAAAGGGACTTTGAAGTTGTTGACTACGAGATGTATCAACAAGCTGAGACAGGTTTGAAATTTCGCGGACCTGAGCCAAAATTGATATCAGGCGACTATATTTCTTGTCTTGGTGCAGCGCAGACATTTGGTTGCTGGTGCCCGACACCATATCCAGACCTTTTATCTTCCAGTTTAAATACTACCTTCGCTAACTTCGGCTATGGCGGCGCAGGGCCCGCTTTCTTTTTAAAATACCCAGAGCTACTGAGTATTGTTAACAAAGGTAAGCTCGCAATTTTGCAGATCATGTCTGGCAGGAGCGAGGATAACGACCTCTTTGACAGTGGCGGATTGGAGTTTGTCACAATCCGTGAAAGCGGAGAGCGAATTGCAGCTCAGCGCGCGTACGCACAACTATTAAAGTCGCATCAGTTACCGGGTTCAATTCCAGCGCCTTTGGCAAAAGCTATTCGTATGTTCAAAGGGCCCGATGAAATTCGCAGATTGATCAAGCAAACTCAGGACAATTGGGTAAAAAGCAACATTGAACTGCTGGGTTTAATAAAAGTACCAGTAATTTTGCTCTGGTTTTCCAGACGGTCGCCCAATACAAACCATACTAAAAGGTTTGCATGGAACTGGCAGCGATACGATAACGTAAATAGTATGTTTGGAGACTACCCGCAATTTGTTAATCACCGAATGGTAAAGAAAATTCAACTTGCCTCAGACGCATTTGTTTATTGCAAAACTGATCGCGGGTGGCCGCAACCTTTGTACAGCCGATTCACCGGCAAACCCGCTATTTACGATTCCAGCCGCGACCGACCGGATTTAGCACATGATGGCCCCAGACAACTAAAGCCTGAAAATGCCTATTATCCTTCCCCGGAAATGCATGAGGATGCTGCACAAAAATTAGAGCCAGTACTACGTAACTATTTAAAGAACGCAAGATAACGGCTATGACGACGAGAGATCCCACATTCCTGGTGATAACAGGCCATGATTTTGCTGCGTCGTTGCGCACATCAACTCATTTTATTATCGAAGAGCTGGCAAAGATTGGTCAAACACGCGTCTTCTCGGCAGGTTTTAGCAGGCTGACAGATATGATGGGTGTGCCATCGCGTAAAGGTGGAGGAACCGCCTTTAACAAAGCCGTCATGGTCAATGGCGTAGAAGTGTATGCATTGAAAACGGTTCTAACTCCTTTCAATCCAAGGGTTAAGGCCCTGACTCCTTTATCAAAATTGGGTTTCAAAGCCTATGCCAGCGCTCTACCAAAAATCGTCCAGCAATGGGCAATAGAATCCACAACGATCATCGTTGAATCAGGCATCCCTCCAGTGTTTTTAGAGAGAATAAAATACTGCAACCCGGACGCGACGATCATATACAGAGCGATGGATGATCTGAATACTATCGGATGCGATCCATATTTGTCCGAGGCTCTGGAAAAGGCAACTCCGGATATTGCCTGGGCCGCATTGCCTTCAAAGTTTCTGGCGACGTGCCTGCCAAAAGGTATTAAAAAGTACAACGTCACACAAGGTGTTGATACAACAATTGTAGACCGCGCCGGACCATCTCCATTTCTACAGCCACAACATCGCAACCGGAAACATGCAGTATCAATCGGCTCCATGCTATTCGACTCAGAGTTCTTTAAAGTTGCAGTAAACGCATTTCCAGATATCACTTTTCACATCATAGGTTCACGAAAGAACGCCTCCGAACTGCCCAGTGCTATCGCCTGGTATCCTGAAATGCCATTTGACGATCTATTGGCATTCATGAAGTACGCCGACTTTGGCATCGCACCTTACCGTGCTGCACCGAATGCAGAATATCTGCGCGACACTTCTTTAAAACTGATTCAGTACGGTATGTTCGGCCTGCCAGCTGTATGCCCGCACTTTGCTGCTAAAGACCGACCTTTGAGAATCGGGTATACACCAGGTGATGAATCATCAATAATTGCTGCAATACAAACCGCACTTGAGATGGAAGATCGTCAGCCCGTTCACGCGCAAAGTTGGACTGAAGTTACCCGACACGTAATACAACCACGGGAAGAGGATCGGGTCTCTGCATAGTTTGGTATTTGATACTCCGGATATGATTCGTGGGAACAGCGCTAAGAATCAGATTGAAAGCGTATTCGATACTCACTCTCCAACTGCCGGCAAACCAATTGAATGTCAGATATCTCTTCCGTGGTAAGAGTCTTCTGCCAATAATCATTGATCGACTTCATGTCCCTGTTACGTGTGTGTGTTTTAACTTCAGGAACTGCAGAAGCAGAGAAATCCGTATTTTTGGTAAATGTTTGTTTAAGGTGATTCTCCACTTTCTCGGTATAAGGCAAATCAAGTTTTCGAAAGAATGCCCTGTAAGTGCTATACGGATCTTCAATTACTTTATCCATATCAAGAAAATGAAAATAGTCATATCGCGCCGACAAGCGCAGTAAATAAGAGTAAGAATATAACCAAAAAAGTGCTCCTCTGTATGCTGGCTGATTATATTTATCTTCAGACAAACCAGCCAACAACGATTGAGGATTCACCATCCCCATTCGCTCTGCAATTCTTGTCGCATCATACTTCCAGTTTAGCCGTTTGAAACTGGCAGCGATGGCAAACGGGGATCGATAACAAACCACAACAGGAAAAGTAAACTTTTGCGCAAAACACTCAAGACAAAATAGTATAAACGGATCCTTCCAGATAATCGTATCCAAATTTAGTGCTAGCTTGCACCTGTAATATGAATGTTTAGTACGACCGCCAACTAAGGATTTTGCTATTTTTCGGCCAAAATTATCTTCATTGAATTTTCCGGAACGGAGATCAAGGTTGAGACTCTGAACTCTGATTACAAGATCATAAAACTGTTCAACCTCAAAGCCATCCTGACCTGGTATTTCAAAGTACCGGCTGATGCTTTTATCGCCACCATCTCGATTCATCGGCTCATGTATTGCACCAGTTCGAGGTGCTTTATTTAATACCGCACCGACAGCAGTTGTCCCTGAACGTGGCGTGCCTGTTACAACAATTAGCTTCCGGCTTGATGGTTTTTTCATCGCGTGAATCTCCGTTTTCTTATGCGCGCACATCCTGAACGCGTTGGAAAGGACTCAAAAATTATTCCTTAAAACCCTCGAATCTGGTAATCACTCCCCGAGCGGCCATTACAAACTGCGCGAATCACCGGTTTCGTTCATGACTCTTCTGACTCCAGAGCCATATTAGCGACGTGAAGAAAGCAACCCACACGTTAACTTGCTACCCGTATATGTTACCGAATCTTTCTACTCATTATCAGGAATGTTGCACTAACACGCTTAGTACAACGGTAGAAACCAGCTTCCAGTAAAAGGTAATTTGGTTGCGCATGCAGCTCTTCAGATTATCTGATGAAACCCCTCGTAATACCAACGTGATAGTGCTAGCTTGTGCCCACATACTCTCAATTCAGTGGTCACACTTAAAGCCGGATTTTAGTTATTTAAGAATAGAAACAAGCTAATATTCTGATGAAAAACCTTTGATCCGGAACCAAAAATGGAGCACGATGTGAAAGCTTTTGTTTTAAATTTCCCAGCTGTGCAAGACACCATGCAATTGTTCTACAGCAAGTGCGAAACCCACACAACTTTGAACAACTTCAGTTCCAACCAATACCAAAAATTGCGAGAGACCCTGCGAGAGACCCTGAAAGCGTACTGCAATCGATTTCAGATTATTTTTTACTCACCGAGCAGGCATGATCCAGTTATGTGTTTTTACCAGCGATCACAACATGCTTAGTGCAAAGCAGCATCGAACTCCGATTCTAGTCACCGGATGCCCGCGTTCTGGCACGACCTGGATGGGCAATACTATCGGTGCGTCAGATAAAGTAATGCTACTGTACGAGCCACTCAACAATGATGCTCCGCTTCACATTGGTGCACCGAGCCGTTTTTACCAGGTTACTCATGAATCTCCCTCACATATCCGTGCGGCGTGCGACGATCTTGTTTCCCTGGGTTCCTTACATAAAAGATTGCAGATGGGAGCTAAAGGTATTGCTCAATGGGTAATGGGGCAAAGAAAAGCAGGCAATCATTTTGCCGCACGCAGCCTGACCGGGCGAGGTGAGCCATTCCTCTCACCCAAACGAAGCTGTATCAAAGATCCAATAGCATTTTACTCTGCCGAATGGTTTGCTGAACAACACAACGCAAACGTAGTGGTAATGGTTCGCCATCCATGTAGTGTGATTTCCAGTTATTTAAAACTCGGCTGGACAAGCGACATGGCGGCACTAAAACAGAGGCCGGTACCAGGTGGATATAAGGAATTAGAAAACCGGATTCAAAATTGGGAACCTGGCAGTTTACCGCTGGATGACCTCATACTGCAGTGGAAATTACTGAGTGCGCGCACCCTGAGTCTACAAAAGCAGTATCCTGGCTGGACATACATAGTTCACGATCGGTTGTGCAATGATCCGGAAGCGTGGTTCGAAAATATTTTTAAACGACTCGATTTGCAGTTTACCGATAACATTCGCGAGAAAGTAAGAGCCGAGTCGAGTGAGGAAAACACTGTCGACCCCGAGAAGCATGTTCAACACATGCATTCTCGGGCCAGTCGTACAATAGCTAACGCGTGGCGTACACGACTGAAACCCGCTATTGCTGAAAAAATATTGGCGGAAACTGACATAACCTGGAATCAAATTTTAGAAGCACTACCAGCCACCCCAGATGCCCTGACCAGATGACGAAACAATAACTACTGTCAATAATCTCCAGCATACTCGTGATCTAAATACATAAGCACTTTAAGCAGATAACTAAAAGAGTAAAGATCGGTTGGCAAGCGAAAAAAATAAAGGAATGCCATTAAATGGTTTTAGGGATATACATTTTGAATTTCGGAATTACTGAATCATGACCGGAGGGGAAAATCCGGACAAATCAAGTATGCGCGGTATCGCAACGATGGGACTACTCTATACTGCCGCCCAAAGTTTAGTCGCCCGAGTATTCCTTTTATTCTCTCAGATAATTCTCGGCTGGTTGCTGACTCCAGCAGATTTTGGCACCAGCGCACTAGCAGGTGCGGTAGGAGCATTCGCGTGGAGTTTCCAAAACTTCGGTACTGACGACGTACTACTACAACGCGGAAATACGATCCACAGATGGGAAAAAACCACTTTTTTTGTCAGTCTGGCAACAGCTTCATTCGCCGCAATTCTGCTCGTGTTTTTATCTCCGTTTTTTGCAGAGCTCTTTGATTCAGATCAGATACCATTTTTACTGCTGCTGTCAGCTATCGCTTTGGTGATGGCGTCATTGACAACTGTACCCGAGGCCAAAATCCGATTCGCACTAAAATTCAAATGGCTGGCGGGAATTAATCTTTTGACAGCACTGCTGTTACAAATTCTTATTGTATCTTTTGCTTATTTAGGTTTTGGTGCTGCGAGCTTTTTTCTGCCACTGCCTTTTGTTCAGGCTATCCGTGTAGCACTACTTTGGCAGCGCGCCCGGCCAGATTTTTCACGGCGCACATCGATCTGGAAAATGTTCATTATAACCAGACGTGCAGCCCCGGTTTTTGTTTCTAAAATCTCTGAAACTGTTTTATTGAAAGCAGATTATATTGTCCTTGGACTTTTTGCCTCCACTCAGGCAGTTGGTTTTTATACATTTGCTTTCAGACTTGCAGCTGTCCCAATCCGGGTGCTGGCAGTTAACTTAAGGTCTGTTCTGGTTCCAATGCTAACAAAAATGAAGTCAGATCCAATCAGACAACAACAGGCCTCCCTTCAGGCCGCAGAGATACTTGTATACGCCATTACACCTCTTTGCTATTCCATCGCAACCGTCGCAGAGCCGGCGATGCAGTTGTTTTTCGGTGAAAAATGGCGCGCCTCCACAATAGTTTTGCAGTTGCTGTGCATTGGCATGCCTGCAGAAGGTGCACTTGGTGTCGCTCGCGCACGTCTGAGTGCTCAGGGAAAATTCAGGCAGCTGATGAATTTTACTTTGCTTTCGGTAATTGCATTCATCGCCTATGTCATGCTCGGCGCTGCACTGGCTGAAGAAAAGGGTGTAGCGCTGTTTGTCAGCCTATATGCCCTGACGATCAGCCCACTGATATTCTTCCGTGTATTCCGTGTACCCGGTGAATACCTGAATCAAGCCTTACGAATTTTCGCTTATCCAGTACTATTCGGTGTTTTTTCATTAGGCGCTGGTGTTGCAGTTAACGAATTACTGGCATCTGAAGTGTCGCTTATTTCACAAATAATAGCATCGGGCACAACTTTTTTTATAGTATACGTAGCGTTGATAGCACTCTTTCAGCGGTCTGTGTTTAATACAATATTAGAAATTATTGGTCAGCTGGTTCGCCGCAACAAAAAGCAGCCCTTATGATTTAAACACAGGCGTAATGGAGTACCTTCTCACATGCACCCGAAACTACCCTACTCCTGACTAATACCAGCCTAAATTTCTGCATAATCAAATTTATATAATGGCACAACTACCGTTGCAAAACTCGCTATAGGTATGCAATGCACCAACGCAGTCTCACACCATTTTTTTGTAAGCGATACTCCCGACAGCCCCGGCAACAAGACTTCAATAGCAATTAACGTAACAACCGGTAAAAGCGCGAAAGGTCACATTCAGAAACAGGAGAACTAACGGAAAAAATCTGCTGGAAATTTAGCGTTATCATGCTCAACCAGGCTTGTACTCACGTGTTGCTTCCGGATCGATCTGCGTTCTGGGCAATGCATTCAATTCCACCCAGGCCTCCTCGGGAATTTCATAATCTGCCCAGCCAAGCGTTTCTGCCATCCGCTCAGGCTTACTAACACCACAAATGGTGGACGCAATCCGTTGCTCACGAAGTGAATACTGCAGCGCAGCAGCGCCGGGTGGTATACCGTACTTCAGACAAACAGACTCAACAGTTTTAATCGGTGCCAGCATTTCTTCACTGGCTTCCTGATAAACATAACGCTTAAAGGAGTTTGTTCCTTTCGCCAGTGCACCGCCGCAGTAGGGTGCTGCGTTTAATACGGTTATATCGTTTTCAGATGCATACTTAATCATCTCTTCCGCATTGATGTTGACCAATGTAAAGCGATTGTGCGTGATGAGTATGTCGAAGTCCCTGTCTTTCAGAATGGGTAACATCACCTCGACATTGCCAGCGGCGAGACCTACCACTTTACACAGACCTTCGTCACGCATTTTAAAGAGCTCATCAAGCGCTCCGCCACTGCGAACAACCGGGTCCAGCGACTCGGCATGTTCCGGATCGTGCAGATGAAGTATATCTACACTGCTTACGCCCAGCGCGGTAAAACTCTCTTCGAGCGATTTTCGAGCTTCGGCTGCATCGAATAAACCGGATTCCATGTTTCGGTCAAGCTTGGTCGAGATAACCGCACTGTCCGGCAAACCACCGAGTTCTTGAAGAGCCAGACCAATACGTTCTTCGCTGCGGCCCATACCGTAGTTTCTGCCAGTATCTATAAAGGGGGAATCTGATGTGAGTATGGCTTTGACCGTCTCAACGGCTCTCGCCTCACCGACTTCGTAGGAGTAGGTGTCCGGCATGTTGCCAAGGGCTGATGTTCCAAAGCAAATATCGGGGATGCTCACACCGGAATTTCTTATCTCTTTCGTTTTTCTTAACGCCATGACAACCTATCCCCTAGCCTGATTGAGACTCATAACGATACTACAATCAGAGGTAAGGCAATTAACCAGAGACTAGGAGCCTGCGCGGCAGAAGCTCTGCTACTGCGAACGCGCCACATCGGTGCGTTTTAATCGATCATTTTCGTTACGTATGCCTTACTTTTATGAAGACAGGGCTATGCGCCTCAAATGATCGTTAAAACGCCCTCGCTATGACACGTTCTCGCTACGCAGGTATCTGCCGCGCAGACTCCTAGCCTGCATTATTCATGAGGCGACCGGCATATTTGTGTTTTTGTCGTTGTATAGAGAGTTTAATGTCGATTTATCTTGTGTTCAAAAATAACAGACTGTCTATTCGATACCAGAGAAAATAACACGTCACATATCGCCTGATCCCCCTCGTTACGTGGCAGGTCACGCTCCTCGGGCGATCAGACGACCTGTTTAGCGATATTGCCTGTGGATGCCGAATCCTCATGAATAATGCAGGCTAGGAGTCTGCGCGGCAGAAGCCTGTAAGTAGTGAATAATGCG
>CAZYRP010000097.1:0-18981 GCA_964649465.1 uncultured Granulosicoccaceae bacterium | reverse complement strand
GTCGAGCTGCCAGAAGTGGAGTTGTCGGCAGTGGAGTTGAAAGAGGACTCCAAAAATAAATCGCTACAGGACAATGCAAAAATGCCATCGGTTAGCCGTAGTAGTACTGCGAAAAACGGTTATACCCCTAAGGGGTGGTCGGTGCCTGATGCTACAGTAGCTGACAATGAAAAAGATAAGCTGACTGATATAAAGGGTGTGGGCAAAGTGCTTGAAAAAATGCTCCACGATTGCGGTATCTACTTTTATCATCAAATCGCAAGCCTGGATGAAAGTGGCGTAGAGGAATTGCAGTCGCAGTTTCCCCAATTTCCGGGTCGAATACAGCGCGATAGGTGGATTGAGCAAGCGAAAGAGCTACAGAAAAAAAAGGAATTGGTTGAAGGTTAATTCATAATTGTAATAGCTGGTCAGCAATCACAGACGGGATCCGGTGTCAGCCTGGAAATATGGAAAAGCGAATTTGGAGTAAGCCTGATTATTTGTCGCGACCGCTGTTTGCAAAATCTATAACATCCCGCATAGTAGGAATTGCAGCCTGTGCACCGGGCTTGGTGCAAGCCAACGCGGCCGCGGCATTGGCAACTTTGCAGGCATTCTGAAGAGAGTTGTTGGTTAACAGCATAGCACCGATAAAACCTGTGAATGTGTCTCCAGCGCCCACAGTATCAACAGCATCAACTGTGATGCCAGGTAAATTGTATGACCGGGATTGTTCATCAATTGCCTCTAATCCTTTAGCACCTAAGGTTCTGACGACAGCACAACCGGTTGCCTGACTTATATCGCTAACGGATGCTGAATTTAAATGCAGATCGGTGGCTAGTTGTTGTGCCTCCGATTCATTCAGAATCAGGTAGTCAATATCATTAAATACCTGTCTGTCGAGCGATTTAAAGGGTGCGAGGTTGGCTATAGTTTTAGCGCCCTGTTGCTTTGCGTGGTGGGCAGCTGCCGCGACTGTTTCGGTTGGACATTCCAGCTGTAGTAACAGAATATTGTCTTTTGCGATATTCATAGTTTGTGCATGTTTGGTGGTTACTGCACCGTTTGCACCGGCAATAATAACAATCTGGTTTTCGCTTTTTTCATCAACAAAAACGAATGCACAGCCGGTCGGCCCCGGGATCTTTGTCACTCCAGATAAATCGACACCTCCTTCCCTTAAAAGCGAAACTGCAGTAACTGCCACGGAATCTGTACCGACTGCTCCTGTCATCTTAACTGCGGCTCCAGCGCGACTTGCGGCGAGCGCCTGATTTGCGCCCTTGCCACCGGGTGTCAGTACCAGATTGTTGCCTGTAATTGTCTCACCGGGACCTGGTAGCTGTGCCAGCGTTACGGCGTAGTCTATGTTTATCGAACCGAGAACATGAATCATAGGAGTTGTGGCGTATCTTGATCAGTGAATAGTGGGAAGCAGCTGAGCACCATCTATATAATACTGCATATCAATATGAACTTTTACATCCTGCAACCAGTGGGCCGCTTGATGATCTTATTTTTGTGATGAAACTTACTTCTGCAAAGCTGCGCAGCATCGCGCTGGCTCAGCAGGGTTTGCTGAACAGCAAAACTCAGGCATCTGCGACTTCCAGCAGAAAAATATCCGTTGCGGCAACAATCGCGCACCTGGGGTACGTTCAGATCGATACCATTTCGGTGATCGAACGTGCTCATCATCATGTACTTTGGACGCGCAATAAAAATTATAAGCCTGAGCATCTTGATGCAGCGGTGAAAGAGAAGAAGGTATTCGAGTACTGGTTTCATGCGGCTGCTTTTTTACCAATTGCCGATTACCGGTTTGCACTGCCACGGATGAATGCCATTAAGTCTGGTGAAAAACACTGGTTTGCCGATGTTGACAAAAAACTCATGCGCAGTGTCTATCATCGCATACAAACTGAAGGGCCTTTGCGTGCCAGAGATTTTGCTGATAGCAAAAGATCCAATACGGGCTGGTGGGACTGGAAACCCGCGAAAAGGGCATTGGAACAGCTGTTCATGCAGGGCGACCTGATGGTAGTAGCGCGGGAGGGATTTCAGAAACGCTATGATCTAACTGAACGAGCTCTACCCGAAAGTATTGATACCAGCAAGCCGGATGTTGCAGAGGAAGCTCAGTATTTAATAGACACAACACTTCGAGCTCATGGCTTTGCCAGTCTCAGGTCATTTACCTATTTGCGTAAAGGAAAGGCGTTGCGTGTTGCTGTTAAGGAGTGCCTTGAGACCTATGTTGATCTTGGTCGTGTAGTAGTAATACAGTCACCGGCGGGTGATGAGTTTTATTGCGATGCCAGATTACCCGATAAAAATAGTCGGCCCGCTAATCGGGTTCGACTGCTGTCACCGTTCGATAATCTTGTTATACAAAGAGAACGCTGCCGGCAGATTTTTGAATTCGACTATCAGATTGAGTGCTATGTGCCGGCAGCAAAAAGACAGTATGGGTATTTTTGCCTGCCAATACTTTATAAAGATAAGTTGGTTGGCAGAATAGATTGCAAAGCTGATCGCAAGGCTTCCATACTGCAGGTGCAATACCTTCAATATGTAGCACCGGATCACAGCTTTCTGCCATTGTTGGCAGATGCGTTAAAAATCTTTATGAAATTTAATGGCTGTTCCTCTATTGAGGTATTGCGTGCTGAGAAAAAAAGGTCTGGTCAACTATTGAAAAGTTACCTGACTGAGAAAAACTTTGATTAAGAAAGGTGTTCTCTAAAATGCAGGATTTATAACCCCGGGTATCTATGATCCCCTGTATCTGCAAAAACTTAGGGGTAGGTGCGCCGTGGGTTGAGGTGAAGTAGAGAGACCCGCCTTTATTCGGCGGGTCAAATAGAATTACTGCTACGCTTTAAGTGCTGCCGCAGGATCATGGAAATCCATGTTCAGAGCTTCTGCTACGGGTCCATTGGTGAGTGTGCCGCGATGGACATTCAGGCCTTCCAGCAGATGTGTATCGGCCAGACATGCGTCGCGGTAGCCTTTATTTGCAAGTGCAAGCGTGAACGGTAGTGTTGCGTGGTTAAGCGCATGAGCAGATGTGCTTGCAACAGCACCGGGCATATTTGCTACACAGTAGTGCACGATGTCATCAACAATATAAGTTGGATCTTCATGTGTAGTGGCTTTTGATGTTTCAAAACAGCCGCCCTGATCGATGGCAACATCTACCAATACAGAGCCTTGTCGCATTGTCTTGAGCATTTCACGGGTTACAAGTTTTGGGGCTGCGGCACCAGGTATCAGCACAGCACCGATAATCAAATCGCTCTCTGCAACATACTTTGCCAGTGCTGCTTTACTTGAGTACACCGTGGTTAGCAGACCCCCGAACTGGGCATCAAGCTCACGTAGTCTTGCAACAGAACGGTCGAGCACCGTAACGTTTGCCTGCATACCGACAGCCATTTGTATTGCATTGGTGCCCACCACACCGCCGCCAATAACTAAAACGTTTGCCGGTGCCACACCAGGCACCCCGCCGAGCAGTTTTCCGGACCCGCCACGCGATTTTTCCAGACACATAGCACCTGCCTGAATAGACATGCGTCCGGCGACTTCCGACATCGGTGCCAGCAGTGGCAGGCCACCCTGGTTATCAGTAACGGTTTCATAGGCAATGGCAATAGCATCAGAGTTGAGCAGCAGATCCGTTTGTTGTGGATCAGGTGCCAGGTGGAGATAAGTAAAAAGCACCTGACCCGGCTGAAGCATTTTGCACTCTGCAGGTTGGGGCTCTTTCACCTTAACGATCATTTCGGCTTCTTTGAATACCTGTTCAGCGCTACTGGCGATGGTTGCACCGGCAGCGATATAAGCATCGTCGGATTCACCGATGCCAACGCCTGCGGTGCTCTGTACAAGTACTGTGTGCCCGTTAGCAACCAGTTCAGCAACACTAACCGGGGTTAGTCCAACGCGGTATTCGTGGTTTTTAATTTCTTTCGGCAGCCCGATTAACATGATTCTCTCCAATTTGGGGCGGTCTTTTTGACTTTCCCAGGGTGTACTCTAGTCGGCTTTTTAAGAGTCGCGTGGTGGCATAGCCGAATTATTGATGCCAGATCCACACTTTGCTAAGGAATTTGGATTAGTGTAGGCAAGAATTGCCAAAATATAGTTTGGAAATTTAGCTATAGGCAGGAAAATAGTTGGTGTAAGATATTTATCTGGAAATAATTACTGAAAATACCATTGAAAAAGCTCGATCGAATTGATCGTCGAATACTCGACGCATTGCAAAAGAACGCGCGGATTTCTTACGTCGAGCTTGGCGAACGGGTTGGTTTAAGTACCTCCCCTTGCCTGGAACGGGTAAAACGTCTGGAGAGTGATGGGTACATAACCGGCTACACCGCCATTTTGAATCCAGAGCTTATGAACGCGGCGCTGATGGTTTATGTTGAGATCAAGCTTGAGTACGACAGCAAAAGAATTTTTGAGAAGTTTAAACGGGCAGCCCTTAATATCCCGCACTTGCTTGAGTGCCATTTGCTGTCGGGAGACTTTGACTACTTAATGAAAATTCGTGTGGCCGACATGGCAGAATATCGTCAATTGCTGGGAGATATCCTGCGCGATTTACCTGGTGTACGCGATACACGTTCCTACATTGTTATGGAAATCATCAAAGAGACTACTTGTCTCAATACAGAGTGACTTTGTTGCATTGCTCGATGTTCATTTTTAATGTGTCGGGTCTTTTTACATTGCAAAGGAACTACATTCGTTGCGAATTTGCTTAACATCACCACAAGTTGATTTGATTAACGTGTTTAAATCTGTTTAAGCAGTAATGCAGCTTGTTGGAATACGTCTTTTTACAGGCTGGAGAACTTGGCCAATTCGGGTTCTTGTGAATGTATATTTCCCGCCAAAGCAATTTTTGAAATAATTATGAATAACACCCCGGATGATCCGCAAATACCATCACGCCGCAGACCAGAGCGCTCGTTGCCGGGTGGAGGCTCGCTGACGCTGGTGCGGCCTCCTGATTCACACGATCACTTTTTAAAAGCGATGGATTTGCGTCGTGGGTCTGTTGGTAAATCGATGGATGAAGATGCAGCAATTGAGCTATTCGAAATTGCAGCCGACAAAGGACATCTTGGAGCAAGTGCGGCGATTGCGCTTTTATGTGACGGCAAGATTCCACCTGAAGTATGCAAGCAGCATTTTGATAAGGCTGATAACTGGATATTAAAAAGTGCTGAGGAAAACGATGAGTGGGGTTTGTTGTTTCTCGGCATAATGTATTTCGATGGACATCGGGTTGAACAGGACTACGAGCAGGCGGCTCATTTTTTTAAAAAAGCATCAGACCTGGGTAATTCCTGTGCACAAGGGTTTCTGGGCTATATGCATTCCGTTGGGCATGGCGTTCTGCAAAACAAGCAAGCAGCAGTTGCACTCTACAGAGCGGCGGCAGATCAGGGTCATGTGGTAGCACAATTTGATCTGGGTGTTTGTTATGCGCAAGGTGTTGGTGTTCCAAAAGACAAACGTGCCGCTCTAAACTGGTTTAAGTTGGCGGGCGAGCGAGGGGATCTGCAGGCTCGTGCGTTACTGGCAAAAATGTATAGCACCGGCAATATGGTAGATGCAGACAACGACACCGCTATGCATTGGTTTTACAGAGCAGCTGAAGGTGGCCATACAGCGTCGCAGTTTGATCTTGGTGTCTGCTACGTAAACGGTGTAGCTGGAGAACAAGACTATTCGCAAGCAATGAAATGGTTCAGAAAGGCTGCTCAGTCCGGACACTCTCAGGCGCAGCTCGACTACGGTATTGGTTGCGCGCTCGGTTTAGGAGTCGCGAAGGACGTATATCAGGCAGTGTACTGGTTTAGTATGGCTGCAGATCAGGATAACGCAGCGGCACAGTACAACCTGGGTCGCATGTATGAACATGGCCACGGAATTGATAAAGACGAGCAGACTGCTATCAAGTGGTACAGGGAGGCTGCCGACCGTGGCAACGTGCGTGCACAAGTAAATCTCGGACTTCGATACGGCAATGGTCGAGGCGTGGATAAAAACTACACTCGTTCAGTGCGATGGTTGCGCCGTGCTGCGAAGCAAGGGGATTCAAGAGCCAGCTACAACATGGGTGTATTGACGCAGAACGGTTGGGGTGTTGCCAAAAGCGAAGCCAAAGCGATGGAATTTTTTGAGACTGCGGCGAAGCACGGCAATGCCAAGGCTGAGCGCTCAATGCGTGCTCTGCAACGTGCAGCGACGCGAGACCCGGCAGAAGCTTAAGCTTTCGGGAGGGTATAGCAGGAATCTATGACTAGTGGGATCAACTGAAAAAGTTAATCCCACTTTAATTTATAAATTGCCTAATAAATTTAGCTGTAAAAAATTAAGCCCCTGGAAGTTAAGCCCTAGAAGTTAAGCCCTAGAAGTTAAGCCCTAGAAGTTAAGCGAGATATCCCGGTGTCCGGCATCACAGGCTGCAACTTCCAGTGCCTGTTTCTTGGACAGTCGAGTCTGCTGTCTGATACCGATATTTGAGCTGATCGTATTCTCATAGTCAGCTATCTGTGTACCTATTGCATCGGTCGCCTGTTCACGCCATGCCATCTCTGATTGAAACTCCTCTTCAGCATCTGCCAGTGCGTTCAGTGCTTTCTCAGGATCCGGCTTTTTAGCTCTTAGTGCTTTACGTGCTTTTGATATCTCGGATCTGATTTTAGAGGCCCCTTCAACGTTGCCGAAACGCTTGGCTGATGCAGCCAGCTCATCGATGGTAGTGTCCGCATCGCCATTGCCGATCATGTCGCGTAACACCTGAAACTCACCACCCAGTGACCTGAGATCAGCGGTAGCAGCCAGGGTTGCCTGTAATTGCACAATGGGTTGATAGCCTTTGTCTGCAGATTTTCGAAAATCAGTGCGCAGAGCCCTCTCAGCCTGCTGCAGTTCTGTGAAGTCAGCTCGTGCCTGTTCCCAGTTTTCGGGTGTATTGGCAAGTGCTTCCTCACGCTCTGTTTTGAGAGCTTCGATCGTTGCGGTAAGTTTGTCTCTTTGATCCGAGCCATCGTCCAGCCGATCAAGGGTGGTTTCAGTCTCTTTGATCTCAGTATCGATTTTTGTGGTGGTAATACGAATATCACGCATCTGCTCGTGCAGCGGTCTGAAGCTCGATGTGTTTTCAGTCACTACATCGGCACTTTGGTTTGCTTCAGTCAGGAAGCTGATACTGTTTTCTGCATGTTCGAAGCTTTCAGTTACCGATTTACCCAGTTTATCGGGCAACATGCTGAAGTCGAGTGACCGTGTAGCGGCGATTGCAGATCTTATATTGTCGCCGTTTTCGAGGAATTGCTCGCTAACGTATTGTTCAACACAGTGGCTGAGCTTAGGGTTACGTGGAGGTGGTGCTGTGTCTGCAGTCAGTTGTAAACGTTTCGGCAGATAGTTAACCAGCTGCGGGTAGTAACCGACAATACCAAGTGCTGCAATCTGCAGCATGATGAAAGCAATAACGCCTTTATACATTTGCACGGTTTTTACTGCTGCGGGTGCTACGCCTCGCATATAAAACAATGCAAAGCCAAACGGTGGCGTTAAGAATGATGTCTGAATATTCAGGCCAATCATTACACCGAGCCAGACGGCGGTGATATTAGCCGACGGGTCTGCCAGAAGAATCGGTGCCACAATCGGTACCACAACAACGGCAATTTCAATGAAGTCGAGAAAGAACCCCAGGATGAATATTACCGCCATCACAATGATGAATTTGGTCCAGAACCCGCCGGGCAGCGAGTTTAAGTAGTCGCGAACCAGTTCTTCACCGCCAAACGCTCTGAATGCTGCAGTAAGAATGGCCGCACCCAACAGTATGATAAATACCAGTGAGGTGGTCTTGGCAGTTTCAATCATGACTTCGTAGAGAGTGTTGTTAATGCGCATCACCCGGATGCCACTCCACAACAAAGCGATCAATAAAAAAGAGACAGCGATGATCGCCAGTATGATGCCGAGTCTGTCACGATCGGTTTGTATATTTTTAATGTTGTTTTCGAAAAAGACCAGAATCAAGCCAATGGCGATTAGCGATATAACTGCCAGAATGGCTGGAAGGTAACGGGTCGCACCGCCGTCTTTCAAGCGATAGCCCGCCATTAATAACGCACCGGCGGCACCAATAGCACCGGCCTGGTTTACTGTGGCAATTCCGGAAATAATGGAACCGAGCACCAGAAAGATAAGTGTCAGCGGTGGTACCAGTGTTCCCAATACCTCACCGATGAATCTGTTATTGAACCCGCCCTCGGATCGGACTGCGGGCGCAGACTTCGGGCGAATAATAGCGAACACAAGAATATAGGCCATGTACAGCAAAACCAGTACGATGCCTGGTACAAAGGCGCCAAGAAACATTTCACCGGCGCTGGTCGAGCCAACATCAAATTCTGATGGCATCGAAAATTCACCCGTCGATGCTTTATACAGGACCTTACGCGCAGTGCTTGCCTGATCGGTAGCGCTGGCAAGCTGGTCTGCGAGAATAATAAGAACAATAGATGGTGGTATGATTTGCCCGAGTGTACCGGATGCCGCGATCGTACCTGTTGCCAGTGAAGGCGAGTAATTGTTGCGCAACATCACCGGTAGCGAAATCAAACCCATTGCCACAACAGTCGCACCGACAATACCAGTGGTAGCGGCCAGCAACGCGCCGACAAATACCACAGAGATTCCCAGACCACCCGGTACCGGGCCGAACAAACGCGCCATGGTGAGTAACAGATCTTCGGCAATCTTTGAGCGTTGCAACATGATGCCCATAAAAATAAACAATGGAATGGCAATTAAGGTGTCGCGCTCAACTTCCCAGTAGATGCCGCGCAGGTTGGTAACACCGGCAGATAACCATTGGTTGGGGCCGTCCTGTGCAAAGTAGGCGTCTACGTTGCCTCCTGCGAACAGATAGCCGCAAACTGCAGCGATCGAAATAGTGACAATGGCAGCACCGGGTAGTGCAAATGCAACCGGATAACCTGAACCGAGCGCGAAGGCCAGAATGATCAGCAGCAGGGCGAGAAAGACGAGTTCCATAATCTGCTGCTCCTAGTGCGCGATTTCGGTGGCGACAGTTCTGGCGCCGGGCTGATTTCGGGCGTCGGCGACCGACTCCAGAAACTGAGAAACAAACTGGATCAGCATTGTTATAGCGAAGACACCCAGAAAACCTGCCATCCAGTACTTGGTATACATTCCAAAACCGGATTGTGAAACTTCAAAGTTTGCCAGCGGGCCGTAGATGACTGCAGAGCGGCCACCCAGTCCTATAACGATGATCGTCCAGCACAGCGTTATGCCAAAGAAAACAGCACCGAACGAATTAACAAATCCTTTGCGACTATTGCGCATACCGGAATAAAAAATATCCACCCGTACATGGCCTTCCTGCAGCAGGGTATACGCACTGGCGAACAGAAAGAGTGCGGCGTACCAGAAGCGCACAAGGTCACCCATGAACGCCTGTTCGTAGGAAAAGATAAACCGGGTAATTACAATAGCAAGTTCCGCAATCACAATAAGCAGTGCCAGCCAATGGAAACCGAGTGTTCGGGTAACTGCACCTAATAAGAAGCCGAGTGCCAGCAATGGCAGATGGACCATAGGTCCTCGAAACTGTGGTCTGCCGAGATCCTTGGCTATCTGTTCGTCAACGACCAGATGCAGCAGGTCTTCTACCCGCAGGAATGAAATGGCCATGTCTGCAAGGCCAATAAGGAACACAGCCCAGAAAAGTGATCGTATAAGATAAGCGTTGATTGAAGTAATAGTTGCCGCATCTGCACGCAGGCTGCGACGGCGGCAAACAAGAAGCCATGCAATCAGAAAGGCGGCCAGGTAAATAACGAGCTGTGCCCAGGCGCGCCAATCGAAATCTGTTGAGATGATCGCTTTGACACCGGGCCATTTTTGCGAGTGCACAAGAGTGTTATTAACGAGAAAAGCGACCAGGTAAGTCAGCATGCTCCAGCCAAAGAATCGACTTAGTTTGTCTTTAAAGTCTGGCACGGTAGTGGAGTCGGAATTGAACTCAGCTTTGGAGTCGGGATGGTGCACAGTTTCCATCGCTGCAATCTCTTTTTAGGTGGAATTTTTGATTGACCGGGAGATGGCTATACGCAACTTGCTATCGGTATCACACTGGACCCGGATAAATAAAAAATACAAATAATAAAAATACAAATAAAAGGTATAAAAAAACGGAGCGGTAAGCCCGCTCCGTCGGTGTTGCTTCGGATATTTCGGCTAGATATCCAATACGCGATTGCGTTGATTGGAAAAGCCAATTTCGGCGATCTTCAGGTAGGCACCCATCTCGCGTAAGGCGTCCTGATAGTTGTCGTTAATTTTCTTCGCCAGCTCACTGTGATCGCGAGTTTCCTCAAAAACCTCAGCTGCAGCTTCACCAAAGCTGTCATAGATTTCGTCGTTGAATGAACGCAGCTCAACGCCGTTTTCTTCGACCATTCTGGCGAGATATATTCCGTTGTTAGCAATCGCTTCTTCCGGCTGTGCTGAGTTCTCTTCATTACAAGCGGCTTCAATGATGGCTTTTTCCCAGTTGGATAGCTTGCCCCACCACTCAGCGTTCATACCGAATGCAAGACCACCGCCTGGCTCGTGCATACCAGGTGAGTAGTAGAACTTGGCTGCTTCATAAAACTTCATGAAGTAATCGTTGTACGGACCAACCCATTCTGTCGCATCGATCGAACCTGATACGAGGTTTTCGTAAATCTGGCCACCTGGCAGTGATACGGGTGATGCACCAAGCTTTGCCATAACATCGCCACCCAGACCAGGTATACGCATCTTCAAGCCTTTAAGGTCATCGGCCGTTTCAATTTCTTTGTTGAACCAACCACCCATCTGGGTACCGGTACCACCACAACTGATTGCCTTCAGTCCGAACTCGCCGGATAGTTCGTCCCAAAGCTTCTGGCCGTCTTTAAATTTTACCCAGGCGTTCCACTCAGGTGTGGTCATGCCAAAAGGTACGGAGGTAAAGTAGGCGAAACCCGGGTGCTTTCCTTTCCAGTAGTAGTCAGCAGCAATGTAGGCCTGGCTGTTGCCTGCTGCGACTTCGTCGAATACATCAAATGCACCGACACGCTCACCGGCTGCGAAGTAATTTGTGACGATTTTGCCTTCAGACAGCTCTGAAATACGCTCGACAAGGCGTTGCGCACTGACACCCAGACCCGGAAAGTCACGTGGCCATGTCGAAACAACCGTGAGTTCAGTTTTAGATTGTGCAATTGCCGGTGCAGCGGTGATAGTGGCACCGGCTACCGCGGTGGCCGCGGCACCGGTTTTGATAAAATCGCGTCTTTTCATAGAGTTATTCCCCAGATATTTTTTAAATTTTCCCGCATGATCAATGCGTTGAAGGATCCGGAACTTTTTGGTGGTTAAAAATGGACCGAATTGTTGTCAGGGTAACATTTTTTAGTCGTTCCGGGCGTGCCTATATCGACCGAGTCTATGCTGTTAAATCAACATATTGGCGTGGTTCCTCCAGCAGGATATTGCGCAATGGCGTCGGGTCTTTGGTATAGGTCATCAATGCATCTGGCGGATAGTGCAGATCAACCAGCCGGGACAGCCAGAATCGAAGTGCCGCGCATTTGACCGCCTCAGGCCAGCTTTTCTGCTCATCGGAGTCCAGTGGCCGGACACTTTCATAGCCGCTTAAAAGTGCACTGGCGCAGCTCTGATTAATGCGGCTTGAGTCATCGCGACACCAGTCGTTAAATGTGATCGCAAGGTCGTAAAGCATGCAGCCGGTACACGCGTAGTAGAAATCGATGATGCCACTGATACTATCGTTGTTAAAAAGCACGTTGTCGCGAAAGAGGTCGGCGTGAATCACGCTTTGAGGTAGTCGTTCGAGAGTTTTACAACTGGAGTTTAATTGCAGGTCAAGTAACTTCAAATCCTGCGAGTCAAGCTTGCTGCGTACTTTGTTTGCGGTTTGTAGCCGCCACTGCTCACCGCGTGAATCATTGCGTTTGTAAGAATAGTTTTGACAACTCACGTGAAGGCCTGCCAGCACCTGTCCTATTGCATAGCAGTCGCTCGCAGATACATCGGTTTTATCGGCACCTTTGAGACACTGCACTACAGTTGCAGGTTTGTCTGCGAGTGTATTGGTATAGCTCCCGTTCGTTGCCTGCATTGGCTTCGCACATGGTATTTTTTCTGTATTCAGAAAGTCCAGCAGTTGCATAAACCATTCAACGTCTTCGTGGCTCTCGTTCTCGACAATGGTCAGCACATAGCGACCGGTGCTGGTATCGATAAAAAAATTACTATTGGTGATGCCTGCTTCTATGCCGGTAAAATTATCGGCAGCACCGACCGAATAACTCGCAAGAAAGTTATTTAGCTGTTGTATATCAATGGTTGTAAAAACTGACATCAGCGCGACTGCCGCTGACAGAAATTACATTCCCGGGCTATAGCTATAGCCCGGGGCAAGATGAAGAGTTGAAGAAGCATAGTAGAGAGGGAGTTGCGGAGGTAAAAGTTAAATATCCATCGAGACATCGTCATTGGCAAATACGGTGTCCATATCTACGCCCTCGTAGAAATCAAAGATTGTCTCTATGACTTTTTCAGGGTCATCTTCGATCGAGAAGAGGTCAAGATCTTTTTCGCCTATGGTGCCCATGGTTAGCATTGAGTCACGCAGCCAGTCGACCAACCCTGTCCAAAATTCAGAACCGACCAGTATCACCGGAATCTTTCGTGATTTACCGGTTTGAATAAGTGTAAGAATCTCGGCCAGCTCATCCAGTGTACCGAAGCCGCCGGGCATGACAACGTAGGCAGATGCGTATTTGGCAAACATCACTTTGCGAGCGAAAAAGTATTTGAAGGTGATGGCGATATCCTGGTAGGGATTGCCGGACTGTTCAAACGGCAGCTGGATATTTAATCCCACGCTCGCCGACTTACCCGCGTAGGCGCCCTTATTGGAAGCTTCCATTATTCCTGGTCCGCCACCGCTGACCACGGCAAAGCCCGCGTCCGAGAGTTTGCGCGAGATGTCTTCGATCAACAAACTGTATTTGTGATCGGGCTTGAATCGAGCGGAGCCGAAGACACTGACAGACGGACTGATTGCGGCGAGCTTTTGAAATCCCTCGACAAATTCTGCCATGATCTGGAATATCTTCCAGGATTCCCGGCTCAGCGCATGATCAATATTCGCACCGGGTTGTAGCTGAGGCTTTTTTCTTATCGTCATGTGATTTATTCGCTGCAGGCCTTTAGGTAAAACTTCCGCGGGAAATACTTACGGGGAGATGCATCAGGATCAACTCATTAGTATAGCCGAAACGCCCGCGCGCTCCGGTTAGCTTTTGGTTGGTAATAGAGCAGGAGCTTGTGTGGTAGAAGCTCTGCTACTGCGAACGCGCCCCAGCGGTGCTTTTTGACTATCATTTTCGTTGTGTATGCCGTTATTTGTGTTTTATAGGCTATGCGCCTCAATTAATAGTCAAAACGCCCTCGCTGCGGTTTGTTCTCGCTACGCAGATTTCCACCACACAGCCTCCTCGACTGTCGATTAAACTTCTGCAGACAGGTATTCTGTTCAGATTCAAATCAATCCCCGGGTTTTCGCATGTCAGATACACCTCCTCTGATACTGGTTGATGGATCGTCCTACCTGTTTCGTGCTTTCCATGCATTGCCGCCGCTGACCAACAAAGCTGGTGAACCGACCGGTGCAATGCTTGGCGTGATCAACATGCTGCGGCGTCTGCTCGACACTTACAAGCCCACAGAAATGGGGGTGGTTTTTGATGCCAAAGGTAAAACTTTTCGCAACGAAATGTACGCTGAGTACAAAGCGACTCGGCCGCCAATGCCGGATGATCTTCGAGCCCAGATTGCACCGCTGCACGAGATGATTCGCGCGATGGGGCTGCCGCTTATCAGCGTTTCCGGGGTTGAGGCCGATGATGTCATTGGCACGTTGGCAAAGCAGGCCACTGAAGCGAAGCGCAATGTCGTGATTTCAACCAGCGACAAGGACCTTGCGCAGCTGGTCAATGACTACGTTACGTTGATCGACACCATGAGCAATAAAACCTATGACATTGAAGGTGTTGTGGATAAATTTGGTGTGCCGCCGGAACGCATCATTGACTACCTCGCACTGGTTGGCGACAAATCCGACAACATTCCGGGGGTTAATAAGTGTGGGCCCAAAACAGCGGTTAAATGGCTGGGTCTGTATGACAGTGTGACTGGCGTGATGGAAAATGCCGATGAAGTCAAAGGCAAGATCGGTGAGTACCTGCGTGAAGCCTTGCCAATGCTGCCGTTGTCTTATGATCTCGCAACTATAAAGCTTGATGTAGAGCTTGATGAGTCGATAGAAACGCTGGCAATAAAGGAGGCTGATAAAGAAACGCTGCGGCCGATGCTTGAACGCTATCAGTTCAGGGCCTGGTTAAATGAACTCGACGGAAAAACCGTAGCGCCATCAGGTGGTACCAAACCTGATGTGCCGAAAGTCGAAAAAGTTGAAAAGCGTGACTACCAGATAGTTAGCACTAAAGCGGAGCTGAATAAATGGCTAAAGAAGATAAAAGACAAGAAGTGTTTTGCCTTTGATACCGAAACGACCAGCATTAATTATATGGATGCTGAAGTGGTCGGTTTGTCTTTTGCCGTAGAAGTCGGGGAGGCGGCTTATCTACCCATTGCTCATGACTACGAAGGCGCTCCGGATCAATTATCCCGCGACGAAGTTTTCGAGAAATTCAAACCGGTATTAGAAAGTGAAGAGATAATAAAAATCGGTCAGCACCTGAAGTACGATCGCAATGTACTGCTGAATCATGGAATTGAATTGCGCGGTATAGAGCACGATACAATGCTGCAGTCCTATGTATGCGATGCAGCTGCCAATCGGCATGACCTGGATGTATTGGCTAAGAAATACCTTGATGTAAAAACCACAAAATTCGAAGACATTGCAGGCAAAGGGGTTAAGCAACTGACGTTTAACCAGATCGAGATTGAGCCAGCCGCCGATTATGCTGCTGAAGATGCCGATGTTGCGTTGCAGCTGCACAATCAGCTGAACAAAATTGTATCTGCCGAGCCGGCACTGGAAAAGGTTTATACGGAAATCGAAATGCCGCTGTTGAATGTCCTGTCGAACATTGAACGTACTGGTGTTTTGGTCGACGCTGAACTGTTGCTGGCTCAGAGTGAAGAAATTGCCACCAAAGTAAAAGCAATTGAAGCTCTTGCGCATGAGGATGCCGGTAAGGAATTTAATCTCGGCTCGGCCAAGCAAATTGGTGAGTTGTTGTATGAAGTGAAAGGTATGCCGGTAATCCGCAAGACACCTAAGGGACAACCTTCCACTGCCGAAGATGTACTGGAGCAGTTGGCAGCAGACTATCCGTTGCCAAAGTTGATACTTGAATATCGCAGTTTGAGCAAACTTAAATCCACCTACACCGATAAATTGCCGCAACAGATCAACGCAAAAACGGGTCGGGTGCATACCTCCTACCATCAGGCAGTGGCATCAACCGGTCGGTTGTCATCTTCCGATCCTAATTTGCAGAATATCCCTATTCGCACCCACGAGGGCAGACGTATTCGTGAGGCGTTTATAGCACCCGATGGCTATAAGCTATTGGCCGCTGACTATTCGCAAATTGAACTTCGTATTATGGCGCATCTGTCAGCGGATGAGAGTTTGTTGGCGGCCTTTGAGAGTGGTGACGATATTCATAGTGCGACAGCTGCTGAGGTGTTTGGTGCGGAGATAGACAGCGTAGATGCAGATCAGCGACGTGCTGCCAAGGCAATAAACTTTGGTCTTATCTATGGTATGTCCGCTTTCGGGCTTGCGCGACAGCTGGATATTTCACGCACCGACGCGCAGCAGTATATTAATTTGTACTTCGAGCGCTACCCGGGAGTAAAGCGCTATATGGATTCGACTCGCTTGAATGCCAAGCATCAGGGTTATGTAGAAACTGTATTTGGTCGCCGTTTGTATTTGCCTGACATTGATTCAAGTCGTTATCAGATGCGGCAATACGCGGAGCGCACTGCGATTAATGCGCCCATGCAAGGTACAGCAGCAGATATTATCAAGCGTGCGATGATTGACGTCGATCAGTGGTTGGGTGATGGCAAAACAGATGCCAGAGTAATTATGCAGGTGCATGATGAACTGGTGCTGGAAGTGGCCGTAGCCGAAGTGAAAAAAGTATCAAAGAAATTAACCGATATCATGGTGAATGCAGGATCGTTAAGCGTGCCGCTGGAAGTAGAGGTCGGTGTGGGTGACAACTGGCAGGAAGCGCACTGATGAAGCTGCCGGTGGTTGCATTCGAATGGAGTGTAAACGGGCATGAGTAACCCGAACGATCGTGATGGTGCAACTATTGCCGCCAAGGCATCACATTTTCTCGATGTGAACAGCGGTGCGGTGGTGCCGGAGATACAGCTATCGACCACTTTTGCCCGCGATGATCGCTATCAGTCGCTCAATGCTGCCAATTTGTATTCGCGTGATGATAATCCGACTTTTATACATGCTGAACGCACGTTGGCTGATCTGGAACATGGCGAGGAGTGTCGGTTGTTTGCCTCCGGAATGGCCGCGATTGCATCAATTTTCTACTCACTGACTCCGGGCAGCCATGTGGTTTTACCGGATGCAATGTATTGGGGTTCCAAATTGTGGATTCACGACTACTGCAAGCGTCAGGATATTTTTGTCAGTGAATATGACACGGCGGACGCGGCAACAATTGAAGCCTGTGTCACGGATAAAAACAGAACCAACCTTGTCTGGGTAGAGACACCTTCTAACCCGATGATGCATGTCACTGATATAGCGCTTGCTGCAGAGATTGCGCATGCACATAACGCACTGGTATGCGTTGACAGTACGGCCGCGACTCCGGTGTTTAGTCAGCCGCTTGATCACGGGGCAGATCTGGTTGTCCACTCGGCCACAAAATATCTCAATGGCCATAGTGATGTGCTGGCAGGTGCGGTAGTGACACGAGATGAACACCCGCTTTGGCAGGCACTCAGTAAAGAAAGAAAAATGGCCGGTGCTGTTATTGGATCTTTTGAAGCATGGCTGCTGTTGCGTGGTATGAGAACGTTATTTGTACGGGTGGAACGTGCAGCAGTTAACACCATGCAGATTGCTGAATTTTTGCAGCAACATCCGGCGATAGAGTCCGTCAGTTACCCGGGACTCGAAACCCACCCGGGCCATGCGATTGCGAATAAGCAAATGCAGGGCGGGTATGGTGCAATGTTGTCTTTTGCCGTCAATGGCAATGCTGCTACAGCGCTTCAGGTGGCAGGTGCGTTGCAGATTATCACCAGTGCGACGTCACTAGGCGGGGTTGAGACTCTGATAGAACACAGAAACTCACTTGAGCCTGCTGAAAACCTGATTCCTGAAAACCAGCTGCGATTAGCTGTTGGAATAGAGCGAGTCGAGGATCTTATTGACGATCTGGACCAGGCACTTTCATCGGGTTAACCAGCCTTTGCTGCGCCTTTGTTGCGTTAGGGCTGGTGAATTTCGCTTAGGCAGAGGCAAGCAGTTCTGGCATCAATCTGGGTGCGGGACGCAATTGTCGCTCGATGGACTGAATCATCATTCCGGCGACATCAAAGCCCGTGGCATCTTCAACACCCTCTAAGCCAGGTGAAGAATTGACCTCCAACAATAGCGGGCCGCGATCACTTCTGATGATATCAACACCTGCGACACTGAGATTCATTGTGCGTGCGGCTTTTACCGCAAGCATCTCTTCCTCTGGTGTAACCTCCACCAATTCGGCTTTACCGCCGCAATGCAGGTTGGCACGAAACTCACCGGTGGCGGCCGTACGTTGAATAGCAGCCGCGACTTTGCCATCAATCATAAAACATCGCAGGTCTTTGCCAGCTGCTTCTTCAATAAACTCCTGAACCAGTAAGTTTGCGCGTAATGATTTCATCGCATTGATCACACTTTCTGCGGCCTTGGTGGTTTCGGCAAGTACGACGCCTTTGCCCTGTGTGCCCTGCAGGAGTTTGACTATAAGAGGTGCACCGCCAACCATTTCAATCAGATTGTTGGTGTCATTCGGGGAGTTGGCGTAGCCCGTTATCGGAATATCTAGGCCTTGCTCCTGCAGCATCTGCAGCGAATAGAGTTTGTCGCGCGACTGAGTGATCGCCGCTGAGTTATTTAATGCATAGACTCCGAGACTTTCAAAGTGGCGGGTAATAGCGCAGCCGTAAAAAGTCATTGAGGGTCTGATTCTGGGAATCACTGCATCGAGATCGTTCAGGATGCGACCATCACGATAATGAACAGCTGGTGAATCGGCATCAAGTTTCATGTAACACTGCCTGATGTCCAGAAATACCATCTCGTGTCCGCGCTTTTCACCAGCTTCCATAATACGCCGGTTGCTGTAGAGCTTCGGGTTGCTGGCAAGCAGACCTACCTTAAGTCCGGCGCCCGGCACAGGTAAGGCTTTGCCGTACAGTATTTCAAGTTGATCTTCGGAGACATCACCTAACAGAAATTCTTTTTCGCTATCGACCAGGATGCGTCCGCTCATAGCTTCGCGTCCGAGCAGCATTCTGTAGCCCATCGCATCTCTGTTAGTGAGAGTAAGCTCGATGTCCCAGGTATCACCATTGAGTGTAAGTGGTGTTCTTATAACAAAGCGTTTTTCGCTCGAGCCATTTGAGCTTCGGATGGTGCGTCGATCTATAACCGGCGACTCGCATCTTATTGTTGCGCGTCGGCTCTTTTGCAAAGGATGCAAATCAAAGCGTACCCACTGGGTAGAGTCTCGAGTAAAGGGCTCGATATTAAATGCGTGGATCGATGAGGTTTTAGCTCCTGAATCAACACGCGCCTTGACT
>CAZYRP010000096.1:0-19094 GCA_964649465.1 uncultured Granulosicoccaceae bacterium | reverse complement strand
GTTGTACTAAGTGCCACTGACACGGGGCTATATACCACCAATATTGTCTGGTCAACCCGACTGGGCTTACAACACCCGGGTTTATAAATCTGGCTAATCGATATTGTTTATGAGTTTTTCAGTGATAGGAAACCAATGTTCCGTTACATGGATTGTTAACCTGTAGATAGCCCGCGGCTCTAACAAACATTAGAAATAAGGTTTACATACAAGCAAGCCAAATCGTTTGTCGCTTTACAGTGCCAATTGAAGTGAGTTATCAACATCGTAGTTTGTCCCTTGAACTACGCAGAGAGTTGTCCGGCGCGTAGTTTTTATCACTGTTAAGTCAGCTCAGTGATGAAGCCGTCGCAGTCCGACTACAAAAGAACATAACCGGAATATTTACCGCTCAAAGTGAGGACAAAATGCAATGGTTCATCAAGGAAGGTTTGTACTACTTCCAGCCTCTCACCAGCGTTTGTCTATTCGTCGCCAGCTGAAATTCAAACCGCTTCTCGGTGCATTAGAGCAAGAGTAAGATGCCGACTGGTTAACAGTTTTCCCGGCTTACAGATCACAGATCTGTTTAGATGAACCAGCAGCCAGCACATATTCTTCCGGCTAACCGACAAATCGCTTATCGAAAGCAAAGACCCGTTAGCGAAACTTGCAATTAAGCACACGAGTGATCTCGGTAACCTTTGTTTCCCGGGGCTGGCTGAGTAATTTGGCTGGCTTACCGATAGTTTCGCAAAAGTTGGTTAGAACTTTGCTCATAGTACTACCCGATCTCCTATCAAGCATCCCCACGGACATCATCGATAATGAGCAGTACTGCAAACAGTGATTCAGATGAGTTTCATTCACTGATCAAGCCCTTCATCGACCGACTTTCCGAACTCAGCGATGCTGATGCGAATGTTATAGCGTCTTCATCTTTTCAAACCCAGTCGATCCCGCTGCTACACATACTCTCTAAATACGCACCTCAGATTCCCGTGTACTTCATTGATACCGGGTTTCATTTTCCAGAGACACTGGCCTTTCGGGATGAAGTCGCAGACCAATTGTCTCTTCGCGTTGTCACGATCGAATCACCCGTAACAAAAATCACCCAGCTGACGCCAAACGGACAACTCATGTTTTCAAAGGATGCTCAACGTTGTTGCTTTCTAAACAAAACTCTTCCAATGGAACCGATACTAGCGAGTGCGGATGTCTGGATCACAGGCGTAAGAGGCGATCAGAGCAATGTGAGAGCGGATTTTACATTCGAAGCGCCGGGCCCGCATGGGGTCACTAGGTTACACCCAATGCTCGCCTGGACTCGTCGCGAAATCTGGAGATACGTGAGTATTAATGAACTACCAAGGCATCCGCTGGAACTGCTGGGTTTTGATTCAATTGGTTGCGCTCCATGTACTCGCGTTCCAGGTATCGGGGAGGATGGCGAGCGCGGTGGTCGCTGGCAGGGACAGAACAAAACTGAATGCGGACTGCACACTACGCTAGCAAGCGTGAGCTAATTATTATGAGAGTTTTAATAACAGGTGGTGCAGGCTATGTGGGTTTTTCACTGACACGGGCCCTGGCACGCTGCAAAGATATTGACAGTATCACCGTCGTTGATAATCTCAGCCGACGCAACTTCGCATTCTTTGTGTCCGGAAAGCACGGCGAGGTGCCAGTTGATTTTCGTCGCGTCGAAATGCTCGACGGGTATTCTCTGGAAGAAATAACATCAGAAACTGACGTGGTTTTTCATTTGGCAGGTTATGCAAGTACACCACAAGCTGACACACACCACCATATATTCGACCAGGTTAACAATTGGGGAACAGCACAACTTGCACGATCAATTGAAAAATCAGATACCCTGCGTCAAGTCATATATCTCTCATCATTCGCTGTTTACGGCAGTAGCGTGGACCCAATCACCGACAGCACCGAACCAGCTCCAAGTTCTACTTACGGTGTTTCCAAACTTGCGGGAGAATCTCATCTTCGTCGACTCGATCGCGATGGCAGAAAGGTACAGATCCTCCGCGCTGGAAATGTGTACGGCTTTAATCCCGCAATCCGTTTCGATGCAGTGGTAAACGCAATGTGTTTCGACGCCTGTACTACGGAGCGCGTTTCCATTCACGGGGATGGGACACAACAACGACCGTTTATTGATGTCGATTCATTGGCCAACATTTTGGCTTCACTTGTCGGCACGACGCTGGACTCGGGCACATGGAATGTGGCGAACCACAACGCATCGGTTTCAGACATAGCCAGTGAACTGCACGAGCTGTTGCCACAGCTTGAGATTCTCGATACTCCTATAATCAAACCAAGCTCCATGCATATGGACAACCCCGGCGCGTTCTCCAAGTTGCTTGGTAAACCAGTTACTCCTCTCCCGGAAGAATTAACCAGGTTGGTAGCGGCATTGCGACCCTGAATATAAACTTCCCAATCTGAGTTTAAAACTTAATCCCTGACAAAATTCACAAGAATGATTGGCGAATGTGATAATTCAAATTCACTATTGCAATAATATTTTGTGAGTCGATTCCACAGCATCTCCAAAACACCTAAACGTTAGCAGGCGATTATTCTTTAGTTCAGGTATTTCGAAGCTAATAAAACCATTGCCAATTTCTGGAAATTCACATTCTACCTGCACTTCGACGTCCACTATTTCTGGTACTGCCTGTGAATTTTCAATTTTTATATTGAAAGATTCTATTTCTGCATAGTTTTCCTTTATCCCGTTCCCGAAAGGAAACGGCGCATAAAAAGGGGCCGCATGGATTGAGAATACAGTGGTACTTTCACTTGAACCACCACAGTGCAATTTAGCTTTGCAAAAGCACGGTATATGCGCATCACCTGAAAGGAAGATAACGTTTTTTATTTTGTTTTTAGCAATGTATGCCAGAACTTCGTTTAATGTAGCCGGATAACCGTCCCATGCATCTGAATTCAAACAAACAGATTTGTCGTCCGGTGCCTGCGCTATAAACTGTTGCCTTGGCAGTGGCATTGACCCTGAAACGATGAATTTCGGCTCCGCAGCACGCTCGGGATGTTCAACATCTTTTCTGTGGCTGATATCGAGCCATTGAAATAAAGCCCGTTTTTGTTCACGGGAAATTAACTGAGCCGTAGCGGCATTATCAAGTCTTCGCGGCTCTCGCTCAGTTCTAGTGTCCATCAAAAATAAACTGGTGTTCTGCCGCCTTTCAATTCTCCAGAGCGGTAGATTTTTGGTATTCTTCAAATGATCGTCTATGCCGACTCCAGAAGGAAGCTTTAAACCCGCCCCACGTCCGTGACCCCGGAGAAAATGACGCTTACCTTCAAGCATCAATTTTTCAGAATCATGAGGCTCCCAATTTTCTTCAATTTCATGATCGTCTATGGTGAATAGAAAATTTATCGAGCTTCTGTCAAGGGCCTTTTTCTGAGGTGCGTTATTAAACGATATATAGGCATTTTGATATCGAGACACTTCTTCAACAGGGTCGAAAAGACCAGCTGTCGCATCGGCATAAATACTGTCACCGGTAACTATTGCGACTACTTCATTTTTTATTCTACTGTTAAAATTACTGGTAACGTAATTGCTGATTTCACTGAGTGTCTTGTATGCGTGACGTTGCCGAATTATATCTGGCGGGTATTGGCAGCAGCCAAGTAGAAATATCAAACGCTTTTTTTCACTACTAACTACTTCAGGTGTAAGCATAGAGGGTTCCAACGCAACTATTTCCATGTATTTTTGGATCAAACGGATTGTTGTCCAGCCAATTACCAAGAAGCTGTTTTTCGTATTGTAGTTGGCTGATCTGCTGGGTAGAAAGTGCAAAGTCTCTACTTAGCTCCTCAACAATACGTGCACTTTCGCTCGCTTGTCTTTTTAAGGAAATATTCCCCTGGTCTACAAGCACGAGAACCAACACAACCTCACCCATATGATCCGGTGGATAGATGAAGACACCATCCTCCTCTTTCTCAATAAACATAATTAGATCTCGATCTTCGGAATATATTCCACCCGCAACAATCGGAACATAAATAAGTCTGGATAAATAGCGAGGTTCCAGTAATTCGTCAGTTATTCGCAACAGGTGAGTTTCCCCTGTATCGCTGGTTTCTTTTGCCATGCCGTTCAACAGTGCAACTTTTTTTCCGACCAGCAGCGTGTTCATAAGTGTTAGCCCGTGACTATTAATGCTGCAAACTATCCGAGGTGTCTTGCTATATGTCCGAATGGAACTTCACAGTTTTTACCAATCAGGCAGTCCTGATGGCCTGTATCCGGTATTATTTCGAATGTGAAATTATTCAGATCCTGCTCGTCACATACAAGTGCGGTGAGGGATGGAGATCTTGGATCTATTAGTCCATTTTTTTCCCCATGAATCCAGAGAGTAGGATGACTCCATCGAGTTTCAAAATTCTGTCTTTTTAAATAATAGGAGTGTCCCTCCCAATCACTAATCTGCTTTCTTTTAGATATCCAAAGAGTCTGCTCCAGCGTCTGAAAACTCAGGGGACCAAAAAAATCGTCGATATGTGCCAATGTTTTTGCAGTTACATTTTTTAGACTGAATGTTCTTCCGTAAAGAGCATCCATTCTATGCCGTGCTCTCACCCAATAGGTGTTAGAAAGTATCCGGTTTTCTTTTTTGAATTCAGCTGTGTCCGGATAGGGTATAGTGTTTAGAAATCTGTCCAGCAATACATTATTAGCTGAGTTTGGGTCTTTCGGGGTAAATTCATAGCCACTTTGTGGCATCAGTTTTCGAACGTAATTCAGTGCGTAGGCACGAAGCGTATTAGCACCGGTAAAACGCAAAAACGGACCCGCTTGTGATAGCGCGATTTTACGTATTTTGCCGGGCGTCGATTCAATCCGATCTCGATCAGCACAATTCTTGGGCTCACCGAGCAATGTCATACTTAACATGGCTGCCCCCATGCAATGTGCGACAACATCAATCTGACTACGACCGGACATTTCGCAGACTTGTGAAATCGCAATCGGTATATCGTTGAACGCCATATCTTCGAAGGTCCACGGTGTTCTGCGACCGGCGACAGCACAGCTACTTCGCATATCCAGCACCCAAACCTCGCGACCAAGGTTTGCCAGATAGGCCGCCAAACCACCTTTCCTGTCTGCCCCGCCGTAAAGCGCTGGGTGTGCGAATGTGGTTCCACTGGCACTGTAGCCGTGTATACAGAGTATTGGGGGTTGATCAGTATCCGGATTTACCCGATAGCGAGTTAAATACGCCTCTACCGGAGGATTGTGTGGTAGAAAATTATTATTTTCTTTCAGTTCTAACGGAAATCTATCAAATTGAATATTCGATACAGAGCTGAGATCCGGAGGCAGTCTGTTAGCAGCCGTGGAAACAGTGGTGTATTTTTCTTTAGAATCTTCGCGTGCTCGGGTTTTTGTATCCGGCTTGCGCAAAGTCCATAACTGTTGAAGGATGAAGAGTCTAAAAGTATGGGTATATAAAAGTAGTAAATCTATATAGCCATCGACAGCATTGTCCTCATCGGATATATGTAACAAAGGTGCGCTGGTCTTTGCAAAGTACTCAGGATCTACCTTCAGCATTGATGCCGTACCGGCTTTCAAACAGGGGAATTCTGTTAGCTTGATATCCATTAATTGCCTCCACGGGTTGGAGGCATATTTATATTGGAATGTCTTATACCCTTTTACCGTTTTACCCGAGAGTAAAGACGGATCCAACAACTCCTCAACGTTATATATATTGTTTGGGGCTATCGTTGATTCACTGCCTATGTTTAAATGATAACTCAGCCTTCTCTCTCGCCCGGAATTTGCAAACGCCGAGAATATTTCCTTTCTTAAATATCCGCCAACAGATTTCATCATCGATCTATTCTGGATACCAGCCCAAACGGATTGCCTTATATCTTTAATACCACGGTTTATGGCCCAGGCGAACATCCCTCTGACAGTGCGTATGATTTTACACCTGGGTATTTCCTCCAGCATGGTGATACTGCCCGTTAACGGTGCGGTAAATAGTGCGTAGTTATCTAATTCGTCGTAATACTGCTCGACTATTGCACGCTTTTTCTTTGTCCAGTTTTTTGAAGAAACCCGATCACTCATGATTTGTATTATGTCGTGGTGCTTATTCCACTCAAGCTTGTCGAAAATTCTGATATAGCTTCTGTCAGGAAGCGAGTTGTCAGCGTCTTCTCTGGATTCAGATAAAAGTGGAATATCTCTCTTTAGGAAGCGTGTGTATTCCTCTATCTCAAAAGGTTCAGAGCGAATTCGAAGTTCAACCACATATTCTTTAGATATATCTTTATGCCGAAGCATTACACTGCCAGTTAGGCGTTCAACAAGTTCGAGGGATGTAGGTTTTTTTCGATCAGGCACCAGTGGATCTATCGTCTTGAATTGAGGCCGGGCAATCGGTGCTGGTAATTCCTCAGTACTCCCGGTTTTTTTCCAGTTCCAGCTATCTATAAGCCAGCGACTCGCCCTCAAAGAAAGAGTTGCTATCGTTAATGCAGGGTTGATTCCGGCCGCGGTTGGCAAGATTGAACCATCCAGTACAACCAAACCCTCGTGAATGTCAGTCGCATTACCGGACGCACTATCAAACACACGGCCATACTCATCTACAACCCCGTTTATAGAGTTCAAACCAACAGGACATCCTCCCAATGGATGAACTGTTATCAGCATACCGGGAATACTTACATCAAAAAGTTTCTCGAGACTTGCACCAAGCGGCTTCCACAACGGATTGTCATGTACCCAGGCATTTTTATCAGTGTTTGATGCCAATTGCCTGACGAGATCGCTATTCCTCTGGTAGAAAGATTTGTCGTTTAAATTTGCGCTATTGCTATCATTGATCTTGTCAGTTGCATTATTTACTGCTTCTTTGCTCTCAGATGGAAATTTTAAATTGATAATTCCCTGCGCTGGTGAACCAATCAGCTGATCCGTACTTTGGTAAAAATATTTAGGTAAAGATAAAGTGCCTGAGAGGTTATCTATTCCCATCAGAGCGAGAATCGAAATATTATCTGTTTCGCTACCGTCTCTGGATGCCTCTGCATTCTTTTTGTTGCGCCGGTCATGTTTACCAAGAGGTCCACAGGGCTTCAGAGTACAAAACTCATCTGAGTAAGATACGCCCGCTTTGTCTCCGCGTGTTATGGAATTAACTGTTTGGCTAAAAGCGGTGGCTTCCGCAGTTAACCTGTGCAATATCGCAGGAACTGATAGTTCCTGTATAGCTACATCTCTACCCGTCGCTCCGCGAAAATCAATCATGCCGGTGATGGTAGGGCCAACATTTCTGACTCCAGGTGCCTTTTTCTCACTGGCAACTGAATTGACAATCTCCGATCGGTTACTAATGGTTGCCAGCATGTCGCCATTGCCCGAAAAGCGGCTGCCGACTTGTTTCGAAAAACGCAGATTATTTTTCGATTGAAGCTCACTTTTTAAGAGTAGTTCTGTAGAACCCAAAGTGCCCGCAGCAATGATCAATTTGGAGCAGCGAAGTCGAGTTAATTCTGGAAAATGTTTTTTCAATTTCTGATCGGTGGGATTGACAACCAACTCCCATCTTCCATCAGGCAATTTGTCGAACGAATTAACCGTAGTATTGCAAAATATTTCGGCACCAAGCATGGCAGCGGATGCCAGGACATTTGTATCTAATGATTTTTTAGCATTGAAATTACAACCGCTGAAGCAGTCACCACAATCAATGCAGTTATCAGTCTTAATCGTTTGATCCGGATCTGAGTCGTTTAACCTGACAGTTATAGGCACGGCTTTTACCTGACCCTCAGAACCTGCCAGTGCCTTCAGGGATGCGTATTTGGCGTAAGATCTTCCTGATCGGTGTATCGTGTTGTCTTCGGTTTTGTTTTGATCATTTCTGATCGACGCACCCAGTAGTTCTTTTGTTTCGGAAAATAAATCATCCAGCTGCGGGTCTTTACTAATACTGCCCGGCCACAATGGCGAGTCGAAAATAGCAGGATCTGGCTCCAGCATCACACCTGCATTGATAAGTGACCCTCCCCCTAAACCATTGGCCAGTAGGGTCGAACAACCGTCTCCTACCCTTATGTCAAACAATCCTGACTCGTTACCAAGTACCGTTGGCGGGGTGATCTCGGGCTCTTCAGCATTGTTTCGATACAGGCGCAGCTCCGTGGGTAACTGTGCGAGAGAACCGGGAAATGTTCCGGGGAGTCTTTCTTTTCCTCTCTCCAAAACACACACATTTGGTTTCCTTCCGGCCTCTTTTATTATTGATTTGGAGATCTCCAAAGCGGCAATTGCACCACCATAGCCACTACCCACAACAATCACATCGTAGTGCACATCTCTGCCGATGTTGGAGTCTTTGTTTTTTTGATCTAACGAATTTGCAAGGCTTTCAAACCCGCGAGAAAGAAACTCTGTTGCTCGTCCATTTGGCGAGGCTTCTCTGCCATTCAAGTATTTCGGCTTACTCATACTATTTCAACTATTCCCTGTGTATTGCAGTATAGATCTCTTCAATCAGCCCCTTCATATCAACCGGTTTAACCATAAATTCACATTGCGCTAATGAGGCTTGCTGCAGAATTTCGGGGGACGTTTCCCCGCTTAGTATGATTACTGGCATCCCCTCCTGATAGGAACGCAATTTTTTTATTGCTGTGAAGCCGCTGTCTTGTCCCGGTAGTCGAAGATCAACCAGCGCGATATCGACAGACTCACGTTCAATAACCGAAACGGATTCAGGGGTACTGGTCGCTTCATGCACCACAAGACCGCAATTTTCTAATAATGTGCGTGTACCCAGACGGACTTCCTTATCATCTTCTACCAGTAGAACAGAAGCACCTTTCAAAAATTCTAATTGAAAATCCAAATTGGATTTATCAGGTATCTCCTGAATGGACTGATCATCGTTTGATTTCTCAGGACCTGTTGGCAGCGTCAGCACATACTTTGTGCCCCTACCTGGCTCAGACTCCATTGTTAGTGCACCGTTTATTAATGGTATGAGCCGCCAGACGATTGACAACCCAAGCCCAAGTCCTTTTTGTCTATCTCTTTCAGGGTTGTTTAGTTGATAAAATTCCTCCTTTACCCTCAGCTGCTCTTCCTCTGGAATTCCAATACCAGTATCTTCGATCGAGATATAACAATGCTTATTCTTTTTAACCACATTGACTTTAACCGAACCGGAATTGGTGTACTTTATCGCGTTGTCTACCAGATTGCGGATGACTCTTTCAAAAAGTGATTTATCTATTTCTGTATAGACGGGTTCATTTACCGTTAAACTAAGTTCGATGTTCTTACTATTTGAAAGCTCCTGATACCTTGAAACTGTCCTTGAAAGGGATGAACAAACGTCAAATTTTGAGGGACGCACCCGCATTACACCTGCGTCCAGCTTTGATATATCCAGCAGGGAATCCAGCTCACTTGAGAGATCCGTCATGGCGGAGTTCATTTTTTTAGCAATCATTTGGCTGCGCTCATCCAGATCCTGAACCGCAAGTGCAGCACTTAACATCGACATAGCATGTAGGGGTTGTCTAAGATCATGACTGGCAGCAGCCAGAAACCTGGTCTTTGCCGCATTAGCGATTCGTTCCGAATCAAGCGCGGCCTCAAGATCCTGACGTACAGTAAAACTATCACTAAATGAAGCATAGACATCTCTGGAAGACATATATAACAATACTCCCAATGCCGTTGTTAAGCCTGATATTGCCAGCGTTTGAATAAAGGAAAGGGTCTCTGCAGCCGTTAGCAACCAGGCAATTGCAACTGCGGCGAGAATTGGTAATACAAGTCCCATAAATACCGGCCTGTATCCATGCGACGTAGCAATAGTTCCCGCAACGATTCCTATCATGATCATGGAATATACCGCACGCGACGTCTCATCAAGACTAGTAAAAAAATATATCGATGACGCGAGCACAAGACCGTTAGCAAGAGATAAATATGCAGCAGTTTTAAGACGCTCGCGCCCTGGTGTTTTCGTTTGATTAGCGAGATCCCGGATCATGAAAAATCTTATAATTTGCATGCTAATAGTCAAACTCGCCCAAACAACAATGATTAGCAACGGCACTTTCCCATACGCTAGTCCTGAAATTACAAATGCAACAAATATCATCGGTATGGGGACACGAATTGCCTGTTTGGCTAATGCACTTATTAGCGCCTGATCTCTCGCATCGTTCTGATTGTACATAGCCGCAAATTCAAAATGTTTGTTTATAGAAATGGATGATATTCTGCATCTTGCTGCAGCAGGATGCTCTATTTATGCATATCTGACTCCCTGATTCCCAATTGCGATAAAGCAAATACAGCTTCGGTCCTGTTGCGCACGCCTAAAGTTTTAAAGGCGGCCGATAAATGTAGCTTAACCGTTCCCTCGCTGATGTTCATAATATCGGCTATGGATTTATTGGCTTTGCCCCGTGCAACCAAAAGTAGTGCATGTAGCTGGCGTCTGGTTAGCCCGGAAGATTCATAAACATCTTTCTCTGAACCTCGATAGTCCAGACTATCATTCGCACAGGACGGTGGCAGATAGATACCACCAGCTAGAATAAGTTTTAATGCCGCCACCAGAACAGACGGTTCAGAAGATTTGGGGATAAATCCCGCGGCGCCACATTCAATACAATCCCTGATCAGTTCATAGTCGTCATCACTTGACACCACAACAATAGATCCCTTCGGATTACGACCACCTACAATCGATAGTGATTGGAGCCCTCGGCTATCTGCAGTATTCAGATCCAGTAATATTAAATCAGCATTGTTGAGCATCTCATCAGATATTGCATTCACCCCTGACGCACCGCTAAATTCAAGCCCGTCACTAAGGTCGGATAGCAGTAACTGAAGCCCCTCCCTGAATAATGGATGATCATCTACGACTAAAATATTCATTAACTTTCCCGACGTTCAGATGTGGCCCGATAAACGTTAAACCACTATCTATTTCTCAAAACAATACATGACAATTTTCCCTAAAAACAGTTAGGTGCAGATCAAGAAATAGGTTAGTTGATTCCACCGATGATCAGAGCTGATATATGGCGAAAGTTATATACCTGTACCGGATGTTATATGGGACTATAACTCGTTGTACCAAAAATCAGCCGTATGCCATATTGAAAGCTATTCGCCAGGGAATACTCTAGGTGATCGGCAGAGTTGGAGCAATCAAACCATGGAACCTGAGGTTATAATTAATAAAGTATCATACCCCTTTGTTGTCGACCGACAGGGACGCTACATTAGAAGCAGCACCGATTTTCTTCGCCACATTGCTCTCGAAGAAAAATTAGAAGACCTCGGACTCAAATTAACCGGCCGTACGACGTTCCCGCACGATGCAGAGCATCGAGACACATGGTTCGAGACTATTGCAAACCTTGCTAATGGAGAGAGATCAAGACTTGTAGTAGTAAGATCTCCTCCTACTCTTCAGTGTGTATTGTTATCCCACCTTGAAGGCACTAATGACATACTGGTGCATGCTCCGTTACGACGAGCATGCAGACGCGATACTATTGACGAAATTTCTCAGTTGCTTGGTATAACAGAGAGAGAAAAACAGGTTTTGGAGCTGGTCGCCAATGGCCACGCCCCAAAATCCATATCTTTGGCACTAGGCACCAGTATTTGCACCGTCAGAACTCAGTTAAAAAGCCTGTTCGCAAAAACCGGTACAAAAGGGATGCGTGATATTGTTTTATGGCTTTCCGGTTTGTCAGAGGCAAAGATCGTCGCCGCTACATTGCAGGGAATGACAAACAGTATGAATGCCGGACTTGAATCTTTTGCGAAAACCAACAACGAATATGGGCTCTAGTACAGCAGACCACCGCTCCCTGCCATTTGCACTATTGCAATCAACAGGCATTCGCACATTCAACCTCTGCCTTGTATCAAAATTAAAACTGGGCTGACTCCGGAGTCAGATCACGTAAATCATGTTTCCGGTCACCATGACTGGCTACCAACCAATAAAGCTTGAGCGGTGATCAGGGTCCGCTGCCGACCTACATTGTGTTCCATTGGAGAAGGTAATCAGAATATCTCTATGACGGTATCCGGCATAAATCAATTTCACACTCTCCTGAACTAATCTGTGTTTTTTGTACATCATCTGCGGGATATATCAGAGTACCTAAGCGACAAACGCGCCTGGAGCCTCCACTAAATAATTCTGCCATTCAGGTGAACTTGCCAGAAAACAGGGTGTCAGAAAAATTGGTAGACACAGTTACTATGCTTTACTCGTTTATACCTTCAATCAAAACTTACTTTTTGGACTATTTACTATGACCACCACGAATACGAAAAAAACCACCGCCTCTCGAACTGGCTTCAACCCCCTGGCACTAGCGGTAACTATGTCAATTGCTGCAATCGGAAGCACCGGTGTAGCTCGCGCGGCCTGCAATCCGTGTAATCCCTGTGCGGCAAAGAAAACCATGGAACAGTGCATTGCAGACGCGACTGACGCATGCAATCCCTGTAATCCTTGTGCGGCGAAAGCTATCGAGGCATGCAAGAACCCTTGTAACCCGTGTGCTGCAACGAGCTAATCGGATCAGAAGCTTCTACTATTTAGCTTTTTTGGAAAAACGAGGCCAGGTCTGGCGATGTCCAAAGCGGCTCCAGACCTTGCCTCTTGTTTAATTCGAGAATTTTTTTAATCTTACTATACGTCGAAAAATGTCCACGACATGCCGGCAATGAATGTCTTCAGAAACAAAGTTTCCTCTTATAACGCACAACGGCAAGTGTAAATACAATGCGGATCCGGTCTTTCAAAACACGGTTGGATCCATGTCTTTAAGCGCCACATCATCTGTGCACTATTTCGCTTGACTCCGCAGAATCGAGTCAGTTGATCAACAAATACTTAATTGCCGCATTCAGCATCACTTCTCAGGCAGCCGACCCAAAACAACTCTTAACTATAGTTGCATCGATTCCCAGCCGGCCAACAAACGGCCAACAAACGGTAATAATATTGAATCCGCCAGCAACTCGGTCTCGACCACACAGCACAACCGGGAAGCAATAAAGTTTAAATGTATTAGCGCCGCCCTCCCTGTATTATTCTCCTTATGAGATTACGTCTTCATCTAATCATTTGCAGCGTGTTCTTCGTACAATCCGCGCTCGCAAAAGAAAATTACCAGTACCAGGTACTGGAATCTGTTTCTCATGACAACTCTTACTTCACCCAGGGACTGGAGATGTTCAACGGGTTAATTTACGAGTCCAGCGGGCTTTACGGCAAATCAAGAGTGAGAAAATACCGCCCGGAAAATGATAAGGCGTTGCGGGAAACTTCGTTCTCAGAGAAATACTTTGCAGAAGGACTGACTCTGCTATCAGACGATCTTTTCGTTCTAACATGGAGGGAAAATACGTTATTTGTACTTAACCCAGATGACCTGTCCATTAAGCGGGAACTGTCGTATAAAGGGCCAGGCTGGGGTCTGGCCAACAATGGCAAGCATCTAATCATGAGCGATGGCAGTGACAAAATCACCTTTCGTGACCCTGAGTCCTTCAAAGCACTGCGTGAAATTACTATCACCAGCAAACAACACTCTGTGCGACGTATAAACGAACTCGAATACGCAGAAGGTTTTATCTGGGCCAATATCTGGCGTAGCACCTACATAGTAAAGATAAATCCAATTTCCGGTGAATTGGTTAACTTCTACGATTTGTCAGATCTCGTTGAGAAACACACATCGGGAAACGACGAGCGAGTGCTTAACGGCATTGCTTACGATCAAAACAAAAGAGCTTTCTGGATTACCGGAAAACTATGGTCTGCTCGCTATCTGGTAAAATTTGCGCCGTAGCAAATGCAGGAGTTATCGCATTTCACAGCGATTTCCACCAACCCGGCTATGAACACCCAATCAGATTATGACGCTTTCAGCTCGAATGGATTTAGAGTGATAAACACTGGCCGTCAACCTGACAGCACTATTTGTGTTGAACAGCTCAATTGCATTGAACCGTCTGGCGCATTGAACAGTCTGGCTCCAGGGATCGGTAATCCAGGGATCGGTAATAATGGTCAATTCATGCGAAAAATCTGTTTCGCTAATCACTTTCGAATCACACCATAAACGTCACTGATGACGCTATCGCTTAAACAGTAGCCCGAACCTGCGCAATGCAGATTCGGTTTCTTACCACTATGTGCCAACAGCCAAATAAGCCGCACACAACCGAGTCTTAGGCAAAGAGCCTATAGGCTTACGGTAACTTCTGTATAACAAACTGACCCATTGATGGCAGACCATTACGAAACGGCGCATCGGTCGGTGCACTGGACAGCAGACTTATTGATTCAGGAGGCTGCGTATCCATGTTATCTGATGTATAGCGTGGACCACTGTCTGTACCGGAATCGTAAACGGTTGCTTCAACAGTCATCGACTCAACAAAATCCGACCCCTCTATTAGTGACAAGCCATGCACTCCAACAAACCAGTCCGGGCTCGGGGCCACCATTGATGTCACAGTAACTAATGGATGATCGCGTGTGACTTCAAATTCAATGCTCACAGAACCCGGCGAAACCTCCACACCACCACCGTTGATTTCGCTTGCAGCAGATCCACTCGCCACTGCTGTAGCAACTTCAGCAAGAACACCAGACCCGTCACCTGTTTCGGCCATTAACTCGATTCCATCAGTGGCCAGTTGCCCTGGTCCCCAGAACTCTACTGAGTTGTTATGCACCGCACCAACCAAACCACTAAAGTGCGCCGGCGGTGGAAAATTCAAGGCATGAGTTTGTGCACTCCAGGTTGCATTGAACGTCAGACGGTAGCGAGCGCTTGTTGCAACTGCTGGCTCCTGATCTGTGTCAGCACCACCAGCATTGGCATCATTTCCGCCGTCAGTCGCGACGCTATCGGAGGTAAGCTGACAGTTCGCAACTTCAAGATGACCATCCGAATACAGGCTAACAAATCCGTTACCCGCCTGGGGCGCGTCGACTATTACTTCAACTCGCTTGTTTTTATCCGCCGGCTGGATCACCTGCACACCACGCAGCTCGTTATCAAGAAAGATACTTAAATCAGAATACCCATCCACCTCGGTAACCAGACAGCTGAATGTTGCTGTACTATTTCCCACACTTTGTATCGCTGAAGGACTAAGCGATTGATCTACGCACGCACCATCGGCAAGGAACAAGCTGGAACCGTTTGCCGTAACTGATCCACCACAACCCGCTGCCCAGCCACTCGCACTACCCTGCTCATCAAGCGAATTGAAATCACTATTAGAAAGCAGGTTTACAGCAGTTACCACTGGCTCCGGTGTCTGATCCTGAACTAACGCCAGGCTACAATTATCGACCAATGCTCCATGGTCACTATGGATCCACATGCTAAGGAAAGAAGTCCCCGCAGGTGCGGTACCAACGGTATCAAGTCGCATGTACTCGCCTGAAGTAACCACCGCAACCGGTGCCTCCAGCAATGCATCGTAGTCACCATCGGAAAAGGCCATTCCCATACCAGTCCATGCTCTGGGGTCAGTGAGCTTGATAAAACAGCTCAGAGTGTAGGATTCACCCGGTGATGCAGTTACTGATCGATAGAAACAATTATTTCGTTCGATTTCGAGCGCACCGGTGCCTTCATAAGCATCTGCCGACGAGCTGATAGCGCCCGGCAAACATTCCGTCCACTCTGTTACACCATCTTCAAACCCGGCATTGGAGAAGAGATTTGATGAATTCCCTGCAGGTGCGCCTGGAGCTACCAGGGCCGCTGCGATTCTGTCATTGAATACATCGATCTCGGTACTCGATGTCGGTCGGCTTGCCTGTGGCCGAGACTCCTCCGCAAATTCGCTGATTTCAGAGGAACCGCAACTTTGGAGAATTCCCGTTGCAATAACAACTAATGGTGCCAGAGTCTTAAGCTTCATCTATAGTATTCCACGTTACCTACTTGCACTAGCGACCGGCTGACAAAAATATTCATCTCATTTTGGAAGGCACATAGTGAAGTTGCCGTTTTTCCTGAGACACCAGTTCAATTTAAAAAACTGGTGACAGTGACAGCTGACAGACACCACAAAAGGCTATTTGAAGTACCTCCAAATGCAATGCCGGATCGACAGGCTCATACCTAAGTCTCATTGGCAATAGCTGTAACCTTCGAGACCAAACCAGTAGCCAGTTAATTTGTAGAAACTTTTACTTGATCTGACAAACTCCAAACCAAATGCGGCGCTACCAGATGAAGCAGAAATTTCTACGTATTACTTCACCCAACACCGCAGTGAAATTCCATACACTTTCTATTTTCGAGATACGTTTGTTCTTCAAGGGTCAATCTTGAAGTAGGATAAGCCAACAACCGTGCTACTTCTATGGGTTCACCACTACGCTCACAATAGCCATACTCACCGATATTAATTTTATAAAGCGCATTCTCAATATCTCTGAGCAGGTTGTTATCCCATGCCTCTTTGTTAATAGCTAACAACCAGGCTGATTCCTCTCTCGCCCTGTCGGCATCATCACTGTACCGCGCACCTTCCACACATAATTTTGCCGACTCCCTCCGCGCTACTACTTTGTTTCGCATTTCAATAAGTAATGAGCGGATAGTCTCAAGTTGCGCCTCACTAATAAATTCGTCTGTCTTATTTTCGGGTAATTTTTTTTCAATTAACATGTTTAATCTATCCTTAATTAAAATCAGGCTACTGCAGGCAGGCTGGAACCAGCCAGCTGAACAATATCAAGCACACCGACAGAATGCAGATATCTAAATTTTGTTGTCTCAGGCAACGTATTACGGGTAGTGACCACAACCGGGGTACCGGGCATAAATATCCTGGCTATCAACACAAGGTAGCAGGTGTCATAGATACCGAAAGCATCAATATCCACAATCAACAAATCCGGATGCAGATTCGTGCAACTGTTGCGAGCAGTAATAAGGTATCTGCTGCGATCCAGCAGATTAACCTCGTGTTTATCAACGTTCATTAATTCAACGTAGTCCGAGATTTTTTCATGAATGCGACTGACAACCACTATTGTTTTAAAACGAGCCAGTGATACGTTAGACATAGTTATATTCTCCAGTTTGTTCAATACATAGCTTCAGGTATCTAAACATCATGCAATTTAAAGCAACACCACATGATCACCTGCGCTACATTCTCAACATTGACCGACTGGACATACCATTGGTTCAGGACAGATAGGATATTGCACTACTATGCCGTGAACGGGATCATGTTTTAAATGATCATCGGATTCATTTCGGATGATACTTCTCATCGCACTGTTCATCGTCAAAAAGCAACAAACTGTATTAACAAATACCAAAACGACTCGACCAGTCAGTCTGGCTTAACGAATAGAGCAAGTCATACTTATAAGTCGCAAGATTGATCGCTAATAACAACAGCGCGCACACTTGATTTTTTTTGACAAGAAAAAGGACACTATGATACGGATTCACTCGCCTAAGAAGTTGCCCGGTATACCTCAACCGTAGAATGCTACTGAGTGACCAGCATTGGAAATACACCATGCAGATGTTTTCAGAGTCTTATAACGATACACATCAGTGGCATCCATACACGTCACCGTATATGTCAGAGTTTTTATTTTGCCGACTAGCCCTTATGTGAAATAGCACCCAATACAACTGTACAACCACATGAATCTAATTGAGACCTAAATAGTCGTTTTCAATACGCTTAATTCATTTTGCGGCGGAATGTGTAAATAAATTATCACAGTTGTCTTCTTTAATTGTAATTTCCAATATCTCAGGGATATTTACTCGAACCAAATCTATAAAACCTCATCGTAGTTATCGTAACTGCTGGCATTTATGACGGCACTTTTCTAACGAAATTTGTACAACACAATTAAAATCACACAACAAAGGTTTTTCACATGCATCAGAATATATCTACAAATAGTCCTCGTCGTCAGCGCTCATTAGAACGACACGAAAACTCCAGCACAATACGCCCCCACGCATCCGGCACTTCCAGAGAAATTAGCTCTCGCGAAATGAACGAATACGTCCTGGATTCTGATTCATATACACCATCGGGCCAGGACGAGCTTGTGCAGCAGATCTGCAATGCTGCCGACATGGCTTGTAAAGCAAAACGAATTGACCGATTGCTGTCTTATGTCAGTGGCGTCGACTATTCACAGGTACAGGATAGTGTCGAGTATGCGGGTAGTAATCCTGATGTTCGCAAATACAATGAACATTCACTGATATCAGATAATCCTTTGATCTTTTCGAAAGATCAACAATTCGTATTTGCCGTGAATACAGAAAACGAGTCAGTCAGCTCGTTTCGTATCAATGAAGACTACTCTCTCACTTCTGTATCTTTAAACGTGCCTACTGACGACAAACCCGGGTCAAAGAAACCAGTATCTCTGACACTGTACGACGATGTTTTGTATGTAGTAAATGCCGGAATCTCAGAAGCAAGTAACAAAAATGAATCAGAGTCGCATACACCAGCTCCTAAACGCCATCATTCCAGCACTGCCAGTTCAAGCATCACTGGACTCAAAGTAGGTAAAGATGGAACTTTAAGCGCTTTGACCAGCTTCGAACTCGCCGACTTAAGGTGCTAACAATATGAATTTAGATACAGTCAGCAAAACATCAGAAAAAGCGACCCGTGGACTGGCATTATGAAATAAATGCTCGAAGCACGTCTAATCCAAAGTAACGTTGATCTGCACGCAATAAAGTATACCGATATGCGCAGCGAACTCTACGAACATAAAAACGTTGAAACCTTTTTATCCGGGTTAGTAAGTATATGCATGCTCAGAATGCCTTTGAGTTTACACCTCATTGTCTGCGCTAATCGAGTTTGCAAACGCTTATAGTTGCAGACATAAAAGTGCACTAACCCAGCTCAATGAAGAAAGCATAGAAACGGTGATATCTGCGTTATTCCGGCCGATATAGATTAATCCGACCCTAAGTACCCTTGG
>CAZYRP010000095.1:0-19262 GCA_964649465.1 uncultured Granulosicoccaceae bacterium | reverse complement strand
AGCGGCTCGGCGGAGATGTCGGCAGCTGATCCCGGCCTGCCACGCGGGCTGCGGTTTCATTATTTTTACAGCAGAGATTGATCATCCATGACTAAGGAACACATTTTTACCTCTGAATCGGTTTCGGAAGGACACCCGGACAAGATGTCCGACCAGGTTTCAGATGCGGTACTCGATGCGATATTGGCAGAGGACAAGCACGCCAGGGTGGCCTGCGAGACTGTGTTTAAGACCGGCCTGGCAATGATTGCCGGTGAAATTACGACTACCGCGAAGCCTGACTACGAGCAGGTCATTCGCAACACAATTCGCGAAATTGGTTATACCGATTCCGCAATGGGTTTTGATTGCGACACTTGTGCGGTGATGACGGCAATTGGGGTGCAGTCTCCTGACATCAATCAAGGTGTCGATCGTTCTCGGCCGGAAGATCAGGGTGCGGGCGATCAGGGCTTGATGTTCGGTTATGCTACCAACGAAACAGATGTGTTGATGCCGGCTCCGATCACTTATGCGCATCTTCTTGTTGAAAAACATGCTGAGTACCGTCGTGCCGGGGCTGACTGGTTGCGTCCTGATGCAAAGAGTCAGGTGAGCTTCAAATACACTGATGGCAAGATTGCCGGTATTGATGCGGTTGTACTTTCTACTCAACACTCTGCAGAGACCAAGTTAACTGATCTGCAGGAATCAATTATGGAAGAGGTGATTAAGCCGATTCTTGAGCCCACTGGATGGTTGCATGCAGATACCAAGTATCACATCAATCCAACCGGCGCATTTGTAGTTGGTGGTCCAATGGGTGACGCTGGTTTAACCGGTCGCAAAATCATCGTAGACACTTATGGTGGTGCTGCGCGTCATGGTGGTGGTGCTTTCTCTGGCAAAGACCCCTCAAAGGTTGATCGATCTGCAGCTTATGCGGGACGTTACGTTGCAAAGAATATTGTTGCTGCAGGACTGGCTGATCGTTGTGAAATACAAATCTCATACGCGATCGGTGTTGCCGAGCCGACTTCAATCATGGTTGAAACTTTTGGTACCGGTAAGATTGATGATGAAAAGATCACAGCCCTGGTTCGCGAGCACTTTGATCTTCGCCCATACGGCATTCTGACTATGCTTGATCTGCTAAACGCCGATCAAATCAAGTATAGAAAGACTGCAGCTTACGGACACTTCGGTCGTGAAAACGAAGGTTTCACCTGGGAAAATACCGACAAGGCGGATGCACTTCGCAACGCATAGGTTTATGGCGATCAGCTGATGTCAGCTGATCACCTTTTTAATAATTACACTTAAATACTTAATAGGATTAACGTAATGGCACAAGCCGCAGAAAAACTGGATGGTGACTTTAAAGTCGCAGACATATCACTCGCAGAGTGGGGTCACAAAGAGATTAAAATTGCAGAGTCAGAAATGCCTGGCCTGATGGCAATTCGCGAAGAATACGCTGGCAGCAAGCCACTTGAAGGTGCGCGTATTGTGGGTTGTCTGCACATGACAATTCAAACTGCAGTACTGATTGAAACACTGGTAGATCTTGGTGCAACGGTTCGTTGGTCTTCCTGCAACATCTTTTCTACACAGGATCACGCGGCCTCTGCAATTGCAGCTCAGGGTATTCCTGTATTTGCATGGAAGGGTGAAACTGAAGAAGAGTTCTGGTGGTGTATTGAGCAGACTTTGGAAGGTCCTGATGGCTGGAAGCCAAACCTGATTCTTGATGATGGTGGTGATGTTACTCAGATCATTCATGACAAGTACCCTGAAATGCTTAAAGACATCAAAGGTCTGTCTGAAGAAACTACTACCGGTGTACACCGTCTTTATGAAATGGCGCGTGAAGGAACACTTAAAGTACCTGCGATAAACGTTAATGATTCAGTCACCAAGTCAAAATTTGACAACCTTTATGGCTGCCGTGAATCTCTGCTTGATGGTATCAAGCGCGCAACTGATGTGATGATTGCCGGTAAAATTTGTGTGGTACTCGGTTACGGTGATGTTGGTAAAGGTTGTGCACAGGCATTCCGCGGAATGGGTGCAACAGTATGGGTAACAGAAATTGATCCTATCTGTGCGCTGCAAGCCGCGATGGAAGGCTATCGCGTGGTCACTATGGATGACATTGCTGATCAGGGCGATATTTTCGTTACTACTACCGGTAACATCAACGTAATCACTCACGATCACATGGCCAAAATGCAGAACGAAGCTATCGTTTGTAACATTGGTCACTTCGATAACGAAATCGATGTTGCCAGTCTCAAGCAATATGAGTGGGATAACGTAAAGCCACAGGTTGATCACATTATCTTTCCTGATGGCAAGCGCATCACGCTGCTGGCTGAAGGCCGTCTGGTAAACCTCGGTTGTGCAACAGGCCACCCGAGCTTTGTAATGTCCGCGTCTTTCGCCAACCAGGTGCTGGCGCAAATTGAGCTGTGGGAACGTGCGGATCAATACGATGTTGGCGTACATGTACTGCCTAAGCAGCTGGACGAGAAAGTTGCCCGTCTGCACCTGGATAAGATCGGTGCCAAACTGACCGAGCTGAACACAGAGCAGGCGAAGTACCTTGGTATGGACGCGGCTGGACCGTACAAGCCGTCGCATTACCGTTACTAACCGGTAGAGCCCGGTAGTAAAAGTAGTAGTAACGCAAAATCACAGCTCCGGGCCCGTTAGGGACCGGAGTTGTGCATTCTGCGCCGCAGAAAGCCCTGAGTGCTATAGGATGCAGGGGCGTTATTGGAACAGGGGCTGGAAAACAGTTATGCTCCGCGAACAAGCGATACGATTGCCACACCTGCCGGAGTTCAGTAGTTACCTGTGAAAAATACCCCGATGCAGCAAGATGATGCTGCAAAGACAATGCGACAAAAAGTATTTGTCAAAACGCATGGCTGTCAGATGAACGAGTACGACTCGGCCAAAATGATAGACGTGCTCGACGAGCGCTTTGGTGTCGATGTCACTGAAGATCCTGAAGATGCCGACATACTGTTGGTCAACACCTGCTCAATACGCGAAAAAGCCCAGGAGAAAGTTTTCTCTCAGTTGGGCCGCTGGCGTCCATTCAAAGAGAAGCGCGATGATGTTCTGATTGCTGTGGCAGGTTGTGTCGCAAGTCAGGAAGGCGAGGCACTGCAGCAACGCGCCCCATATGTGGATCTGGTTGTAGGGCCACAAACCATTCACCGTCTTGCCGATATGGTTGAAACTACCCGGCGTGAGAAACGACCATTAGTTGATGTTAGCTTTCCTGCAATTGAAAAGTTCGATCAGTTACCCGAACCGCGCATGGAAGGGCCGACAGCTTTTGTATCGATCATGGAAGGTTGCAGCAAGTACTGTAGCTTCTGTGTTGTGCCTTATACTCGCGGTGAAGAAATATCCAGACCATTCGATGATGTGATTGCTGAGGTTGTATCACTTGCAGAGCAGGGTGTTCGAGAAGTTAACTTGCTGGGTCAGAACGTCAACGGTTATCGTGGTCAAATGGACGATGAAACCGAAGGCGATGATATCTGTGATCTGGCATTGCTTATATCGGTAATCGCTGCGATTGATGGCATTGAGCGCATTCGTTTTACCACATCACATCCCATTGAGTTTGGTGATCGATTAATTCAGGCCTATGCCGATGTACCGGAGCTTGCTTCTTTTCTTCATCTGCCAGTGCAGTCTGGTGCTGACAGAGTATTAACTGCGATGAAACGCGGGCATACGGCAATTGAGTACAAATCAAAAATTCGCAAGTTAAAAGAGGCGCGACCAGGTATCTCGATCTCTTCTGATTTTATTATTGGCTTTCCGGGTGAGACCGATGCGGATTTTGAGCAAACCATGTCGCTGATAAAAGATATCGGTTTTGATCAGTCATTCAGTTTTATCTACAGTGCGCGTCCAGGAACACCGGCGGCATCACTTGAAGATGCAACACCCACAGAAGTAAAGAAAGCACGATTGGCAAAACTTCAAAAGACTATCAATGAACAGGCTGCTGTTATTAGTGAATCGATGGTTGGCAGTGTGCAGCGCATATTAGTTGAACGGCCATCAGCTCGTAATGAGTCTGAGATGGCCGGGCGCACAGAAAATAATCGGGTAGTTAACTTTGCAGGTGATGCTTCGCTAATTGGTAAATTCGTAGATGTAGTTATTACCGAGGCCCGGCCCAACTCTTTGCGTGGAGGGTTCGAGCAAATTAATGATCCACTGTTCAGTTAGTTAATAGTGCTCCTTATGCGCACTGGCCGGGCTCAATTAGAGCGGCTTTATTTAGAACCACAACTGCTATTACAAATGAGAGGGTAAAAACTAACTTGGCGACACTGGAATTTCAGCTAAGTCCGGACGACAATCAGAGATTGGCAAATCTCTGCGGTCAGTTCGATGAACATTTGCGACAAATAGAAGGGCGGCTGGAAGTGCAGTTGCATAATCGTGGCGGTAACTTCCGTGTTTCTGGCGAAGACAAAGTGGTAAAGAGTGCCTGCAGTGTTTTGCAGGGCTTGTACGATGCAACTGCCAAAGAAACACTAACTCCTGAAAAAATACACTTGTACTTGCAGGAAGCCAATCTGAGCGCCGACGATGATCAGCCTGAAAAAGGTTCACGTTCCGGTGCAGATATTGTTACCAGAAACGTTAAGCTGCGTTGCCGTGGTAAGAACCAGCAGCAATATGTGCAGAGTATTCGCGATCATGACTTAAGCTTTGGTATTGGTCCGGCAGGAACCGGTAAAACCTATCTTGCGGTTGCCTGTGCTGTAGAGGCACTGGAGCGTGAGCAGGTAAGGCGCCTCGTGTTGGTGCGTCCTGCAGTTGAAGCTGGTGAAAGATTAGGCTTTCTACCCGGTGACCTGACGCAGAAAGTCGACCCGTACTTAAGGCCTATCTATGATGCGCTATATGAGTTTTTAGGTTTTGATCGAGTTGCCAAACTGATTGATCGAAACGTTATAGAAGTAGCACCTCTTGCCTATATGCGTGGCCGCACACTGAATCATTCTTGTGTCATTATGGATGAAGCGCAAAATACTACGGTCGAACAGATGAAAATGTTTCTGACACGGATAGGTTTTGGATCAAAAGCTATTGTCACCGGTGACGTTACGCAGATTGACTTACCGAAGCATGTCACTTCCGGGCTCAAGCATGTTCAGGGAGTGCTTGATGGTGTTGAAGGGATAGGGTTTTGTGAGTTTAAGGCACGTGATGTTGTCCGTCACCCGCTGGTGCAACGTATTGTCGGTGCTTATAACATCGCTGAAGGTCTTGACAAAAAATCAGACAAAAACCCCTGATGAACGCAGCGCCTGAAGGCAGAGAAATAGTCGGGGAATCAACTGGTGAGCCAGGCAGTGAATCAATCGACAGTGAGTCTGTCGAGATTCAACAGTCGGATTCGTTGTCCTGTGAATATCCGTCAGATGACTTGCTTGTGCAATGGGCTGAAGCGGCGCTTGAGAGTTCGGATACGGGTGTTGATGCCGGCAACAGTGCATCATTAACGATCCGCGTTGTTGATGCAGACGAGATTAAAGCCTGTAATAAGCAGTGGCGTGGAAAAGATAAAGCGACCAATGTTCTATCTTTCCCGGCGGAGTTTCCACCAGAGGCGGGTGTGAGCTATCTTGGTGATATTATGGTTTGTGCCGATATTTTGATGCGGGAAAGTAAAGAGCAGGATAAAACGTTAAATGACCACTGGGCGCATATTGTTGTGCACGGGGTTTTGCATCTGCGAGGATTTGATCATGAAAATACGCAAGATGCAGAGATTATGGAAAAGCGGGAAAAGGAAATTCTGACTACACTAGGAGTAGCAGATCCGTACCGGTACGAGATTAATTCGTGAGATTTAATCGGGCTGTAACGTTCGAAAACAAAAATAATCTGGCTGCAATTGATGCAGACAGTACAGAGGGTTAGATAAAGCTAATGGCCATTGAGCCTGTTGAGTCACAGAAGTCTCTGGTGGATCGTATTCGCCAGGTGTTGCATGGCGATGACGAACCGCGTGATGTAGCTGAATTGAAGACGGTCCTGCGTGAGGCCGCCGATCGTGACATTGTCGGTGTAGACACCTTGCAAATGCTCGATGGTGTTTTTGATGTTGCGGCGATGCGTGTGCGGGATATCATGATCCCGCGAGCACAGATGGTGGTGGTCGAAATTGATGAGCAGCTCGAAGACATACTGCCCACAATCATTGAAAGTGGTCACAGTCGTTTTCCGGTAATTGGTGACAGTCGCGATGAAGTCGTCGGCGTATTGTTGGCAAAAGACCTGTTGCGCTTTTCGTTGCAGGATAAAACAGAAGAGAACGAAGCGTTTGATCTGAAATCCCTGATCCGGGAACCGGTATTTACCCCTGAGAGTAAACAACTTAACGTACTGTTGACCGAGTTCCGCGCTAACCACAACCACATGGCGATTGTGGTTGATGAATATGGTGGTGTTGCGGGCCTTGTGACCATTGAAGACGTGTTAGAGGAAATCGTCGGCGAGATAGACGACGAGCACGATGCTGAGGAAGATGCCAACATTCGCAAGCTTGAAGAGCGTGTCTACCAAATCAAGGCGCTGACTCCAATTGAAGAGTTCAACGAAGAGCTCAATGCGAATTTACCTGACGATGAGTTCGATACAATTGGTGGGTTGGTGATGCAGCAGATCGGTCACATGCCTGATGAGGGCGAGCACACCCAAATAGATCGTTTTATGATCGAAGTGATGTCCGCTGAGTCACGGCGAATCCATGTGCTGCGAGTCACGGAAGATTCATCTGCGGTGTGATGCGCCGATTCCAGTGGTCAATAACCAGTGGTCAACAAGATGAGGAGCTCATTATTGTTCAGCCGGCTCGTCAACCAGAGTTTTTCAATTCCGGTCTCATACAATGACCTCATCACTCTGGCTGCGTCTCCTAAATCACGAGATATATGCTACTCACTGTGATTTACAGTAAGATTCGCTCTATGTTGGGGCGTTGGTGGAAATTCGCTCTTCAAGTAGATTCTGCTATCGGGCCTGGTCAAATTGCAAAGCTCCCCAGTATTTCTTCAGAATAAATGGCTGACGACACTGATCAGCCTGCTTTGCGGTGCCATATCGGTTCTGGCATTTGCACCTTTTGGCTTATGGATGCTGTTGCCGCTAACGCTTGCCGTTTTTTTCGTGGTGCTTTTTTATTCAGACACGTCTGCCAGTAGCTTTCGGGTTGGTTATTTCTTCGGGGTTGGGTTGTTCGGTGCGGGTATTTACTGGATCTATTTCAGTTTACATCTGTTCGGTGGTGCCATCGCAGTACTAGCTGCGCTGGGTACTTTTTTGTTTGTTTTATTTCTTGCTTTGTATCCGGCATTTCTTGCCATGGTTTTGCATCGTTGTAAAAGTCACAGCGGGTGGTTTTTTCTAACCGTACCTGCAATGTGGGTACTGTTTGAGTGGTTGCGCAGCTGGTTGTTCACCGGCTTTCCCTGGCTGAGTGCCGGCTACTCCACAATTAACTCGCCACTGGCTGGGTATGCACCGGTTGGTGGGGTTTTTCTGAATTCTCTTGCATTGGCTTTGTGTAGTAGTTTGCTTGCCTGGTGGTTGTGTCGCCGCACTGTGGCGTCGGGTTGCGTAGCTCTATGTTCGATTTTTGTGATCGGTGCAGGTGGTTATGGATTAAAGCAAATACAATGGACCCAACCAGTTCAGGACAGAACGGTTGATGTAACCATGGTGCAGGGCAATATAGCGCAGGAGCTAAAATTTCAGCCCAATCTTCTGAACGATTCCATTGAACTTTATTCAAGCCTTAGTGAATCAGGTGCCGAGCTTGTTATCTGGCCGGAAAGCGCTATCCCAACTGTGTATTCTGATCTCACAGATTGGGAAATAGGGTTTGCGAATGCTCTGGCGCAGCAGGGTACCACCGTAATTAGTGGAGGCTTTACAACTAACGCAGACTACTCCCTTTACTACAATGCGATTAAGGTACTCAATGGTACTGACGATCAGGTTTACGTTAAACGGCATCTGGTACCGTTTGGCGAGTACACACCGTTTCGCGATGTAATAACGTTGCTGGCTGAGCACATCACGATCCCGATGTCAGATCTCTCCCCGGGTAGCGGCCCGATAAAACCTATCACTGTCAACGGTGTGAACTATGGCATGTCTATCTGCTATGAAGATGCTTTTGGCTCAGAAATGCGTGCCCAGTTCCCTGAATCCAATGTATTGATTAATGTTAGTAACGATGCATGGTTCGGTGACTCAACTGCACCACACCAGCACCAGGAAATTGCAGCTATGCGCTCGCTTGAGTTTGGTCGACCGATGTTGCGCGTTACGAATACCGGGATTACGTCTTTAATTGATTATCGAGGCAATATTGTGCAACAGGGGCCACAGTTTGAGGCGGTTGCACTTGATGTCGTGGTGACTCCCAGAGAAGGATCTACACCGTTTGTAGCACTGGGGGACTGGCTTGCAGTGTTGCTGGCGGTCGCGATGTTGGCACTTGGCTGGTTTTGTGGCAGGCGAACATTAAAGCATGAGTCTGATGTACAGGCACATTAATCAAGCCAGTTCATCAGGCCCGTTAATTAGGCAGGAGAAGTCAATTGAACACATCACTTACAGGCAACTGGTCATATCCGACATCAATTCGCTTTGGAGCCGGACGCATAAGCGAAATCACTGATGCCTGTGAAGCTGCAAATATAAAAAAGCCCTTGCTGGTAACTGATCGGGGACTGGCCGCACTTGATATCACTGGGCGTACGCTGGATCTTCTCGATGCGGGCGGGCTTGGTCGCGGAATATTCAGTGATGTTGATCCCAACCCGAATGAGCATAATGCAGCTGCAGGTGTCGCAGTCTATCGTGAAGGAGGCTACGACGGGGTTATTGCCTTTGGTGGTGGTTCCGGGCTGGATCTAGGGAAAGTTATCGCCTTTATGGCGGGACAAACAAAACCGCTATGGGATTTCGAAGACATTGATGACTGGTGGACTCGCGCCAATGCCGATGTCATTGCACCCGTGATTGCAGTGCCTACAACTGCAGGAACAGGTTCAGAAGTTGGCCGCGCCAGTGTTATCTCGAACACTGAAACAAAAGAAAAGAAAATTATCTTCCACCCGAAAATGCTGCCCGCTGTGGTTATCTGTGATCCGGAACTGACCGTCGGTATGCCGAAAGCAATTACCGCAGGTACTGGTCTTGATGCGTTTGCACATTGCGTTGAGGCTTATTCAAGTCCTCACTATCACCCGATGAGCCAGGGTATCGCACTGGAAGGCATGCGCCTGGTGGTCGAGAATCTGCCGAGAGCTTATGCGAACGCAACGGATATTAATGCACGAGCCAATATGATGAGTGCGGCCGCTATGGGGGCTACTGCCTTTCAGAAAGGGCTTGGTGCTATCCATGCAATGAGCCATCCGATTGGTGCTGTACATCATACTCATCATGGTACGACCAATGCGGTCTGTATGCCGGCGGTACTAAAGTTTAATGAGCCGGCTATTCGCGAACGTTTTAATAACGTTGCCGTTTTTCTGGGTATAGATGGCGGCTTTGACGGTTTCTGTGAGTTTGTTGACCGATTTAATGACTCTTTTGAAATACCTCGAACTCTGACATCACTTGGCGTTGAGTCACCGGATCTTGATAGTCTGGTTGATGCTGCCCTGCGCGATCCGAGTGTCGGTGGCAATCCGGTAGCAATGACAGTGGCCAATACCCGCGCATTGTTTGAAGCCGTATTGTAAGTTTTCCGGACTCAAATAACTGCAAGTTGTAATGAATTATCGGTGCAGCGGGAGCGGGCGATATTTCGTCGTTCTTAAAATTGTTGTATAAAGCGTTTCAGGGGTAGAGTCTTTTTTTGATCTGGTGCCGCACATTGTGGCTAACAGGAGCTATGTCAGTGAATACACCCAATGATCTCTTTTACACCGAGACGCATGAATGGGTTCGCCCGAACGACGATGGCACTGTGACCATCGGTATTACGGATCATGCACAGGAGCAGTTAGGTGATCTGGTATTTGTAGAGACACCTGAGATAGACAAAGACGTGAGTGCCAGAGATGCGGTCGCGGTAGTGGAGTCCGTAAAGGCAGCATCAGATATTTATGCTCCGATAGCAGGCAAAATACTCGATGCGAATACTGCTCTTGGCGAAGAGCCGGAGCTTGTAAACACTGATCCTTACAATGAAGGCTGGTTATTTACCATCACCCCGGAGGATGCCACCGAAGTGGAGGAGTTGATGGATTATGAAGCGTATGAGTCTTTTGTAGCTTCACAGAGTTAATGATTGTCTGTTTTTGGATAGGCGCTAATTAAGCGCACTTGCCAGGCTATAAACGTAGCGTCAATCAATTGGATTTAAATCAAGGTAAAATCCAACATTATTTAGTTTGCTAATTTCATCTTCTATATCGGCGCAGGTCAGGGGATGTTCTTTCAGCCACTCAGGTGGGATGTGCATGTTTACCGTGCTGTCTGAGTACTCGGCTGTAAAAGGTGGTGCGTCGTCTGCGTGTCTGGTGCGGTGTAAGAGTGATGCCAGCCGCAGCAGAAAAAGCAGTTTGTAGTAGCGTGACTTCTCTGATTTTCGCATTGACTGGGTAACACTGGTATCAATTTTTCTGCGATGGTTGCGAACCAGTGCTGCAATAAATCTCTGATCATTTCTGGAAAAGCCCAGCATGTCTGCGTTGCGCAACAGGTAAGCGCCATGCTTATGATATTGCACATGTGCGATGGATAAACCCACTTCGTGCAAACGGCAAGCGGAACGCAGCGTGCGTAAATCGCGTACTGCATCGAGGTTCCATGGCTCAACTGCTGAATTAAAAAGAAGCTCTGCGGTATTAAAAACCCGTGATGCCTGTACTGTATCTACTCTGAAGCGCTGCTGCATGTCGGCCACAGCGTTTTGTCTGACGTGATCATTGAGTGAATCACCCGCAAGATCGATGATTACACCTTCTCGTAATGCCGAGTGTGATACCTGCATGTGTTTTATATCAAGTGATTCGAATGCTGCTTTTAATACGGATAGGCCACCGAGAATAACTTCACGGCGGTTATCACTTATAGTTGATATATCGTTAAGAACATCGGGACCTTTTTTTATTATTTTTTCGATTAATTCATCCAGCCTTTCATGGCTTATTCCATTTTCCTCCGGATAAAATGACTGCAGTATTCTTTCGGTGGCCTTGATTGTGCCGCTTGAGCCTATGCAAACGTCCCAACTGTGTTTGATATAGTCGGGCACAATAGCGCGTGCTTCAAGTCTGCCATTGGCAATAGATTTTTCGAATTTTTTCGCGAGCTTTTTGCCTGAACCCGGCTGCCCTGCAAACCACGTGTTGTGAGCGCTGACACAGCCCATATTGATACTTTCCATAATGTTGGCAGTGGTGCCGCAGCCAGCAATAAATTCAGTACTGCCGCCACCGATATCGATGACCAGTCTTTTTTTATCGTCACGTACACCGTAGCTGACGCCGGTGAAGATCAGTCTGGCTTCCTCGCGGCCGGCGATAATTTCTATGGGTACACCAAGGGCATCTACTGCTGCTGCGTTAAATTCTTCAGCGTTGCATGCGCGTCTTAGTGTGTTTGTACCCACGGCACGTATTTGATCTGTTGGTACGTCTTTTAGTCTCTGGCTAAACATTGATAAGCATTCGATTGCCTGCTTCATAGTTTTTGGCGTTATATTATTTTTTTTATCAAGCCCTGCGCCCAGACGTACTGGTTCTCGCAGCTTGTCTATCATTTGCAGATGGGATTCTGTGGTGCTTGCCACCGCCATATGAAAACTGTTTGATCCAAGATCAATGGCGGCGAAGGTTTTGTCAGCGGTGATGCCGATGTTTTGTGCATCACCGTGCGCAGCACTTTTCCCCTGGCTCAAACTTGAGCCCGAATCCGGTGTCGGATCGATTTGTGGATTTGCAGCACGTGTCATACTTTTTGCCCGAGTGTCACTCTGTCATTGCCAGACAGATCCTGTTCTGTTGTTACCTGGCGGAAACCTCGTTCCAGCATTAAGTCACGGGTGTGTCGTGCCTGCGAGTGTCCATGCTCGAGTAATAGCCAACCACCGGGGTGAAGATACGCTGGAGCAGCGTTTATGATAGCAGTGATATCGCCATAACCATTGTCACATGATCGCAATGCTTCGATTGGCTCATAGTCGAGGCCGCCAGAATCCAGATGCGGATCATCCGCTGCTATGTAGGGTGGGTTGGAAGCAATAACAAAAAACTTGTTGTTGGACACTTTCTCAAACCAGTTTGACTGTCTGAAGTTAACTCGGGCCTTTAATCTGTCGGCGTTGGCTGCGGCAACTTTTAATGCTGCATCATTGCAGTCTGTTGCGGTGACTGCAATGTCTGTTCGCTCTATGGCGACACAGATGGCGATTACACCTGAGCCTGTTCCGAGGTCGAGGAATGGGCCGCAGCTGTCGCTGAGCTTCGCGAGACAAAGCTCAACCAGAGTTTCTGTGTCGGGACGCGGGATAAGCGTGTCCGGGGTTACCTGAAAGGACTGTGACCAGAATTCACGAAAGCCTGTGAGATAGGCCAGAGGTTCACCCCTGGCACGACGCTCAATGAGTGATTGGAATGTAGTGTGTTGCTTGTCTGACAGTGTTTGTTCCGGCCAGGTATACAAATAGGTGCGGGTCTTTTGCAGGCAATGGCACAGTAGTAACTCAGCATCAAGCTTTGAGCTTTCTGCATGGGGTGCCTGCAGATTTGCAGCTAATTGCGTTGTTGCTGAAGACAGCAACGACGCTATTGACCGGGCGTCAGTCACACGTTTTTTTTATTCACTCATCTCAGCCAACAGATCGGCCTGATGCTCTGCGAGTATCGGATCGACAACCTGATCGAGTGCACCGGTCATAATTTCTTTTAGTTTGTACAGAGTGAGATTGATACGGTGATCACTGACTCTGCCTTCCGGGTAGTTGTAAGTGCGAATGCGTTCTGATCGATCACCACTGCCTACCTGCAGCCGTCGTGATTCGGTTTCTTCCGCTTGCTGCTTTTCTACTTCGTCGTTTAATAGTCTGGCCTGCAGCAGGGACATAGCGCGTGCACGGTTCTTATGTTGCGAGCGTTCATCCTGACACTCAACAACAATGCCTGTGGGGATGTGTGTCAGTCTTATTGCGGAGTCGGTTTTGTTAATGTGTTGTCCACCGGCACCACTGGCACGGAAAGTATCTACTCGCAGATCGGCCGGGTTGATTTCAATTTCTTCAACCTGTTCTACCTCCGGCAGAATTGCCACGGTGGCAGCAGAGGTGTGCACTCGCCCCTGTGATTCGGTTTCCGGTACCCGTTGTACGCGATGCGCGCCGGATTCGAACTTGAGTTTTGAAAACACGCCATCACCAATTAGGCGGGCAACGACTTCTTTATAACCGCCGTGGTCACCGTCGCGCTGACTAATCAGCTCGACTTTCCATTTCTGTGTTTCTGCGTAGCGTGAGTACATTTTAAAAAGATCACCGGCAAAGATGGCGGCTTCATCGCCACCTGTGCCTGCTCTGATTTCCACAAAAACATTATTTGCATCACGCGGGTCGCGTGGCAGTAACAGCTTTTGTAATTCGTCATCCAGAGCGCTGAGTTTTTCTTCAGCGGTTGCGATTTCCTCTTTTGCCATATCACGCATTTCAGGGTCTGAGTCATTGGCCATTTCTTTGGCTGACTCAAGATCACCGGATGTAGTGACGTGATCGCTGTAGGCTTTTACCACCGGTTCCAGTTGTGAGTATTCACGCGACAGATCGCGAAAACGATTTTGATCGGAAATAGTGTCGGGATCACCAAGCAGTGCTGCAATTTCTTCGTGGCGTTCCTGCAAGCCTTCGAGTTTGGTTCTTATAGATGCTTTCACTGTACTCTGGCTACTCTTTGAAATCCGTTAAAACGAACTGACTGTTATTTACTGGCTTTGGTGTTTTCGTTAGCGCTGAGTTTGAATAACTTGCGTGCGGCAGCTGCAATTTCCGAGTCACCGGACTCGCTCGCAAGTCTTAACTGTGCGGATGGCGTGTGCAGCAATTTGTTGGTAAATGTGTGCGAGAAGTATTGTAACGCTTTCTCGGGATCATCGCCTTTTTTAAGCATTGCAAGCGCAGTATCCATTGTTGTCTGCTGGATTGCCTGAGTGTGGGCACGCAGATCACTGATAGTCGCACCTGCACTTAGCCCACGCATTTTTTGCATAAATGTGCTGACCTGATTTTCAATAATGTGTTCCGCTTCTACGGCGGCTTCCTGCCGTGCCTCCATACCCTGATCAATGATTTCTTTCAGGTTATCGACGGTATATAAAAATACATCGCTCAATTCACTGACCTGGGGTTCTATATCTCTGGGTACGGCGATATCGATCATTGCCATTGGCCGATGGCGTCGGGCTTTAAGTGCTGTCTCAACCGCTCCCTTACCGAGTATTGGCAGTTGCGAGGCGGTGGAGGAAATTGTGATGTCAGCTTCTGCCAGTCGCTCTGGTATTGCGGTCAGACTAATTACTTCGCTGCCGTAGCGCTCTGCAAGGTTTTCAGCCCGTGCCGCTGTTCGGTTGGCGATAATTGTTTTGCCGATATTGTGCGAATGTAAATGCTGCAGCGCCAGCTCAACCGTTTCACCGGCACCAATCAACAGTGCTGTGTGGTCATTCAGATCGCCAAAGATCTGCCGCGCCAGAGACACTGCAGCAAATGCCACAGAGACCGGGCTGGCGCCGACTGCGGTATCGGTTCGAACCTGCTTGGCTACGTTAAAAGCAGACTGAAAAAGCAGCGTCAGGTCGCGTCCAACCGTTCCGGACTCACCGGCAGTTCTGAATGCCTGTTTTATCTGGCCGAGAATTTGCGGCTCTCCCAATATCATTGAATCGAGCCCGCTGCAGACGCGCATTAAATGTTGTGCGGCGTCCCGGTCGTAGTGGGTAAACAGGAAAGGCAAAAAGCTGTCTTTTGGCGCTTTGTGATAATCGTGCAGCCAGCTCACGACATCGTCGGTCTGACCGCTTTGCATACCACAGTAAATTTCTGTGCGATTGCAGGTCGAGACGATAGTAGCTTCCGGCACCAGCAGATCAGATTGCATCTGGCGCAGAGCGTCGTCGATGCATTCAGGGGCGAAAGTGATTCGTTCCCTTATTTCAACCGGGGCGGTCTGGTGATTTAAGCCAACAGCTACGAGAGGCATGTGAGAGATGTTACCAAAGCGTGTAATAAAGTCGCTGAGAATAGGTTGTATGGTCTGAGGGAATGCAGATCCGGGGAGCGCAGTCTCAGAGATTTTTGCCCTGTTCGTTTGTGTTGCTGTAAGGTATATCCAGCGAAGTTGCGTTCAAATTATGGTGATTTTGGCGGCAATATTTCAAACGTGGCTCCCGACATTATAGGCGGGTTATCGATTGGACACTACGAGCAGAAGAGTTATTGTGAAAACAATTATATTATCCGGCGTTTTTTCCATCACTCTGGGTGCCTGCAGCACCACTTCGGTGGCGCAATTGCTGGCAGAAAATACCGCAGAGGGCCAGCCGGGCGTTTCTGAGCAAGATGGTGCCGAACGCGGCGCCGCAACAGTCGTTGCTGATTCCAGTCTCAGTACTTCTCTGAATTCTCATATCGCTGATTCATCGGATCGCATGAATCTGCGCGAGCAGTCTGATCTGGTTTTCAATATTCTTTCCGCTGAAATTGCCGGTAGTCGCGGCCTGGTGGACGTGGCGTCTGAGAATTACTATGACGCCTCTTTTGCCACGGATGACCCTAGGGTCTCAGAGCGTGCTGCCAAACTGGCGCTGTACGCTCGAGATTGGCAGCGCGCCAGCCAGACATCAGCGCGTTGGGTGGAGCTTGCACCGGAAAGTGTCGAAGCCTGGCAGCACCGCGCGCTGGTATCGATGCAACAAAAAGATGTTGATGCTGCAACGGCTGCGATGGAGCGGGTTGTTGGCTTGTCCGATGGTAAACCCAGTGAGGTGATTCCCTCTTTGGTCGATTCAATCCTGCGTCAGTCCGATGCGCAACTGGGCTCAGAGGTCTTGCAAAGACTTGGTGACCGATACCCCGATAATGCAGATACTCAATATGGAATTGGTCGTTTCGCTATGTCGAACGGAGACCGCGAAACAGCCCTGCAGGCATTTGAACGCGCGCTTGAGATTGATCCCGATAATGTTGATACATTACTAGCCCGAGCGCGCCTGCAGCTGGGTGCGGGAGAAGGTGATGCGGGTCTTGCGCCGGTCAATGCCTACCTGAAACGTTCACCGAATGACCTGAGTGCGCAGTTGGGCTACGCCCGTCTGCTTATAGATACTGGCAAGGTCGATCGTGCGGCAGATCAGTTTGATGTTATTTACCAAAAATTTCCAACCGATGCCGACGCGCTTTATACCATTGGTTTGCTGGCACTGGACATCAGAAGAGTCAAGAGTGCGGAGACTTATCTACAGGCTGTTGTAGCGTTAGACAAGCATCAGGATGATGCTAACTTCTATTTAGGCCGTATTTCGGATAGCCGCAAAGACTACAAACAGGCGATAGACAGATACCGCAACGTACAGGGAGGTGATAGCTTTTTTGCAGCCCGAATTCGTGCCGGTGAGTTGCACGGACTGATCGGTGAGGTAGATGAAGGCCAGCAGCTATTTGCATCGCTTAGAACGTTTACCGATGATAAATCTTTGCAGATTGAAATGATAAATTCAGAGAGCCGGATGCTGAACAGAAATGACTTATACGATAAGTCTTATGATGTGCTGACAGGCGGTCTGAATCAATACAACGACGATCCTGCATTACTGTATTCACGCGCGCTGGTGGCTGAAAAGCTGGGCAAGCGCGAGGAGTTTGAGGCGGATTTGAAAACGGTTATTGAGATTCAGCCGGATAACAGTTATGCATTAAATGCGTTAGGATATTTTCTTGTTGATCGCAACGAGCGATTAAGTGAAGCAGAGGGCTACCTTATTAAAGCCTATGAGCTTACACCTGATGATGCGGCAATTACTGATAGTTTGGGATGGCTGTATTATAGACAGGGTCGCTATGCTGATTCGATTGAGCTGCTGCAAAAGGCTTATAATTTAATGGCTGATACCGAAATTGCAGCGCACCTTGGTGAGGTGTTGTGGGTTAGTGGCGATGAGGCAAATGCCACAAAAGTCTGGGAGGAGGCGCTGCGCGCGGAACCCGATGATGATCTCCTTAACCGCGTTATGAAAAAGTATATTCGTTGATAAATGCCTGTAAGACTGTGATGTTTCCCGCCTTGATTAAAAAGCTCCGATTGAAAAATACCCGGCTTGTTTTCGGTCAGTTTGTTATAAGCCAGTTCGTTATAGGCCAGTTCGTTATAGGCCAGTTCGCTATAGGCAAGGGTGAAAATACCCTGTGTGCAGGAATGTTGAGATGCAAGGCACTACGCATTTTTTTGCTGTCTGTAGCGCTTGCCGGATGTACCCCAAAACCCGACATATCTGAATCAGTACCAACGCTTACGGTTACCGAGCGCGAAGCTAACTTAAAGGCATTTAAGCCGTGGCGCGCGCTTGGCACTATAGCGATTGATTCTGATACCCAGGGTAAATTCAACGCCTCGTTTGCATGGAATGTTAATGATCAGGGTTTCGATATCAAAGTCTTTGGACCTTTGGGTATACAGGCTTTTGATTTGTCTGAAGATGAAAACGGTGCCCGACTGACGGATCGCAGTGGTACCGCTAAGGCGGATGACGCAGAGCAGTTAATAAAATCTGTACTCGGTTCTGAAGTTCCAATAAGCAGGATGCAGTTGTGGGTTGTCGGGCTGCCCGGTGATGCCGGTCAAATAGAGCGTGACGAACTTGGCAGGCTTAATAGCATGGTTGTCGACGATGGTGATGCCGGTAGCTGGAAAGTAGATTTTAAACGTTACACCGTGCTTGAAAATATGTACCTGCCGAAGTCGGTGCTGGTTGAAGGTGATGGTGTGATGATCACGCTGTCGGTTTCAAAGTGGAGTCGCGCAGCACCGGTTAAAAACGAGCGCTTGTCTATTCCCGGTGTTAGTAGTTAAGTTCGTAGTGTTTGCAATGTTGTTATGCCGTGATGTCTCTCTGTTACTTTCAATAATGTACAGCATGTTGTGAATACAGATTCTGTGAATAAAAAAACATGGCTGGCTCCGGCAAAACTTAACCTGTTTTTGCATATTACCGGCAGAAGAGCAGACGGTTATCATTTGTTGCAAACCGTTTTTCAACTACTTGATTATGGTGATGAGCTCAGTTTTAAAATCACTGATGATTCGTCTGTCTCAATGTCGACTCCGATTGCCGGTGTGCCGGATTCTGAAAATCTGATTGTTCGCGCCGCCAGGCTTTTGCAAAGTCATACCGGTTGCAAATCTGGTGTGGTTATTGGCCTGGTCAAGCGATTACCGATGGGTGGCGGGCTGGGTGGTGGCAGTTCGGATGCAGCGACTACTCTTCGGGCACTTAACCATCTATGGGGTACCGGCTTGTCGGTGGATGAACTCGCCGTGCTTGGCTTGCAACTCGGCGCAGACGTTCCGGTCTTTGTGCATGGTAATTCTGCATGGGCTGAGGGAGTAGGTGAAAATTTGCAGCCATTAGCGCTGCCTGAGCGATGGTATGTCGTCCTCAATCCGGGCGTTCATGTGGGTACGGCAGAATTGTTCTCGCATCCACAATTGACACGTGATTGTGCAGCAATCACAATACGCGGCTTCCACGAAGGTGTTGGACTGTGCAACGTGTTCCAGCCGTTGGTGAGTGAGCTTTATCCGTCTGTCAAATATGCTCTTGATGCACTGTCGCAATCTGCGATCAGTTGCAACGTCAGGGCGGCATGCGGTGAAGTAAGAAGCCCGCTTATGACCGGTACCGGAGCATCTGTATTTTTGGCTTGCGACAGTCTGGCCCAGGCACAGAATGTGCTATCAGGTCTGCCGATTGGCCGGAATGATAGTGCGACAGGCAGCGAGTTGGATAATGCGGTGGCTTTTTTAGCCAAGGGAATAGGCAGCACGGATACAGTTTGTGCCTTTGGCTGATATCATAGGCTGATGCTTGTGCAGCACTGCTCACATGAGTGGGCAGAGTGGAAAGTGGTTAGTAGTAAGACAATTGGGGCGTGGCCAAGCGGTTAAGGCACCGGGTTTTGATCCCGGCATTCGTAG
>CAZYRP010000094.1:0-19271 GCA_964649465.1 uncultured Granulosicoccaceae bacterium | reverse complement strand
AGTATACGAAAAAGTTGCTCTCCGGAGTCGATTTTGACGCAACGTTAATGGAAGGAATGCTGAGCTTTCTGTTATTCGCCGGTGCTCTGCACATCAATCTGAATGAATTGAAAGACAAAGCCTGGGTAGTGGGCATCCTTGCATCAATTGGTGTCATCACCAGCACCTTTATAGTCGGCTTCGCATCTTATTTTCTACTGGGCCTGTTCGACCTGAACATGCCTTTCATCTATTGCCTGCTGTTCGGGTCGCTGATTGCACCAACCGATCCTGTCGCGGTTCTGGCTATTCTCAAAACTGCAAATGCCACCAAGTCTCTGGAAACAAAAATCGCTGGCGAATCTCTTTTTAATGACGGAATTGCCGTTGTCGTTTTTCTGGTAGTACTCGGCATCGCCGTCGGCGATTCACATGCAGCAACGCCGGCAGGTGCAATTAAACTGTTCGCGCAGGAAACCATAGGCGGTGGAATATTTGGTTTTATTATCGGCTATATCGCCTACAGACTGGTCAAATCAATCGATAACTACCATGTGGAAGTCCTGCTGACGTTAGCACTGGTGATGGGTGGGTATGCCGCTGCTCGTGCGATGCATATCTCCGGACCAATAGCGATTGTTGTTGCCGGACTCCTGATCGGCAATCAGGGTCGAAGCTTCGCTATGACCGATACCACGCGTGAGAACCTCGATACCTTCTGGGAACTTATCGATGAAATTTTGAATGCCGTGCTGTTTATGTTGATCGGTCTGGAAATTATTGTTCTGAGCATCAAGGGCGACTACATCATCGCCGGAGTGATTATGTTCTTCGTTGTACTTTGCGCCAGATTTATTGCTGTTGGAATTCCGGTTTCCATCATGAAGTTGCGTCAAAGCTTCCACCCGCATGTGATTTCAATTCTTACCTGGGGTGGCATCAGAGGCGGTATCTCCGTCGCACTGGCATTGTCGCTGCCACAGGGACCAGAACGAGACATCATTGTGGCAATCACCTATGTGATTGTTATTTTGTCAGTAACACTACAAGGCTTATCAATAAAGTCACTGGTGCAATACGCAGCCGCAAAGTTTCCTGCAGAAGAACAAAAAACCACAGCCTGATCTGCAAACTGCGTCAGGAAGCTAACCACGCCGGAAAACCTGCGTTACTGCGGCTCAGGTTGTACCGGCACTGCAACGCAGATCTGTCGAATTTCCGGCACATTCCGGGACCTGCCGTACAGCGCTGAATATTCAGCCCAATATTCAGCCCAATATTCAGGAACAGGCAGGTACGAAGGCAAAGTTAAGCAGTTCACACTGACAGCGCGAACATAGCTATAATCCAGCAGATCAAGTTGCAGACACGTCCATCTGTGCCGTTGGTACCACCAATGGCGCTGATTTTCGCCACTGGAGACACTGGCTAATCGTGTCCCACCCTACCGATACACCTCAAGATCAGGTTTACAACCATGTCTCACACACAAAATATTTGCCTCATTGGTGGCAGCGGATTTCTGGGTACAGAGCTGGCTGACCAGCTGTCCCGGCTTGGCACTGATGGCAAGCGAAAAAACATTACTGTACTCACCCGAGACATCAGAAAGATGCGCTCACTGCGTGTGGTGCCAACGCTTAATGTCGAGCAGGTTGATCCCTATGATGCGGAGGCTTTGACTCAGGCTTTCGAAAACCAGGATGTAGTGGTGAACCTGGTTGGCATACTAAACACCCGTGTCGGACGTGGTGGCACTTTTGAGGCCGCTCATATAACGCTCGCTGAAAATATTATTGCCGCAGCTAAAAAAAATAATACTACCCGGATTATTCAAGTCAGCTCACTTCACGCAGACGCTGAAAACGGACCAAGCGAATACCTGCGTACAAAAGGTAAAGCGGCAGATCTGCTAAAGCAGTCAGGACTGCCAGTAACGATATTCTGTCCTTCAGTCATGTTCGGTAACAGCGATGGTCTGTATACCCGCTTTGCCAATCTGCTGCAGGCAATGCCGTTTATGCCACTGGCCTGCGCCGAGGCCAGATTCGCACCGGTATTCGTTGGAGATGTTGCCACAGCCATTACAGCCGCGATTGATGATCCTGCCACTATCGGTCAGTCCTATAACCTCTGCGGACCGGAAATTTTCACACTGCAGGAAATTGTTCAGTACACCGCTGATGTATTAGAAGTAAAAAGAAAAATTATCCCCCTGCCAAATGCCATCGCTAAAATTCAGGCTTTTATGATGGAACTGGTACCGGGTAAGCCATTTAGCCGTGACAATTACAATTCTATGAAAGTTGACAGCGTTTGTGACGAAACTGATTCATCAGAAGCAACTTCTGTCAGTAAAATTGTGCCAACCTATCTCGGCAAAATGAATCGCCAAAGTCGCTTGCAACACTATAGGGAACTGGCGCGACGGGATTTTCCAATCGAGAAAAATCAATCTCGAGAAAGCAGACTGAGTAAAAAAGCCAATTAGTAAGAACGTCCGCTGTTCAAGCTTCTAAAGCAGACCCTTAAAGCAGACCCTTATTAAAGTAAACCCTTAAAGCGAACCCTTAAAGTAAACTTAAACCCTTGCTCGGAACCCTGAAAGACTCAGATACTTCACCTTCATCAACCGAGAAAAGATAAACATCAAACCCCCACAAGCGGTGCAAATGCTTAAGCACCTCCTCTGTGTTCTGGTTCAAAGGTTTACGGCTATTTTGCTGGTGATGCAGTGTCAAAGAGCGATCTCCTTTGACATCCACCTCAAACACCTGAACGTCAGGCTCTCGTGTGCTTAGGTTATAGTGCTGCGCAAGCGCGTCGCGCACCTGACGATATCCATTTTCATTATGAATTGCGGTCACTTCCATGTTACTGGAAGCATCATCATCGGTGATGTAGAAAAGTTGAAAGTCCCGGATTACGGTTGGTGACAAATACTGCTGTATAAAGCTCTCATCCTTGTAGTTTTGCATAGCAAAATGCAATGACTCCAGCCAGTCGCTACCGGCAAGATCTGGAAACCAGTGCTTGTCTTCATCTGTTGGCGACTCACAAATTCTTCTGATATCCCGCATCATCGCAAAGCCAAGCGCGTATGGATTGATGCCATTAAAGTGCGGACTGTCAAACGCAGGCTGGGCAACCACACTACTGTGTGAGTGCAGAAACTCCAGCATAAATCCTTCAGTGACCTTGCCGCTATCAAAGAGATCGTTGAGTATGGTGTAATGCCAAAATGTCGCCCAGCCCTCATTCATTACCTGAGTCTGACTTTGCGGGTAGAAGTATTGGGCAATCTTTCTTACGATACGCACAATTTCACGTTGCCACGTCTCAAGTAACGGGGCATTTTTTTCTATAAAGTAAAGTAGATTTTCCTGCGGTTCCGGCGGAAAACGTGAAGTCTTTTCAGCTGCCCCTGTTGAGTCACCGCGCGGGATAGTACGCCACAAATCATTAATTTGCCGCTGTACATATTCTGCACGTTCTTCCTGGCGGGCTTTTTCCTCCGCGGCGGAAATTGGAAACGGTCTTTTATATCGATCTGTCCCATAGTTTTTCAACGCGTGACAGGAATCAATAATGCTCTCCACTTCAGCGGTACCGTAGCGCTCCTCGCACTCTGCTATAAACTTACGCGCGAATACGAAGTAGTCAATAATAGAGCCGGCGTCAGTCCAGCTTTTAAACAAATAGTTATTCTTGAAGAACGAGTTGTGACCATAACAGGCGTGCGCAATGACCAACGCCTGCATAGTCATACTGTTTTCTTCCATCAAATAAGCAATACACGGATTGCTGTTTATCACGATCTCGTAGGCAAGGCCCATTTGTCCGCGCTTGTAACCACGCTCAACATTCAAAAACTCTTTGCCGAAAGACCAGTGGTTGTAACCGATTGGCATACCGACCGATGCATAGGCATCCATCATTTGATCTGATCGGATTATCTCTATCTGATTCGGATAGGTATCGAGCCCGTACGATTCGGCTATGCATGCGATTTCAGCATCATATTTTTCTATAAGCTCAAAAGTCCATTCCGAGCTGTCAGATATCACAGTCATGAAACACCAAGCCCATGGTTCTGGCTGCGGGCACCGTCAGCTTGTCGCTGGAACAACTCTCTGAATACCGGATAAATATCTGCGTAGTCTTCGATTTCCCGCAGCGCAAATGCATTGCCATGAGTTTCCGCAAGCTTTTCGTAGTACTGCCACAGCTCCTGATGGCCACGATCAGTAATTTCTATATAACAATAGTATTGCAGCAGTGGCAGCAGCTGGTTAGCCAGCAAGTCGTGACAGATTGATGAATCATTGGTCCAGTTATCACCGTCAGATGCCTGCGCACCATAGATATTCCATTCAGACACCGGATAACGCTCATCAATAATTTCCTGCATCAATTTCAATGCACTGGACACAACCGTACCGCCGGTTTCTCTTGAATAGAAGAACTCCTCTTCATCAACCTCTTTGGCGGTGGAGTGGTGGCGGATAAAAACCACCTCGGTTTTCTCATAATTTCGCTGCAAAAATAAAAACAACAATATGAAAAATCTTTTAGCAATATCTTTGGTCCGCTGATCCATAGAGCCAGACACATCCATCAGACAAAACATCACTGCCTTGGAAGTTGGCTGCGGCTGCTTTTTCTGAATGTTGTACTTGAGATCAAAATCATCAATAAACGGAATTCTTGCAAGCTTGCGCTCAAGCAACTCAAGCTCCTCACGCAAAGCCACCAGCTGACTGCCTTCGGCAGATTCAAGCTCATTTATGATTTCTTTTTTGCGTCGACGCTTTTTGGCACTTAGCGCAATGCGTCTGGCATAAGCGCTGCGCATTGAACGCACCACATTCAGCTGATTCGGAGTACCGTCTTCACTGATACCCGCTTTGACCAGTTTAAAAGTCTCGGTTGCTGCAAGCTGCCGCCTGACCAGATTCGGCAGCTCCAGATCTTCAAACATAAATTCAAGAAATTCATCCTGAGTGATCTGAAAAACAAACTCATCCATGCCCTCACCGGAATCTGATGCTGATCCCGCACCCGATCCCGAGCCGCCGCCATCAGGTCTTTTGATTTTATCGCCAGTGATAAACTCTTTGTTGCCTGGCAGCACGTTTTCTCTCACACCGCCTTTGCCATGCCCAAACGCCGGCTCGCCAATATCCTGCTGCGGAATACTGATATCTTCGCCACGCTCCATATCAGTGATGCTGCGTTTAGTTACAGCATCGGATACCGCCTTTTTAATATGCTTTTTATAGCGTTTAATAAACCGTTGCCGATTGACAGCGCTTTTGTCTTTGCTATTTAGCCTGCGATCAATGATGTAACTCACACCAAACCTCCGCCGAGCCTGTCGATTGTTAGCATCATGTTATTGGACATGCTACTGGGATTTACGAACTCGCAAATACCACTCGGCGAGCAGTCTCACCTGCTTTTCTGTGTAGCCACGCTCAACCATTCTTTTAACGAAATCATCGTGCTTTTTCTGTTCGTCACCAGAAGACTTGGTATTAAATGAAATCACTGGCAACAGGTCTTCGGTGCTTGAGAACATCTTCTTTTCTATTACACTGCGCAGCTTTTCGTAGCTTGTCCAGCTCGGGTTCGTACCATCGTTGTTAGCTCGAGCGCGAAGTACAAAATTGACGATCTCGTTGCGGAAGTCTTTAGGGTTGCTTATTCCCGCAGGCTTCTCGATTTTTTCAAGCTCTTCGTTCAACGAGAGTCGATCAAACATTTCACCAGTTTCAGGATCTCTGTATTCCTGATCCTGAATCCAGAAGTCAGCGTAGGTTACATAGCGGTCAAAAAGGTTTTGACCGTACTCTGAGTAAGACTCAAGATACGCTGTTTGAATTTCTTTCCCTATAAAGTCGACATAGCGTGGAGCAACAAACTCTTTGATGTGCGACATGTAGCGGTCATGGATTTCTTTCGGAAACTGCTCTTTCTCAATCTGTTTTTCCAGCACGTACAGCAGGTGCACCGGATTTGCAGCAATTTCAGTTGCATCAAAGTTAAACACTTTGGATAAAATCTTGAACGCAAAGCGGGTAGACAGACCGGTCATGCCTTCATCCACACCACCGGAATCGCGATATTCCTGTATTGATTTAGCTTTCGGGTCTGTGTCTTTCAGATTCTCGCCGTCATACACACGCATCTTGGAATAGATACTGGAATTTTCCGGATCTTTTAATCTTGAAAGCGATACAAACTGAGCCAGCATTTTTAACGTGTCGGGCGCGCAGTGTGCATCTGCAAGTGAGCTGCTATTCAGCAGTTTTTCATAAATTCTGACTTCTTCAGAGACACGCAGACAATACGGCACTTTCACTATAAATATACGATCAATAAAAGCTTCATTGTTTTTATTATTCCGGAATGTCTGCCACTCCGATTCATTCGAGTGCGCCATGATCACGCCATCAAATGGAATAGCACCGATGCTCTCGGTACCGTTGTAGTTACCTTCCTGGGTAGCTGTCAGCAGCGGATGCAGCACCTTTATAGGCGCTTTAAACATCTCGACAAATTCCATCAAGCCCTGATTGGCAAGACAGAGCGCGCCCGAATAACTATACGCATCCGGATCACTCTGCGGGTAGTCTTCAAGCTTTCGGATATCAACTTTACCAACAAGCGCTGAAATATCCTGGTTGTTTTCATCACCAGGCTCGGTCTTTGAGACACTGGTCTGATCAAGAATTGACGGGTATTTTTTAACGACGCGGAACTGACTGATATCACCGCCGTACTCGTGCAGTCTTTTTACTGCCCACGGAGACATGATTGTTTGCACGTAACGCAGCGGTATGCCGTAGTCTTCCTCGAGTATTGCACCGTCTTCCGTCGGATCAAACAAACCAAGTGGAGATTCATTGACCGGTGATCCCTTCAGGCAATACACCGGCTCTTGCTGCATCAGAGATTTTAAACGCTCAGCAAGAGAAGACTTACCTCCGCCAACGGGGCCGAGTAAGTAAAGTATCTGTTTCTTTTCTTCAAGGCCCTGGGCTGCGTGTTTAAAGTACGAAACGATATTCTCAATCCCCTCCTCCATGCCATAGAACTCGGAGAATGCAGGGTATCGTTTAATTACTTTGTTAGAAAACACCCGACTCAGGCGCGGGTCTTTTGAAGTATCGATGACTTCAGGTTCACCGATTGCTTTCAGCAATCGTTCGGCAGCGCTTGCGTAAGTAGCGGGCTCTTCCTTGCACAGCTGCAGATATTCCTGCAGTGAGTATTCCTCTTCTTTCTTGACTTCGTAACGCGACTGGTAATGATTAAAGATGGTCATATTCGACGGCCTCTGCATAGGTCGATAGACAGTCCACGGTCGAACTGTTATCGACGTGACCGGAGCAAAAACTCAGTTTGCCCCGTTACCCTATCTATTTCCCGGTGCTGTTCCGGAATTCTGGCACTTCAAATTAACGGTCTGCCAAAAGGACTACGCTGGTCACACACCAAACAGCGATGAGTCGTCCCCTTTAATACTTGTGTGACATGTACCTCAATTTTGCATGAGCTTACTGACTCGCCACTGAAGACCTGGCCAACAGGTCCTGCATCCTCAGTGTGCGTTCTTCCAGCGGTAACTTCGATAAATCAAGTGCAGCGAGATAGAACTGCTCAAACGAGCTGCCTGTTTCCCTGAACAATACTTCAAATGCCGGTACGTAGTCGTTGTATGTGGCAACTGAAACCAGACGGGCATTATTCATCTCCTGACTAAACCACCGGTCGTATCCGATGTAGCCATCCCAACTTGCTTTCAGCGATGCATAATCGACACGCATTTGATCAAATTGTTGCTGTTTCTTCTGCCGCATTAATTCAGGATCAGCAGAAGTCTCATACAGCGCCACCAGACTATCACGGGTATTGGTCAGCAGGGCAATGAATTGCTGCTGTCTTCGCTCTCTTGCTTCCAGCTCTTTTGCCATTGCACTCTGATCGAGATCCGGATACAAACGTTCCTCATTTTTCTGCCACTGCTTAAGCCCTTCTTTTTCAACAAAGGTCGCGAACGATTCGTTAAACGTGCTGTCGTCACCAACATAGAGTTGCTGGTGCGCTAACTCATGGAACAACAACGATGCAATGGAGGGATCGCTTCGATCAAGCATTGTGTTAAGTAACGGATCTTCGAACCATCCCAGGGTTGAGTAGGCAGTGGCACCATTTACGGCAACATCCAGCCCCTGCTCAGCAAGCCCTGCTGCGTATGACTCAGCATCTTCCGGCGCATAATAACCCCGGTAAGACACGCACCCGGCAATCGGAAAGCACCAGTTGACTGGTTCCAGAGAAAATTCTTCTGCTGCCACAACGTTCCAGGTGACATATTCCTGACCCGTATCGTAGAAGCTTGTGTAACTCTCGTTGTTTGGCAAGCCCAGCTGTTCAATTCCGAAAATGCGCGCTCGTTGCGCCAGGTCCACTCGCCGTTTAATGCTGTCAGTAATTGAATCATCCGAGGCAAGCTCTGCCAACGGGCGCTTACCCATGACAATGCGCATATGCCCGGATACAATCTGTGAGTAATAACCAACGGTGCTGCAGCCTGCCAATAAACCCGCCAGGGTAGCTACCAACAACGGTTTTGCGATTCGCTTTGCGGATAATGCAGCATCTTTGCACTGCACTTTATTGTTTTTTAAAGAGAATAGTTTCATAGTCTGATTAAGCTATTTATACCTGTACAAATATTCGCTCAGGGACAGTAACAATCCATCACCAAGGTATCACGAATTTGGCTAAAAACTCCCCGTTCAATTTCTATTTAGTCGGTGGAGCATTGCGCGATGAAATTCTGGCGCAGCCAGTCGCCGACCGAGACTGGGTAGTTGTTGGTGCAACACCTAAAGACATGCAAGAAATGGGTTACCGTCAGGTAGGAAAAGACTTTCCGGTCTACCTGCACCCGGAGACGCACGAAGAATATGCACTGGCACGCACAGAGCGCAAAGTTGCATCCGGACATCAGGGCTTTGAATTTGACACCTCACAGTCTGTAACGCTTGAAGAAGATTTGCTGCGTCGCGATCTAACGATTAACGCTATTGCAAAAGACAGTGACGGCAACCTGATTGATCCCTACGGAGGCATAAGTGACATTGAACTTCGAGTACTGAGACACGTATCTCCAGCTTTTGCAGAAGACCCTCTCAGGGTACTGCGAGTAGCTCGCTTTTGTGCCAGATTAAAACCACTTGGATTTAGCATTGCAGAGGAGACCGTGTCGCTCATGACAGAAATCACCGCTTCCGGTGAATTGGAAACTCTGTCAGTTGAAAGAGTGTGGTCAGAGTTTCAGCGCACACTCACCTACCCTGATCCGCAGCCGTTCATAGATACATTGCGCAACTGCGGCGCACTGCAGGTCTTACTGCCTGAAATTAATGACCTGTATGGCGTACCGCAAAACGCCGAACACCACCCGGAGATTGATTGCGGCATTCACAACGAAATGGTTCTGCAACAGATTTGCACAATTAGCAACGAGCCTGCTGCAAGGTTTGCAGCACTTTGTCACGACCTCGGCAAAGCCACCACCCCGACAGAAATTCTTCCCGCACACCACGGCCATGAAGAGCGTGGTGCTAAAATTACAGAGACTCTCGCTAAAAGGTTACATCTGCCCAAAGACTACGGACAACTCGCCATGTTGGTAGCGCGCTACCACACCCATTGCCATCGTGCGCTCGAACTCAAAGCCACCAGCATTTTAAAGTTGCTGTCTAACCTGGATGCTTTTCGCAGGCCGGAACGCTTCGAACTCTATCTGCAAGTGTGCGAAGCGGATGCACGCGGCAGAAAAGGATTTGAAAAACGGAACTATCCTCAACCAGACTACTTGCGTGCCGCTCTAAGCGCTGCAGAAAGCATTGACACAGCGGCGATTGCAGCCAAAGCAAAAGAGGAAAAACAAGAGATTGCCGCAGCAATCCGAAGTTCACGTGTCGCTGCGTTAAAACTCTTCAAAAAAAACCACCCGGACAGTAACAGCGATTAACATTTGCACCTGCCGCAACAGGATTACTACAAATTCACAACGCTTCAGCGGCCGCCTTTATGGCAGCTTCGGTGACCGCAAAATCATCATCGGTGATGGCCAGACATGGATAGATTTTACCGGCAGATTTGAACACCCCGTTTTGTCGCAATACCTGATTAAATACAGCGTTCTTGTCTTTATCACCTGTTTGCCATGATCGATAATCTGTTACTTCCCGATCTGTAAAGACAACATCAAACAGCGTTTTATCGCCCACTATTTTATGTGCATGACCTTGCGATTCAAGGCAACTTGCAAGCATGCTTTGCAGAGCAGCTCCGGTATTGCGAAGGTTCTCGTACGCGCCATCCCGACGCAATATTTCCATGGTCTTTATACCAGCTACCGATGCTACCGGGTTCCCTGAAAGGGTACCCAGCTGCATAAGGAAACCATCCTTGCCAACAACTTCTTTATCAAAATGATTCATTAATTCTTTGTTACCTGCTATCGCCGCCAGCGGAAATCCGCCACCGATGATTTTCCCCAACGTACATATATCAGGTACAACACCATAGGCTTCTTGTGCGCCGCCATAAGCGAGCCGAAAGCCGGTAACAATCTCATCAAAGATCAATACGATGCCGCGTCGAGTACACTCATCACGCAGAAGCTTAAGGAAACCCGGTTGCGGAGACACCACACGCTGCAGTGGCTCAACAATAATCGCTGCAATGTCTTTCCCATACTCATCGAGCAGGGCCACAACAGTATCGGAGTCATTAAAAGGTGCAATAACCATTTCATCGCGCACTGAATCCGGTATACCTGCACTATCCGGTATCGCTTGTGGGAAGTTCGCCCGGGTGTCCGGTGCTAAGCTCATTTGCGCTTCCGCTGACATACCGTGGTAGCCGCCTTCGAATTTCATAATTTTTGATTTGCCGGTATAAGCCCGCGCTAAGCGCAGGGCATACATGTCTGCTTCTCCACCGGATGTCAGATAGCGAACCTGCTCAGCACACGGCACCGCTTCACAAATATCTTCAGCGAGCTCTATACCCGCTGCATTATTGGCAAAAAAAGTCATACCCCTGCCAAGCTGACTCTGCACGACATCTAACACTTCCGGATGACCGTGACCAAGTAACATCGGACCTGAGCCGATTAGATAGTCAACATACTCGTTGCCGTCTTCATCCCATACGCGGGACCCAAGACCACGCTCAATAATAATTCCAGGATCAAAGTTTCCAAAACCACCTGCCGGCAGCACTGATTTTGCACGCTCTATCCACTTCGCCTGATTGCTCATAAGCTAATCTTTATTTTGTTCTTTATGCTATCGAAGGCTCAAAACCGGTTCACCGAGCACATCCGGGTTTGGTACTACACCATGACCCGGCTTCTCATTAACGCTGATACAGCCACCATCTCGAACAGGGGCATGTACATCCAGTCGCGGGTGAACATAGCCCGACAAGTCACACACATTAAGCAGTGATTTAGCAGGTGTAGCAGTAGCAAGATGTAACGCCGTAGCTGTTGTGATGTCTGACCCCCAGGTATCTTCAATGCACATTTTAGCGCCCAGATGAATACACAAATCACGCGCCTGGCGCATAGCTGAGAGACCACTGAACTTAGATAGCTTTAACGCGACCGCGTCCATACAACCAAGGTTATAAGCATGCAACAAAGAAGGCATATCGCGAGCACTCTCATCCATTTTCATTGGCAGCTGGCATGCATTCCTCACATTGGCACACTCTTCAATTGTTCTGCATGGCTGCTCAAGCATAATATCAAGGTGGGCGACCGCTCGACCAACACGACTGGCATCAAGTTGAGAGCTGCCGCAATTCCAGTCTCCATATACCAGAGCCTCATCACCAACTGCTTCACGAACTTGCGTTAGCCGCGCCACATCAGTTCTCCAGTTGTTATCAGCACCAAGCTTTACCTGAATCTGCTCAATACCAGCTTGCTTTGCCGCAAGTGCTATCTCCGCCATGGCTTCAGGTTCTATGCAGGTAATGGAGTGATAAAGCGGCAAATCCCCGGTACATTTGCCGCCAAGTAACCGGTATAGAGGCAGGTTGGCAGCTTTTGCGGTTAAATCCCAAAGTGCTGAGTCTATAGCCGATTTGGCGTAGTCATGTCCTTGCAAATGAGTATTTAATCTTTGCATCAGCGCTTCAGGACCGATGGGGTCTGCACCTAAAACAACCGGCGCCATTTCCTGAATTGCCGCCGGCACCCCGTTGGCATAGGCTGGAAGGTAGTGTGGTATTGGGCAAACCTCGCCCCAGCCAACCGGCCCTTCATCGGTTTCAAGTGAAAGAACCATCGAATCTACCGTGTCACAGGTTTTACCCTCTGCCATGTAGTAGGTTTCATGGCTGGTCAATTCAACTTTATATAAGTTTACCCGTGTAATTATCATTGCAGACTATGAGTACACCGCAACCGGCGCTCCCAATACTGATTCATCAGGTACTACGCCGAGTCCGGGTGTATCGTCAATTGTGATGTAACCATCCACACAACGCGGCCCGCAGCCCGGCGCGACATCAAGCGTTAGCATGTCCTGACATGACCAACCGGCTTTTATAAAAGCATCCGGGATAGATTGCGCCAGATGTGCCGCTTCTGTGTCTGCCATAACGGAACCACCCGTTGCCATGATAAACATTTGAATACCATGCTCCATTGCTACGTCACGCATTCTGCGGGCTTTGGTGAGACCTCCGACACGGTTAAGCTTAATGCCGAACACATCGGCCAGACCATCGCGTGCAATACGAGTGGCATCCTGCAGGGTGACCAGTGATTCATCAACGCTGATCGGTGAGGTGGTAACCGTTCTTATTTGAGCAATATCATCAAGCGTTTCTCCCGGCTGCTCAAAGGTCACACCCAGTTCCGCCACTGCATTCATAACAATGCTGGCTTCACGCCTGGTCCATGCACGATTAACATCGTAAAGAACAATCTCATCAGGCAGTCTGTTTGACTCAATATGTCTTATCCGCTCTATGTCTTTATCAATATCACTGCCACCAACTTTGGCGGAGTGGGCAACGTAACCACGATCTCTATAGCTATTGATAATGCCCATCATGTAGTCCGGGTCACCAGACGATACTGATGACGCTGCCGGTGTACCACTGTTTCGCTTACCGCCCAGCAGGTCTGCAATGGGCATCTCGAATGCTTTGCCCATAATGTCCCAACAGGCAAGATCAACAGGTGCCTTGGCGTAGAGGTGTCCGGGCAGACACAAGTCCATGGATCGCTCAACCAACTCCACTTTTCTGGGGTCCTGCCCCAGAATGGATGATGCCATCGTTTCAATTCCGGCACGTATACCCGGACCATGTGCCGGCACATAGGTATGCCCCCACGGCGTGCCTTCGCCCCAGCCGGTTATACCAGCATCGGTTTCAACTTTAATAAACGTTGCATCCAGCACTTCAAATTTAAGGCGACCACCGGAAAGCCAGTAAGGGTCTTTTAATGGCAGATCTTTTTGAAAGACAGATAAGCGGGTAATTTTCATCGCTTAAATACCTCGACACGTACTACCGGCATTCTCTTGCACGTGTTCATGTTGTTATCTCGCTATCTGTTCGTGGAAGCAGACTCTCCGGATCATATGCGGGTTTATCCAATACACGCGCCTCGCGCGGCTCACCTGCAATTATTACCTGTAGCTTCGTACCAGCAGTTGCAGCAGCAGGCTTTATGTAGGCAAAGGCCAGTATTTTGCCAACTGAATGACCAAAAGTAACAGATGCTGTAGAGCCAACAACATTATTATTGAACAACACAGCCTCACCACCATGGCCATCTTCAACGCCATCAGGTTCTATTTCCAGATAGGCACACACCCATGGCAAAGCAGACTCCATACTGGCAAGAGTCCGGGCTTTGCCGATGTAGTCTTTATCGAGTTTGACGAAACGCATCACATCAGCCTCCGGCAAAGTCACTTCGTTGGTTAACTCCCCTGCCCCTTTGAACATTTTCTCCATGCGCATGGTATTCATTGCAAATGAACCATAGTCAATTATGTTGTGTGACCTACCGGCAGCCCACAGCGCATCGTAGACAGTAAGCAAACCTTCACGTTCGGTGTGAATCTCCCACCCTAACTCGCCAGCGTATGACAATCGAAATGCATGACACGGAATCCCTGCAATGTTAATTTCCTGCGCACTTAGCCATCGAAAGTTTGCGTTGTCGAGTGCTGCAGCAGTGCAGACACTCAATACATCACGGGACCGAGGTCCGTTTAGTGTTAGCGCGCCCCATTCAGTAGATCGATTGATGATCGCAAGATTTCGATCTGCCTTATGAGCATTGAGATGATCAAGCAATCGCTGCTCAAAAAATGCTGCACAAACCAGATAGTATCGATCCTCATTCAGCCTGATGACTGTTGCTTCCAACTCTATACGTCCGCGCTCATTAAGAAAGTGGGTAAGGACAATCCCACCTACTTTAGCCGGTAGTTTGTTTGCCACCAACGCATCAAGAAATATCGGGGCATCAGCACCCACTACTTCAACTTTGGTGAAAGCGCAAATGTCCATTATCCCAACCGACGAGCGCACAGCAGATACTTCCTTCGCCAGCACATCATGAACTTCATTGCGTTTGAATGAGTAATGATCCCGCTGTGCAACTCCATTAACCGCAAACCAACGAGGTCTTTCATGTCCATAAACCTCTTCAAATACGGCACCTTTGGCTTTTAATCGCTCATACAAAGGTGATGGCTTAATCGGTCGTCCTTCAAGCCGATTAAAATGCGGGTACGGAATTTCGTGGCGCAGGCAATAGTCTTCTTTCGCTTTGATCACCTGCCATGGTTTGTCTGCATAATCTCCAAAACGTCTCGGGTCATAGTCGCGCATGGAAATATCAGCCGCGCCATGCACCATCCAGCGTGCAAGTTCCCGCGAAAGACCAGGCCCCCAGCCAATACCGATTTGTGTACCGCAACAACACCAGTAGTTGCGCACACCCGGCGCAGGACCGATTAACGGATTACCGTCCGGCGGATGGGAGATGGCTCCGTGTACATCGCGCTTAATACCAAGCTCGGCAAAGATTGGCATGCGCTCAAGTGCATTTTCAAGCCAGGGCATAACGCGCTCATAGTGCGGCTCAAACAATTCATTTTCCGCTTCCCACGGACAGTGATCCTCCCAAACGCTATTGGGATTCGTTTTTTCGTATATACCGATCAATCCGGACTTTTGCTCCATGCGAATGTAACCGGATACCTTTCGGTCATCTCTCACCACCGGCAATTCTTTATCAAGCGCTTCAAATTGCGGCACAGTCTCTGTCACAAAATAATGATGCGTCATTGAAGTCATTGGCAGCTGCAGGCCAGACCACTCACCCATTTGCCTCGCATAAGTCCCACCAGCATTCACAACATGCTCGCAAGTGATATCGCCCTGTTCAGTCGATACCAGCCATTCACCACTGGCCTGCTGTTTTATATCTGTGGCACGACATTGGCGAATAATTTTTACACCCAGCTTGCGGGCACCTGCGGCCATCGCCTGTGTTACTCCAGATGGATCAACGTGCCCGTCATCCGGTGTATACAACGCACCCAATACACCATCCAGATTGTAGAAAGGATGTAGTGTTGCAATAAAAGCAGGATCAACCAGTTCTATATTGAAGCCTAGAGAACGACCAACACTGAGTGTGTGACGCAGCCAGTCCATTTCATCTTCTTCATAGGCAAGACGAAAAGAACCACAACCATGCCAGGTAACGTTGTGACCGGTTTCCTTCTCCAGAGCGCCTGAGTACAAACCGATATTGTAGTCAACACATTTACCCAGACTGAAGCTTGATGTGGAATGGGTAATTTGACCGGCAGCATGCCAGGTGGACCCTGATGTCAACTCTGCTTTTTCAAGCAGCACTACATCTGTCCAGCCTTCATGAGCAAGATGATAAGCGAGCCCACAGCCCATCACACCACCACCAACAATGACTACTTTTGCATGTTTGGGTACGCTCATATACCTGATTCTTTAGTTATTACATCTTCAGACTATAGCGATGACTTACTCAACAATTGCCATACTAATTAAACGATTGTACACTCGTCAATGATGAATAGTACAACTGTACCAGAAACGCCGTTACCAGAAAGCAGTGCTGTATTGCTGGCACTTTCAGCCGAGCTAAAGCAACTGACACCGGAAGTTCGTAAGGCAGCCTCGTATGTATTAGAGAACCCGAATGATGTCAGCGTCAGTTCAATTCGTGAGATAGCGCTTGCCGCTGAAGTTAAACCCAATACCCTGGTGCGTATGGCGCGTTCAGTGGGATTTGATGGTTACGAAGATTTTCGCGCACCGTTCAGGGAAGAGATTCGCCGTGGCGTGGTAAGTTTTCCAGACAGAGCTCGCTGGCTGCAATCATTGGGTCAAACGGGAAAGCTCGGTGGTGTATATCGGGATATGGTCAGTGCCGCTATTCAAAACATCGAAGATACATTTGCCGGAATAGATGCGCGGGAGCTGAAAGCCGCAGCAGCGGCAATTAACAAGTCACGCCAGACTTTCACTTTAGGTGTCGGGGTTAACAGCTCCAACGCACAAAACTTCACTTATCTCGCTAGCACCGGCATGCAGCAGTTTAATGCTATTCCGCGTAACGGCAGCACTCCGGTTGATGATCTTGCGTGGGCAGATAAACGCGATGTGCTAATTGCCATAACTTGCAAGCCTTACAGAACTGAAGTGGTCAAAGCAGTACAGATTGCGCGTGAGCAAGGCGTGCAGGTCATTGGTATTTCAGACAGCGCCGCATCGCCTATAGTCGCCGGGTCTGATCACGGGTTTGTGCTATCGGCAGAAACGCCACAGTTTTTTCCATCATCGGTGTCTACTATCGCGCTACTCGAAACGTTGTTGTCATTTGTTATTGCTATGGGTACTCCGAAAGTTGTCGATAGAGTAAAGACATTTCACCAACGCCGACATGAGCTGGGCCTGTATTGTGAGGAAGGTAAATGACAAAGTCTTTACCGGTTAGATCACTGGATGCACGCTACTACACTGATCCAACTATTTTTAAAACGGAACAGCTGGGTGTGCTGGCCAATACCTGGCAATTCGCCGGACATCAGTCACAACTCGAAAATCCGGGTGACTACTTTACCTTCTCAATTGCCGGAGAAGATCTCTTTTGTGTACGCACTCGCGAAAACGAAATAAAGGGATTTTTTAATGTTTGCCAGCACCGCGCGCACCAGCTGCTAAAAGGTTCCGGCAATACCACAATTGTGGTTTGCCCTTATCACTCATGGAGTTATGAACTTACCGGTGAACTCCGTTCAGGCCCCAACGTTAAATCAGTAGAAGGCTTTGAGGTATCGTCAGTGTGCTTAACGGAAATTCGCATTGAGAATTTCTGCGGTTTTTTGTTTGCCAATCTTGATCCATTAGCAAAACCCATGGACGACTGGTTTCCAAACGCACGACAAGAACTCAATGATTTTGTACCACACATCAAAAAGCTAAAGCCGTTTGAGTGGGTCGAAATACCAGAAAATTGTAACTGGAAAGTATCAGTTGAAAACTACTCGGAGTGCTATCACTGTCAGTTGAATCACCCGACTTTCTCAAACGGCATAGTGAAAGCCAGTACCTATGACATTCAACCACAAGGGTATTGTTTGCGACATACCACCGAGTGCCAGAATCTGGATAAAATGACTTATCCAATTGATCTAAACGCCAATGAGTATGCAGGACACTACTCATCCTGGTTTCTGTGGCCTTTAACGTCTTTCCAGGTTTACCCGGGCAATGTGCTGAATACCTATCACTGGCGGGCTATTGATCATGACAAGGTGGTTGTATGGCGGGGCTGGTATTCAATAGACGGCTCAGATGCCAGCATGCTGCATGAACTTGCACTACAAGACAGGGAAACAACCGTAGAGGAAGATATTCATCTCGTCGAGTCTGTACAAAGAGGTCTGAACAGTCGTGGGTACGTTCCCGGCCCGTTAGTGGTTGATCCAAACTGTGGAGTGAAATCTGAACATTCCATCAAGGTATTACAGCAGTGGATGCGGGAAGCTGTCGATGACTGAAAGCAATCTTATGCCCACAGAGTGGAAGCCTGAGCACAAGTTGTTTCCACACCAGGTAGGGTTTACCTGTCCGCCACATGACTGGGATGCAGCACCGAGTGATTTTTCAAGCATTAGCCCGCCAACCATTGGCGTGCACGGGTGGATGATGCATGTACCCGACTACGCGCATCAGCTGATACAAAGAAAACACAACTTCGATATGCTTGAAGAGTTTGTTCACTGCATGGCAAACAACGGTGCGGATGTCTGCGGACAGGTTGGCTCGAACTGGGTTCATGCCAGTGGCCTGGGAGTGAATGGAATACGAGATTTTTGCAGCCAGCTTGAAGAAACATACGGCGTACCTTTTCATATGGCAGGTTACGCAATGGTTGAAGCGCTGCGAGAAATGAATATAGAGAAGGTGGCACTGAATGGTGTTTACCACTGGCCTGACTGGTGGCAGGGCACAGCGGGCTTTCTGAAAGAAGCAGGCTTTGATGTGGTGTGGGCTGGAAACTTTGCCGATCAGGGCTTCTTTGCCTCGCAGGAGGAAGTTAACAATTGCCGGTGGGTATTTGATGGTGAGCTTGCTAAAAAAAGCTTTGAATATATTGCCGACAAAGCACCGGAGGCCGAAGCTTACCTGGCGCCAGGTATGTGCAACTTTCGTACAGGAGCAAACAATCAACCGCAACGCATGCTGCACATAACACCAATGCTTGAAGATTTACTCGGCAAGCCCGTAATATCCAACGACACTGCATTATATTGGCGAATATTTAAAACGTTATCGATTAAACCACTGAGCGAACACGGTCGCTTGCTGAGCTCACTGTAGTGCACCCAATAATTGCATTGTGGGCAGTTCCGCGATCAACCTCGACAGCGTTTGAATGGATGATGCGCCAGCGTGGAGATCTTGATTGTTTGCACGAACCCTTTGGTGAAGCCTGGTATCAGGGCGAGTCACCTCTGTGGCAACGATTTAAACCGGGTGACAAAACCACACCCGGACTCACTTTAGAGAGCACCTGGAAGGACATCAAAAAGCGCGCTGAACAGAGGCCGGTCTTAAAAAAAGATTTCCCACATTACGTGAGTCACTTATGGGACGAGGAATTTCTATCACAT
>CAZYRP010000093.1:0-19367 GCA_964649465.1 uncultured Granulosicoccaceae bacterium | reverse complement strand
TGAAGTTTCGCCATGCCTCATCGACAATGAATTACCTGTTGCTGCAAGAAGGTGGGGAAAATACAGAGAATCCAGAGCCGAAGCTTTGACGACTTGATGGCTACGAGTATATCCCGGGGCGCGGCAAGTTGGTCAGTTGCTTTGCTGGTGACTAAAGCTGATGCTCAACGGGTCTTAGCGAACAACAGCAAGGGGCTGTCTCCCCGTTCGCTGATTGATCTGATAAGGTGAAATGGGTAGCCTCAAGACGACTTGCAGCTACTGCTACAGTCGGCCAATAGCCGTCCTGCGATAAATTTTCAGCATATCGCATATGTGCGCTGCAAAGTATTAGCATTTATACATATGCGGAAAACTATATGAGAATACATAAACGGTTTTCCGTTTATGTACGCTGTTATGAGATTTCAGTCTTGATTAAGAATGCTCTAAATAGAACATCTGATACCAAAATTTGCATAAGAGATTAACTATGAAAAAGCAGTGTGAATCTAATAGAAAAGCGTGGAATGCCGCCGCGGAATTTCATCAGAAATCTATGGCCAAAGAGTGGTTGGAGGGGTTCACTAAAAATGGCTATGTGACTTTTGATGATAATGATAAATCTGTCTACGCTAAAGTTGATTTTGCAGGTAAGTCTGTTGTGCAGTTGCCTTGTAATAATGGCAGAGAAATTCTATCGTTTCTTAATATGGGTGCTGATTTTGGTTTAGGAATTGATATCTCGGACGACAATATTGAATTTGCAAACAAGCTGAAAGAAGTGTCTGGTTTAAATGCAGAGTTTATGAGGGAGAATGTTTACGAACTTCCCGATACTTTTGATGGCCGTTTTGATGTTGCAATAATATCTGTTGGCTCATTCAACTGGATGCCAGATTTGAGTCTTTATTTACAAGTTATCAAACGCCTTCTTAAACAGACTGGCGAGATTTTTATTTATGAGATGCACCCAATGACGGGTGTTTTTCCTTATACATTTGATGAAAATAAACCTTTAGAATTTGAAGGTAGTTATTTTTCTAAGGCGGCTTATGTCGCTAATGAAGGTTTGGATTACTATGGACAAACAGAATATGAAGGGCCAACAACTTACGAATATCAGCATACTATGAGTTCAGTTATCCAAACACTTATTGATTTGAATTTTTCTGTTGTAGAGTTTTGCGAAAACCCGTGGGATATTGCAGGAGGTCACGCTTATTTGGAGAAAAAGAAGCGTATTCCACTGAGTTATTCTTTAAAGGTGAAAAAAGGGTAACAAACAGCTTGTGACGGTAGGAAAACTGCACCATCGTGGAGTCAACGTAATGCCTGTGACTCGTAACAATCGCCAGCAACAGGACTCGCAACAAGTTGCTCGCCGTTGTGGTGGACGTTACCAATGGCCGCTTTGGGCAGGCAGATCCAGAAGTAGAAATGCAGACACAGCCGCCTGGCATTCAGAAGCAGTACGGTAGTAGCAATTCACTGCTCCGTTACCTGCGCAAGTACCTGCTCAACCCCGGGCATGGTATAGCCCAGTTGCCTTGCCCTCGTACACTTTTTACGAAGATCTATGGGTAAACCGGCAATGCCCACCCCGGACACAAGTTCCACCTTTTCTGTTGTATCCACACCCCAGAACTTAAGCATCATCAAACCAAAATCTGCACGGGTATAGACAGAATCTCCCACCACATTTACCACCCCCTTGATGTCCGTATGTTCAACACCCAGCCGACACAATGCGTGGGCCAGTGAATCCACCCACACCGGTTGCCTTAATACATCATCGAACAGTTTCAGGGTTTTTCCGTTCTGCAAGCATGCGACGAATCCCGCTGTACCTCGGTCCATCAGTTCCAAGCCATAGATAAGTGAAGTTCGTACCACCGCTGCGTAGTCCATTACCGCAGCTTCGCCTGCGGCTTTTGTACGACCATATTCATTGATAGGTTCTGGTTGTGAATGATCATCGTAAGGCGCGGCATCACCGTTGAACACCATGTCAGACGATACGGCTACCAGGCGCGCGCCGGTCTCACCGCTGAGCTTTCCGATATTGGCCGTCGCCAGATGATTAACTGCTTTCATCTCAGCATCCTTGCTTCCGGGGTTTGCCGCTGCAGCATGAATAATCACATCTGGTGTTGTCTCCGCTATACAGGCATGTAGCTCATCTTCATCGGTAATATCGATAGACAGTGTCTTATTTGCGCCGGCATGTACACGGTCGCTATTTCGTGCGACGCCGGTAACCTCGCCGTATTGCTGTGCAATCGGTACAAGCCTATGGGCAAGGTAACCGCTTGCGCCAGTAATCAGGATTTTTTTCATGGCAGACATTAATAACAGGCAACCGGCTTAAGATAGATGACCGTCAGGGTAGGGAACGAACCTACCGGTCAGAAAGCCTCAAACACTAGTTAACTGCCCACGGTACCAGTCACCGATTTCACTGGCAGTCATCCAGCTAACACCGTCATGATCACGGATATAATCAAGCAACTCTTCCAGATATCGAATTCTATGTGGTACGCCGGTAATGTAAGGGTGTACAGATATAGCCATTACACGCGCGTTTTCTGCGCCCTCCAGATACAAACGATCGAATTGGTCAATACCACGTTTAAGTAATTCGTCAGATGCATGTTGCTGTAGTGCATAAACTGCAATGTCATTGGTTTCTACGGTATACGGTATGGTGGTGATAGTGCCGTATGGAGTGTCTATATCCTGAGGTAAGTCATCAATAACCCAATCTGCAACGTACTCAATACCATGTTCTCGCAGTAAATCGAGTGTTTTATCGGTTTCTGTTAAACCCGGGCACTCCCATGATCGGGGAGGCTGACCGATAAACGCTTTTATCGCATTGACGGTATCGGCAATCGCTTTACGCTGGTCTGTCAGCTTGTGCATAGGTCCCTGTAAATACCCGTGCCCCATAAACTCCCAACCCGCATCAAGGCCTGCACTGGCGACTCTTGGGTACGATTCACAAACATGGCCGTTTATCGCCATGGTCACAGGGATATTGCGTTCAGTAAGTGCTTTGTGTTGTCGCCAGAAACCCGAGCGCATACCGTATTCATGCCACGACCAGTTGGGTACATCAGGCAGTAGTGGTTGTCCCATCGGCGGCGGTAACACCGTTCGTGGCATGGGGTTTTCTATTTGCCATTCTTCGACATTGACAATAACCCATACCGCGATGCGGTTATTATCTGGCAGTATAAGGCGTGGCCTGTCTACTATGGCCTGATAGGGAATTCGGTCTGTCAGACGATTCATTGTTAGTTATTCGGGTCTGGTTTGTGCCCAGACTGAAATGCTGTTCGATAGACAGTAAGCGGGGAGGATGCAGGGTGCCATTGTTTATTAAACCTGGGCCTGTGCATCCACCACATAGCTTGGTATTGGTGGATGCGCGAGCTTATCCACCCTACACTGACTATGAGCTGATACGGAATGCGGTCTGTCAGACGATTCATTGTTGCTTATGTATTGTTGTGATCTAGCTTGTTTCTTTTATTTTATCCGTGCTTTTAGCGCCACCTGCGTCAGAACCAATGGCTGCATTTACAATCGGCATTGTCTTTTCCGCCAGAAGCCGCATTGAATTTTTACCAAGAGTCGGATCAAGCCAGTCTTTGCCTGCATACATCAACGTGCCAAAGTCACCTACTGTTTCGCGCAGCGATAAAATATCATCGGCGACTTTGTCTGGTGTTCCCCACAGGACGCAACGCTCAAGCACATAATCAACGGTCAGATCGTCGTCGCTCATCTCCTGGTCTTCCTTGAACAGATTGGAGCGGCCATGCTTTTTCATTTTGGTGACCAGTTGACTGAAGTAGAAGCGATAAGGACTATCCGGACCCCAAACGTAGTCTTTGGCTTTTTTCAGGTCATCCGCTACAAATATCGATCGTGCCACGCGCCAGTTGGCAGGATCTGCCGGGCGTCCTACGCGTTCGCATCCTTCTACATACTTTGGCCAGTGAGAAGCAACCCATTGTGGCAATAGAAAGTTGGCTGATATCGGGTCCCAGCCGCGTGCAGCGGCTTCTGTAACACCTTTGGAGAACGGTGCTACGACAGTGACTATGATTGGTGGATGCGGTTGTTGTAGCGGTTTAGGCATAATGCCCTGACCAATATCAAGTATCTGTGTACGTTCAGTCGATACTGACCAGTGATCGCCTTTAATGTTATACGGTGGATCGCTTTCCCAGATTTTCAATACGGTATTAATGCATTCCTGGAACATCAGGTTGCGGTCTTCATCAAGATTACCGAACGCCTCGGCATCAGAGGCAAGACCACCGGGAGAAATACCAAACATCAATCGTCCGTCGAGCATGTGATCAAGCATGGCAATTTGTCCGGCAACCGCAGCCGGATGCATATTAGGCATATTTATCGTACCGGTTCCTAAACGCATTTGCTTTATATCGTTAGCTACCCATGCTAAAAATGCAACGCACGAAGTAACGCGTTCCGCTTTATCGGTAGAGTGCTCGCCGATATATGCTTCGGTAAATCCAAGTTCATCCGCCAGAACAAAGGCCTGCCGGTCTTCGTCAAGACAAGTGCGCCAGTCTTTATCGAGTGGATGAATCGGCATGGTGAAAAAAGCCAGGTCCATTGAATCTACCTTTGTGTTGATTTGTAAAGAGGGATAAGCAACTTCATTGTTTTAACCTGAGCTTGCAATCGCAAGCTCAGGTATTGTTACGCTATTTAATTTCGTTGGAAATTATTTTATCTCGTAAATATGGGGCCAGTCATAGCCAGTGGCACCGACGGCTTCCAGATAACCAGTCATTACCTCGGTGCCTGGCAATCCACGACCGTCCGCTTCTTTTGCCTGTTTAGCTGGAAACTCGGCCAGTGATACAGCCCAGCCAGCACGGGCTTCTTCAGGCAATACTTTCATCTTGGCTCCAATTTCTGCAAGTCCTTTGAGCCCGGCTTCCTGACGGGCATTCAAAGAGTCACCCGACTGATCTTCATAACCGCGTCCGACTTCGAGGATGATCTTTTGAACATCTTCCGGAAGTTTATCGAATTTTTTAGCGTTCATAGTTAAGGCATTAACTCCCATTGCACCGAAACCGATCTGGGTGTAGTGCGGAGCAGGCTCGTAAAATTTAAAACCAAGGTAGGCAGATGGAAACATTAACCAGCCATTGTATACACCGGTCTGCAATGAAAGGTATCCATCAGGCAGCGTCGATTGCACCGGCACAGCACCGGCATATTCCAGCCACGGCAGGTTTGGCCCGGCACCACCCACTTTAACGCCCTTTAAATCTTCTACTGTATCCCATGGCTCTGTTGTGCCCAGGTGATAGTTATCCCAGCCATGCAATCCAAGTAGTTTTTGTTTGTAATCTGATTCAAATACTTCAGTTAACCATGGGGTCTTGTCGTAGACAGCGCGCACCGCCTGCATTTGCTGCTTCGAATCCTGAGGACCAAATGGTGCGTAGTACGGGAAGTTGTGTAAAAACAATTTGGCAGGTTCAAAACACATGCAGTAGGCACCGATGTCAAGAATTCCGTTTTGTACTGCTTCAAGTGTTTCTGCAACACCCGCTATTGCACCGCCATAACCTTCGACAAACTCAATCGTGTGATCAGTTTCTGCTTCAACGCGTTTTTTGACTTCCGGAACAAAATAGTTTGCCGTATCTGCAACGTACACAGCAGGTCCGTTAGGGTGTCCGGCACCAATGCGTAAGGTTATGTTGTCCGCGTGAAGAGCAGAACTCATCGACAGACTGAGTACGCAGGCGAGACCCGCTGTAATGGCTGTCAATTTTGACTGAACAATTTTCATTAATTCCTCCGAATACTAATTAGGTAAACATCATGGTAAACAGCAAGACTGTTCTGCATCAGTGATACAGCGTTTTTACAGTCGTACCCCGTATACAACATACCCTTAATAGAGAGTCAAGTTTGAGAAATGGTCGCCGGAGGAGAGTTCGCTTTTACGACATTTCGGCCCTCACAAGGTTTGCCCATTTAGTTATAGTCTTGCTTCTCGTCGGCTGCGATTGGTTACGATATCAGTGTATTCCGACGGTACCGGACTTCAGGTACGGCTCGAAACAATTTTTCCTGATGCTAAACATTAGATTTACTGATAGATTGGCAGCCGAACAGGACTGCCTCACAATATATCCGGATTCAGCAATGGCAGGGCGTACCACCATCAAGCCACGATGCATAAGGGAAATGTTTATGACACGAGACATTATAAATTGACCATACCCGTCAGGTTGTCGCGTGCAATTCATCTTGTTTCAGCCCTCTGGACGCTGGGACTGGCGATACTCATATTTCTTGATGTTGGTGGACGGAGCCTGTTGTCCCAACCGATACCGGGCACCAAAGAAATCATCCAGAATTCCATTGTTGCGATTACTTTCCTGCAACTGCCTCTTGCTATCTATTCGGGTTCCATGTTGCGAACCAGTGTGCTGGCTGATGCTGTACCCCAGGTCGTTCGACGAGTACTGCGATCCATCTGTTACCTGTTAGGTGTGTTGTTGTTTATTGGATTAGCGATCAGTACCTATGAGCCTTTGCTTGAAGCCTATCGTATTGGTGAATACGAAGGCGAGGGCGCGCTAAGAGTACCAGTCTGGCCACTGCGTGGCGTGATACTGATCATGTCAGTGTTTGGCATCTTTGCTTACCTATCGATGATCTACTACGACTGGTCCGGAAAACTGATTGACGAAAATGAAGCACCACTGAGCAGATCATTAGATCATTAACCGCACACGCAGGCAGAACGCACAAGGGGAAATAACAATATATGGGCGGTGATATTGCGCTTTATATGCTCGGTCTGCTGATCGTGCTAATACTACTCGGTGTACACATCGGTGTAGCCTTTGCGGTCTGTAGTGCTCTGGGTGTTTGGTTAATGCTCGGAAGCGTTGAAGCAGCACTGGCGATACTCGGTAACACGGCTTATGAAGCCGTGAGAAAAGATGTGTTTGCAGTCATACCCTTATTTGTATTAATGGGTGATTTTATTGCGCGTTCCGGTGCTGCCTCCGATCTATACCGTATATGTGATCGAATGCTAAAGCGAGTGCCCGGCAGGTTAGCGATTGCGACCATTGCTGGTAACACTGTATTTGCTGCTGTAACCGGTGTTTCGATTGCGGCCGCTGCGGCATTTAGCCGTATTGCGTATCCGGAAATGAAAAGACACGGGTACAAGCAGAGCTATGCACTCGGAGCGGTTGCAGGTTCTGCCTGTCTGGGTATGTTAATACCGCCGTCTATATTGCTTATTGTGTGGGCTATTTTAACCGAGATGAGCGTCGGTGCGCTGTTTGTAGCAGGTGTTTTACCAGGAATTTTACTGGCCTTGTTATTCTCCTTGTATGTTGTCATTACTGCGAGCAGAAACCCTTCTATTGCACCGTCTGTTAATCAACAGAGGCAGGAACTGACCGGGGCAGAAATTCGATCTGAAGCGATCGGTGGTTTCGGCATTCTTCTGTTAATAATGCTGGTGATTGGCGGTATCTGGTTCGGTTTGTTTACTCCCACCGAAGCCGCAGGGTTCGGTGCAATTGGTGCGCTGTTTATTGGTATCGCCAAAGGCATGCGTGGCAAAGATATATTGGCCGCGATTTTTCAGGCTGGCAGAACCACAGCACCTATTATGTTTTTGTTGATTACAGCCTCTATGTACTCTCGACTACTTGCAATGGGTGGTGCTGTTAATTACATCCAGAACCTGTTTTTGGGATTGGGTGTAGATCCTTTTATGATAATCGGTGTCATGGTTGTGATCTGGATATTACTGGGCATGTTGATCGATTCGGTTTCGATAATTTTATTGACCGTACCTATTTTTGCACCAATCGCGCTGGCTATTGGAATCGATCCACTGGCATTTGCAATTTTTGGTATTCTGGTAATTGAAGCCGGACTGTTAACGCCACCATTCGGTTTGCTTGTTTATACGGTTAAAGGGTCCGTACCAGACCCCACCGCGACACTGGCAAAAATATTTCGTGGTTCGTTTCCGTACTTTATTTTAATACTGGTAGCGGCGTTTATAGTGCTGCTCGTTCCAAAGCTTGCTAACTGGTTGCCGGAATATATGCTTGGCTAGTAGTGCGCATTAATAGTTGCAGTGCTCGTCGTGGGGTGCCTTGCTAGCAACAACGGGCCTGCGAATCCGCTGGGCAGGGTATTGGTGGATGCGCAAGCTTATCCACCCTACATTCTTGCATTTACTATTAGTCCAATGGGATTCAAGATGACCACTAACTAACTAGTGCCCGTTCAGAAACGAGGCAGTGAACAAGATTTTCGTAGGGTGGATAAGCTTGCGCATCCACCAATCCAAGTATCCATGGTGGTCATCTGTAGTGACAGAGGCACCGTACGCAATTCACGCACTCTATGAAACAACGAGTTTCTGGATAGGCACTATCTAGAACCGAAGCACCTTGATTGTTCGATAAGACTATGAGCTTTGACAATCACTCTGCACTAAGCACGTGACCAGTTTTCTTCCACCTCAGTCCCTGCCGCGCGAAAAACTTTAGAGATCGCACAGTACTTTGAAAGTTCGGCAGAAACCTGCTTGAGCTCATCGTCTGTTGCCGGTCCGTCTGCCACAATATTAAGTACAATCTTTGGAAACGGCACATCAATCTCTTCAGTCAGCATCACACCCCTGCGATCTAAATCGTACTTTGCCTCAATATTCAGGTGTCCGATATCGATACCAAGTTTATCGGCACACTTGTGAGAAATCACGTTGGTGCATCCAATCAATGCGGCAACTGCCGTTTCTGTTGGCGAAAAGCCCAGATTGGTGCCACCACGCTCGATCGGTTCATCAATGGTCAATTCGACATCACGTATACTGCATTTAGACATTGAATGCGAAGGACTCGGTCCTTTAACAATTCCGGTGATTGTGGATTTTAATCTAATTGCCATAGGGTTATTTCCTGTCAATTTTAGGTTTAGTTATATTTGTATTACTGCTTATTTGCGCTCAATACCGGCCATCTGTTCCAGCACCTTACAGACTGATGCAGTGTCGAGCTTTTCATGACCCATGTCCATTCCCGCGTCATACACGTCAGTGCTTGCTGAAAATAAAGGCAGCTGGCATTGCAGATCTTTGGCAAATTCTCCAATCACATTCAGGTCTTTTTGCCAGACATCCATTTTCATCGTGGCATTGCTGTAGTCGTTGTCTACCATCATAGGTGCGCGCAATTCAAATATACGAGAGTTACCAGCGCCTGCCTTAATTACATTGAAAATACTCTCTGGCTCGAGGCCGGCTTTCATACCGAGTGTAAGCGCTTCAGCCGTTGCTACATTGTGAATTGATACCAGAACATTGGCCACAAATTTCATTTTGCTGCCGTTGCCAAAATCTCCAACGTAAAACGTATGGTTAGCTATGGCATCAAGTACCGACTGACACTTTTGGCTGGCTAATTTATCACCGCTCACATAAACCGAGAGATCGCGCGTAGCGGCTTGAGCACCGGTGCCACTGATGGGACAATCCAGCAGGACGGTAGCCACTTTTTGCAGCTCGTCGTGCGCCGCTTGCTTGTCACTAACCGAAAGCGTTGAGCACTCGACAACAATCAAATCCTTTTTTGCTGAGGCGCTTATGCCATCTTTTCCAGACATAACTTCGTGAAAAGAGGTAACACTTGGCAATGAAGTGATAACAACATCGGACTGCGAAGCTACGTCACCAGGTGACTTAGCAGCGCTTCCGCCTAAATCAACCAGCGAGCTTATGTTAGCTTCGACAACGTCATATCCAACAACGCTAAAACCTGCATCAAGAATATTGCGGGCGAATGATCCGCCCATGATGCCCAGTCCGATGACCCCAACTTTTATCTGATCAGACATTGAATTGATAAGCAGCTGGCTGGAATTCGAACGCCTTATTTTTGGCTTTTACATAGCCTATTGACGGAAATGGAATATGGAAACCGATAACCGGTATTTTGTCGCTGGTTACTCTATCGAGTACCCGGCGTCGGCTGACGGCTGCTGCATCCGGGTCATCATCCATAGAAAACGCCCACTCAGGGTGTGCAAATGAGGCGACAAAATGGGCTACCGTATCATTCAACATTATTAACTGCTGGCCGTTGTCTTCAAAGTGAAACGCATGATGCCCGGCTGAGTGACCATAGGCTTCTATCGCGGTTAAACCCGGCACTATTGATTCTTCAGGTTCGATAAAGCGGATGCTTTTCTCTAGCGGCAGGGCGACTTTTTGAAAAAGAGCTAATGTCGGTTTCCGCATGTCAGAAATGTTTTCACCCTTCTTCCAGTAGTCAAACTCTGTGCGACCGTAAACAACTTCTGCATTGGGGAATGTCGGTTTACCGTTTGTCATCAGATTGCCTATATGATCCGGATGACTGTGGCTGATGAGCACAATATCGATATCTTCAATCTTATAGCCGGCGGCATTCAGTGACTGACCGAAAAAACCCGCCGACGGCATAGGCGCGTTTTCGCCAAAACCCGGATCCACCGCGATAAGCTTGCCACCTGTTTCTATAAGCGTGGTATTGAAACTATGCTCAAGGCCCGGGTACGGCAGGTTGTATTGATTAGCAAGCTTTTGCACTTCATCCGCAGTGGCATTGGTAGCTACGAACGGATGAAAGTCCTGACGCACGACATGGCCTTCAAGCAGATTGGTTATTACCGCGTTACCTAATTTAAATTGATAAACCTGTGGTCGTACAAGGTTACTGGTGGCTTCTTTCATTGTGATATTGGCCTTACTGGTTTAACTGTAGTGTGGTCTATTCGGTCGGAAACGGTCGATTCGAGAGTACGTGTTCCTTTGCCGCAAGATTGGCTTTTTCAGGGTTGCCGCTGGCTATGGCTTCAATTACTTCCAGATGAGAGTCCGCAAGTTCCATTAGATTACGTCGGGTACGAGTAACGTTAGTCATTGTCCTTGTTTGCACGTTCAGCGTTTCCCATAGCTCCAGTAGAACCTTGTTGCCGCTGCTTTCTACAATGATGCGATGAAAAAGGGAATTGTGGTTTGCAAAGCCGGTAGAGTCACTTGCCCTTGCAGACTTGCGCATAGCTTTTACCGCTTCTTTTAATCGAGACTTCAACTGTGCGCCTTGTTCTGTCGCTAATTGGGCGGCGTAAGATTCCAGTTGCGCGCGTACATCGTACAGTTGCCGTAGTTCTTCGTTGGTTATGGTTCGGACTCGCGCACCTTTGTTGGGTAATGTTTGGATGACACCCATCGTTTCAAGTTCACGCAGTGCCTCTCTGACCGGTGCCTGGCTGGTCGAGAATTCGGCCGCGATCTTTAGCTCGACAAGCCGGCTTCCCGGATGTAACTCCCCGTGCATAATTCGCTCAAGCAACTGGTCTCTGATTTGTTGTGACAGTGAAGCTCTCGGAAGCGGAGTGACTGAAGTCATAACCAATATTGCGTCCTTTGACGGTTAATCTGATTTACCTGAATCATATCCCGAACCAGGTTCATTTTGGAGATAATCGATCAACGATTATCGATAATATTTGACATGCTCTGATGCATTGAAATAGGCTAACAACATCGAAAGATTTTACATACTGGGCAGCAGCGCCATGATACTGCGTGTCAGAACGGGGAAAACGTGGAAAATCATTCCGGGGTAACAACCTCTGCCAAAATGCCTGTGCCCTCCAAAATGAAGGCCTGGGTAATAGGCGATCCGGATGAACTGGTGCAGGTTGAAAAACCGGTGCCGATGCCATCAAGGGCAGAAATTCTGATACGCATTGATGCAGTCGCCATCTGCGCCACTGACCTTGAAATTATTCACTATGGAACACCAGCCTTAATTGAAGGCGGTCCGCCGTTTAATAAAAATTTCACACCTGGCCATGAATACATGGGCACCGTAGCAGCATTAGGTGAAGGTGTTAACGAATTCGATATAGGGGATCGTGTAACGGTTGAAATCCATGCCGGTTGTGGTCAGTGCAAAAGATGCCGACAGGGGATGTATACCTCTTGCCTTAACTATGGCCTCAACTACGGGGATCTGAAAAAAGGCCACCGTGCAAACGGCTTTACTACAGACGGTGGTTTTACTGAGTATGCAGTAAACCACATCAATACCGTTATTAAGGTACCAGACGATATGTCTGATGAAGAGGCGACGCTGGTTGTCACCGCCGGTACATCAATGTACGGGTTAACCGAACTGGGTGGACTTGTTGCGGGGGAAAGTGTCGTTGTTACTGGTCCGGGGCCCATAGGCTTACTGGCAGTGGCTGTAGCAAAGTCACTAGGCGCTTCACCGGTCATTTTAACAGGCACAAGAGATGCCCGACTTGAGATTGGCAAATCTCTTGGCGCTGACCACGTGATAAACGTAAAAAATAATGATGTAGTCTCTGCAGTAAAAGCTATTGCCGGCGAGCAGGGGGTGGACTACGTTGTGGAATGTGCCGGTAGCGAAGTCGCAATAAACGATGCCATACACATGACCAATCGTGGCGGCAAGATCTGTCTGGCGGCGTTCCCTCATGATCCTGCAACGATTGATTTACCGCATGTGGTCAAAAATAACATGTACATGTACGGCATCAGAGGTGAGGGCAAAAGTGCTACTCACAGGGCCATGGCTTTTATGGCTGAAAAACGCTTCGATGCGTCGCTAATTCATACCCACACGTTTGCACTTGACGATTTGCCAGAGGCACTTCGCTATGCGCGCGAACGGGTTGATGATGCGATTAAAGTGGTCGTCCGGGCGCGTGATGCGCAGAATCATCTGAAGGCGGTTTCCGTATGAGCAAAGCCAATGAAAACCCGGCCATTGCAAACAAAGCGCAACACGGTGTTTACGCGGCATCCATCACCCCAGTCAATTCATCTGGAAATCCGAGTGGTGAACGATTAATTGCGCACTGCAACTGGCTGATGGATCAGGGAGTCACTGGCGTCGCCCCTCTGGGCACAACCGGCGAGGGAAACTCCCTGCCATTGGCTTTTCGGCTTAAAGTGCCGGGTTTGTTTCGCGACGCTGGTTTTTCATCAGACAAGGTGATTTTTGGCACTGGTTCCTGTTCTGTAGGTGATGCAATAGCTGCAACGCAATCTGTAGTTGATGCAGGCTTTACCAACGCTTTGGTCTTGCCACCGTTTTACTACAAAAACGTATCTGAAGATGGTGTGTTCAATTACTTCGATCAGCTGATTAACACGGTAAACTCAGATGCGTTAAGAGTGTATTTATATCATTTTCCACAACTGTCTATGACACCGTTTACAGTGCCGTTGATTCAGCGCTTAAAAGCTGCATTCGGTCCTATAATCGCAGGTCTGAAAGACAGCTCGGGAAATTTTGAAGGTACACTGGAATTCGCTAAAGCGGTTGATGACTTCGATGTTTTCCCTGGCAGTGAAGCTGTGCTCCTTGACGGATTGGCAAACGGTTGTACCGGTTCAATTTCGGCAACATCAAATGCGTCTGCACAGCTTACCGCCAAAACTTACCAGGCGAATGGAACTTCACAAGCTGCTGAGCTTCAGGAGTTACTGACAGCAGTTCGTTTGGCCATCGCGAAATATCCGCTAAGCCCTGCACTAAAACAGATCAAAGCCTGGCAGAGTGACGATGATAGCTGGCGCGCAGTATTTCCGCCCAACATTGAATTAAACGACACTCAGCAGCGCGAGCTGCGGGATGCGCTTCATGCACTGGGCTCCAAGGCTTTGGTGCTTAACGAACAACGCGAGGTATCCTGACCCACTGCGGGTCGCGATAGAGACACTATATGGGTCAGCCACAATTAGTAGAAGCACCGTCAGACGGTGACAACCCCCGGGCGCACTGGCCGGAAGATTTGCAAAGGGAGTTCAATCATGCAGGCAATAACGGAATTGTCGGTAGCGTTTTAGTTTCCGAAACTGAACGAGTCCGTGTCTGGCATCTTCATTTAGCACCCGGTAAGCGATGTAACTTTCACAAACATGTGCTGCACTATTTCTGGTCGTGCCACTCACATGGCAAAGCCCGCGGATGGTATGACGACGGTCGTATACAAGACGTTGTACATACACCTGGTGAAACAAAACATTTTGAGTTTGCTGCGGGGGAAAGTTTTACCCACGCAGTAATGAATGTTGGAGAGACAGACCTGTTGTTCACAACAGTAGAGTTCAAAGACAGTCCTAACCAACCGCTGTCAATACCTGACAGCTTCAGATTGCAGGAGACTGCTTAGTGTAGGTTCTGTCATCGCAGTCGTTTGAAGCGACCTTATTTTCTGGAGGAAATATCATGTTTAAAAAGATTCGAAGCTCAGTTCTGCTAGCGGGAATTGTTGCCGCTACGTTTAGCGGTACAGCACGTGCCGATGACATCACCTTGCGCATAGGTTCCGGACACCCACCGGGCGTAGTATACGCAGGGCTAATGCAAACCTATTTTCAGGAAGAAGTAAAAAAACGCGTTGCAGAAAGAACTGACCATAGCGTCAATTTCGTTGAAGGTTACTCAGGCAGCATAGTGAAAGTAACAGAAGTCCTTGAAGGGGTTCAGGACGGCATTATTGATATCGGTGGCATGTGCATGTGTTTTGAAGCATCCAATCTGCCATTGCACGCATTCCAGGTTATGTTGCCATTTGGCACTATGGACCCAACAGTCAGTCTGAAAACAGCGCAGGATGTTTATGCACAAGTCCCGTACATGACAGATGTTTTCGAAGAGAAGTTCAATCAGAAGTTACTCTCTCGAATTGCAGACGGTGGATACAATCTTGGAACAAGTTTCGAGTGGGAAGATCTTTCGGATCTTAAAGGGCAGAAAATTGCCGGTGCCGGACTCAACCTGAACTGGCTCGAATATGGTGGTGTCACACCGGTACAAAGCTCACTGGCCACCGCTTATACGGAAATGAAAACCAATGTCTACGAAGGCTGGATTATGTTTCCAAGTGCCTGGGTCAATCTAAAGCTTCATGAACCCGGTCCTTTTTATACGAAAATTGGTTTCGGTTCCATTACTTGGCACGCACTGACAATGAATCTTGAAGCGTTCAACGAGCTGCCGGCAGATGTCCAGGAAATCATCGTTGAGGTCGGTAAAGATTTTGAAGAACAGACTGGTACTGTCAACAAAGACCGATATGCGAAAGATATAGCAACGCTTGAGGAATTGATTACAGTTAACGAAATCGATCCCGCGGTTCGAGCTGACTGGGCAAACTCACTTTCAGAATGGCCGCAGAAAATGGCGACCGAACTTGACGCGCAGGACTTGCCTGCATCGGAAGTGCTGAAACTGACTATTGAGGCTGCTGAAAAGAACGGCTACGAGTGGCCGGTACGCTACGAGATCAAATAGTTAAATCTAACTCTGACCTACCTGATTGCGATACGAGCCTGATGCTCGTATCGCCTCTTATCTGATTTCTGTCGAATCCAATCCTTGCAATGTTTTTAATCAAACTCACTGATCGAATAACAAAAGCATTGATGGTGCTGGCTGCCTTCTGGGCATTTGTACTTTGTTTTATTACGCTTGCGGATATCATTTTTCGCGCGCTTAATCACCCGTTACACGGCACCAAGGAAATAATCGCGAACTCGGTAGTTATTATTATATTTTTGCAAATCGGGTTTGCAGTCCGTAGTCGATCCATGCTGGGTGCAGACTTTTTAGTGAACGTTTTCGGACCCAACACACGCCGTTATCTGACAATATTCGGATTTCTTCTCGGCGCTGTGTTCTTTGCAATCCTTTTTAAAGGCGCGATAGGGCCGGCACTACGCTCGTATGCCAATGGCGAGTTCGACGGCGAAGGTGCTATGCGAGTTCCAGTTTGGCCAGCACGGTTTACCATCCTGATTGGCAGCGCTCTAGCCGTAATCAATTACCTGGCTCTTGCTGCAATCGAAGCCTTTAAACTCGAGATCACGGACCTTGATCTGTGAGTAGATACGATCTGACTCACCGTTATTCTTTGTTGCTATGGTTAGATACCATGAGATCAGCAAGCTGCTATGTTTGACGTCAATACAGCAACTATTATTGTCGTTATGTTGTTCGCTCTGGTATTGCTGGGGGTGCATGTTGCTATCGCACTCGGTATGACCAGTGTAGTCGGTATATATCTGGTAACTGGTAAGTGGCGCATAGTCGAAGCAACCCTTGCCAGTACCGCTGCAGAGGCGATGCGCGATTTTACCTTTGCTGTCATTCCATTGTTTATGTTGATGGGAGAGTTTATTGGCCGCTCAGGTGCTATCACAGATATATACCAGGCTATCAATCGCGGTGTAAAAGCACTGCCGGGCCGGTTGGCAGTTGCCACCGTTATTGGCAATACTATTTTTTCGTTCGTAACAGGTGTGTCAATCGCATCAGCGGCGGCATTTTCACGAATAGCCTATCCCGAGATGAAGGCACATGGGTATCACAGGGGTTTTGCGCTTGGTGCAATAGCAGGTTCCAGTTGCCTTGGTATGTTAATACCGCCCAGTGTTTTAATGATCGTTTGGGGGATTCTCACCGAGCAATCAATTGGTCAGTTATTTCTTGCAGGTATTTTGCCCGGAATACTGTTGGCCAGTCTTTACTTGCTGTATATCGTTGGCTCGGTGATTCTTAATCCGGAACTGGCAGGAGAGGGAATAGAACCTAAAAAAGTTGATGCAGAAGCCCTTGCCACGTCCGATTACACAGCCACACGTACGCAAATACTTTTCAGTATTGCTGGAATGGCCTTCATCATCCTTGGGGTACTGGGTGGTATCTGGTTTGGCATATTCACGCCAACTGAAGGCGCTGGCGCTGGCGCCGCTCTGGCTCTTCTGTTTGCCTTTGCCAAAGGCATGCGCAAAAAACAATTGTTTGAAGCGATTTTTTCCGTTGGCAAGACGGCAGCACCAATACTCATATTGTTACTTGCGGCGGCATTATATTCACGAACACTTGCGATGACGGGAGTAACGTCTGCTATTCAGGACTTCTTTCTGAATTCCGGACTTTCACCATTTTTAATTTTGGGGCTGATCATTTTTGTCTGGTTTTTACTCGGCATGGTTATCGACTCGATATCCATTATGTTACTCACAGTACCGATCTTTGAACCATTGGCAACAGCTCTGGGCTTTGACCGCATTGCATTCGCGGTAATTGGTATTCTGGCCATTGAAGCAGGTCTGTTAACACCACCATTCGGCTTACTTGTCTATACCGTGAAAGCCGCAATACAGGATTCAACAGTGAGCGTCAGTCAGATATTCATGAGCTCGGTTCCATACTGGATCATTATGCTGATCGGTATAGTATCGATTGTATTGTTTCCACAGATAGCTAATTACCTTCCTAAACTTCTGTTTTAAAAATTCTAATTCTGGATCAAGAATATTATGCCAGCCTACTGGGTAGCTCGATCAAATGTCATTGAACCAGTTGCGTACAAGCGATATACCGACCTGGTACCGGGTATAATTTCGAAACACGGGGGCAAGATACTGGCAAGAGGTGGTGACCATAAAATTCTGGAAGGGACGGACAGATTCCATCGTTTTATTGTCATCGAATTTGCCTCGCTTGATGAAGGTGAGGCTTGCTTTAATTCTGTCGAGTATCAGGCAGCTGCTGCCAACAGACGTGACGGTGCAGGCGAGGTGGATTTAATACTCGTTGAAAGTGTCTGACGTCACCCGATATAAACTGAACGCGCTTAACCATTAAAGATTCTATTGGACCCACAATGAAAACCAACGCCATCATACTGAATAAGCAGGGATCAGCCGAAGTCATGCAAATGAGCTCTGTCGATCTGCCACCGCCGTCTGGTGGTGAAGTAACGCTTGAACAAACCGCCATTGGTTTAAACTACATGGATGTCTATCAGCGATCCGGTTATTACCCGCTCGAACTACCATCGGGTCTTGGGCTGGAAGCAGCGGGTAATGTGGTAGCCGTAGGATCCGATGTCACTGATCTGGCTATAGGAGACCGTGTCGTTTACGGTCCGGTGTTAGGCTCTTACGCAAAACACCGCAACGCACCCGCAGCGCGCATGGTAAAAATTCCAGACAACATTAGCGATGATGTGGCAGCCGCCGTAATGCTAAAAGGTATGACAGTCGAATACCTGATGTGCCGGACTTATCCTGTTAAAGCGGGGGAAAGCGTTCTGTTTCATGCTGCATCCGGTGGTGTAGGTCATCTTGCAGGGCAGTGGGGCAAACACATAGGCGCCCGCATGATCGGCGTCACCTCAGGGGCAAAAAATTGCAAAGACATACTTAAAAATGGTTATAGCGACGCGATTGATCGCAACAGTGAAAATGTAGCTGAACGTGTTCGAGAGTTAACCAATGGCGATGGCGTGTCTGTCGTGTACGATTCCGTTGGTAAGGCATCATTTGATGCATCTCTTGCCTCTTTAGCACCACGGGGGTACTTCATTTCGTTTGGCGCAACCACCGGTGAAGCACCTGCAGTGTCTCCATCGACACTGCAGCATAGTGGATCGTTATATTTCTGCCGCCCAACACTGGCTAATTATGTCGCAACCCGTGATGACCTTGAACTCTCGTCAAACGCAGTTTTCGATTTGATAGAGAAGGGTGTATTGGATGTTTCAATTGGCCAAAAAAGACCACTGGCAGAAATAGCCAGCGTACACGAGGAGTTTGAAGCCGGCACCACCACAGGATCGACGCTACTCACACCCTGACTTTGTTCTGTAGGCTGATGTAGTACTCCGGTCCCACTCAGGTCCTACTCAGGGCATTGGCACATCAGTGACATACTTCGGCACTTGATAACCCTTCTGAACTGCGGGGCGCTCCGCAATGGTGGTATACCAGCGGGTAAGATTTTTATACTCGGTTAAGTTGATCCCCTGCCATTCAAATCTTGATATCCAGGGCCAGCACGCCATATCAACTATCGAGTACTCACCAGCGATATAGTTACGACCGTCGAGTCTTTTCTCTAACACTCCATACAGTCGCTTAGTTTCATTTTGATAGCGGTCTTCTGCGTATTGGGATTTACCAGGATTGTATTTTACAAAATGGTGCGTTTGACCTGCCATCGGGCCTAATCCACCCATTTGCCAATTTAGCCATTCGATGGTTTTCCAGCGGGTTTCAGGATCTGTGGATAAAAACTGTCCGGTTTTCTCGGCCAGGTACTGCATGATGGCACCTGTCTCCATCATCGAGATGCCGGTCTCATGATCAACAATGGCCGGTATCCGGTTGTTCGGGGCGATAGCCAGAAAGTCAGGAGCAAACTGTTCGTCTTTTGATATATCAATCGGGTGTGCTTTATATTCAACACCCA
>CAZYRP010000092.1:0-19851 GCA_964649465.1 uncultured Granulosicoccaceae bacterium | reverse complement strand
ATTTTGGCGCTTTGACGCCGATTCAAGGGGCGTCCATCACATCAGGCATCGAAACCCGGCATGGATGCCAAGGCAGAACGATAAAAAAAGCAGAACGGTAAAAAAGCCAGAACGGCAAGCCAACACGTAAGCCAAGCGCCAGCGAAAAGAAAGCCAGCGCAGCGCCTACCTCATGGCCAACGTATCATTATCCTGCCGAAGGCTGGCAAGCTGAGACCGTAACGGTTCAATATTCGCCTTAAACGCAACCAACTCATTTTTCTCAAGCGGGCTGGAGCCGGGCAGTTTCACTTTTTGTGGATCCCGGTGGATGCCATCAACACGGAATTCGTAGTGCAGGTGCGGGCCGGTGGCCAGGCCTGTCTTACCTACGTAACCAATGATCTGGCCCTGTGTTACCCGCGAGCCCTGCTTAAGTTTCTTCGGGAACCGGCTAAGGTGTGCATAAAGCGTTGTATAGCGATCGCCATGTTGTATTTCTACTGTGTTGCCATAGCCACCGCGCACGCCCATAAACACAACTCTTCCGTCACCTGCTGAACTTACACCCGTGCCTATCGGCGCGCCGTAGTCTACGCCTTTGTGTGCTCTGATGGTGTGGCGTATAGGATGCTTGCGCTTTAGGTTAAAGCGCGAAGTTATTCGTGCTTTTATCGGGTTACGCAAAAATTGTTTTTTAAGGCTCTGGCCGTCGGCGTCAAAGTAGGTTCTCTGACCATTGCGTACATGTCGGTAGGCGCTATGGGTTGCGTCACTGGCTCGATACTCCGCAGCGAGTATATTGCCGTTCTTAATTTTTTTACCGTTCTTGCTGAATGATTCATGCAGCACGGTAACCATGTCTCCGGCACGTACTTCTCTGTTGAAGTCTACAGTCCATTGAAAAATCGAATAGAGTTCCATAATCATTGATTCAGACAATCCGGCTGCTGCACCGTCAACAAACAATGAAGAATCGAGTTTTAATTCAGCCACCTGAATTGATTTTTCCAAACGCTGTTCATCAAGCACTGTTTTGAATTCATTGTCTGCTACCCGTGTGATGTGCAACGTTTTTTCTAAATCGATTTCGCGGGTAATACCAGTCAGGCGATGGCTGCCGTCAAAGTTCAGCTCGATTTCATCACCTGGCTTGAGGCTTGTCAGGTATTGAGTCACCAATGGCTTGTTGGTCAGGTTAGCTATTTCGCTTTGACTAAGACCATGGTTGGTAAGTACACCGAACAGACTATCGCCTTTCTTAACCTGCACCAGTATTTGCGAGGGTTCCTGGCTGTAGTCATTAGCAAGCTCGGCGTTTGCTGCAGTCAGCGGTGCCGGGTTAATAAAAGCGGCAACTGGTATATCCGTGGGATCTATCAGTGAATCAATTTCAGGCACTTCAACAAACGGTACATCGTTGCCGCCCGCAATGCTTGCCACTGATGGATTTTCGTTAAAAACAAATTCAGTTTCGGGTGTCTGGACGGTTTCGATGGTTTCAGTGAGTGCTGGTGTCTTGCTCTTACCGGGCGTCCCAGCCGCAAAGTTTATCAATGGCTGGGCTTGTGTCAGCGGTTCTGCACCGTCTGGCGCCGATTCGGAAAACACATTGTTGATTAGTGCAGTACCCACCGCTGCTACGCCAACAAGAGCCATCGCTTTGCGGATGCGTCCATTGCCCCCTCCCGCCGATTCGGGATCACTCTGATTGTGTGTCGACTTCTGTGTTTTCCTTGCCGGGCGAGTTACTGATGCGGGTTCTGTTATGTGACTCGATGAGCTTTTGTAGTCGACAAGCACTTGCGTGCCGCTGCTTTTCTTTTGTAGCGCCAAAGGTCTATCTCTGAATATAAAACAGTTCACGCAGGATAATTTCTTAACCTGTTTGGGTCAATCGTGCAGGCTTTACCGTCTGATAAACTAAATACTTATAAAACAGAAGCTTAAGCGATTAGTTGGCGATAGCCTTTCCACAATGAACAGGTTAAATAATCGAAAGAAAATTAAATGCGACGATTGTGACAGTGTATCTGGACAGATTCAGGGATTTTGCACCCTTATATGGTTCTCTTTAACGGTTCTGTGCTGAAGTTAAAAATGGACCACAGGACGTTCGCTTCCAACATGGCAGGACAGTAATTTTATCCGGAGGAATTACATCTGCGTGGTCATCGCGAAAGTCATTCATCGGGTTTGTGTTGCGCGTGTCTGCAAGTACTCATTTATTTTTTTCAGGGTGGAGAAATTTTCAAGAATAATATCCCCCGCCGGGATGCTGATTTTGCATTCCTGCTCCAGGTGTCCTGCCAGCTTCATCACATTAAGAGAGTCCAGCAGACCGGAGATCAGAAGGTCTTCGTCATCGTCAATCGATTCAACACTGTTGTCGAGTAGTGTTTCTAGTATGTATTTTCTGATTACGTCAGTTGAAATCATGTTATTCCTGCTTTTGATCCGGTAAGGGGGTTTGCTTTAGATACGTGTTTTTCAGGTTGCGCCGGTCAACTTTTCCACTACTTGTGTGTGGCAGTACATCCAGAATGAGTAAGTCGCGTGGTACTGCATAAGGTGGTAGTTTTTCTTTGATATGTATGAATAACTCAGAAAGGTCAGTTTCAGAGCCGTTTTTAATTTCTACCGCCGCGATAATCTGATTACTGCTGTGAGTGTCCGGCACTACAAAAGCTGCCGCTTCCATCACTTTATCGTGGCTTCCGAGGGCCGCTTCAACCTCGTCCAGCTCTACCCTGTGTCCGCGGGTTTTTATCATTCTGTCCATGCGGCCAAGAAACCGCAGCTGACCATCATCGCCGGTTACCACTCGATCACCGGTTCTAAAGTACACAGTTGGGAAAGGCCCCAGGCCCTCTTTAAGCAGAAAAGCACTTTGATTTAATTCGGGCTTATTCCAGTATCCACGTGTTAGCGTCGAACTCCTTATACACAGCTCTCCAGACTGACCCTGGCTGCACGCCTGATCGTTTTCATCAACAATTAGCCCCTCGGAATTTAAAGAAACCAGCCCTATTGGTAGAGGCTCGTCTCCGTCAGGGAGCGGGCGAGGTATGTCATAGCATGTGCACGATGGCGCTTCTGCAGGGCCATATACATTGGTGAAATTAGCGTCTGGAAGGGCCGCCATTATCTGGCGTAGCTGGCCGGGAGGGTAGGGTTCTCCGCCAAACATAATCCAGCGCAGTGAAGTCAGGTCACGTGAATCCATAGCACCCTGTTCCATCATGGTGATAAGCGTATATGGCACAGTAAAGACCACGCTGATACGTTCGTCCTGAATGTAGTTAGTCCAGCTTGCCGGAAACCGTGTTACCGGTTCAGGTACCAGCACCACAGTGGCACCGGCTCTTAAGGTTGAAAAGAAATCAAAGATACTCAGGTCAAAGTGTAGTGGTGCGTGGCTTGCAACACGGTCTGCAGGTGTTAGCTGAACATGATCTTTACCCCAGTTGGCGTAACAGATGCTACCGCTGTGCGTATGCATCATGCCTTTCGGATTGCCGGTAGAACCCGAGGTGTACATGATATAGCCAAGGTATTGATCAGTAATAATAACGTCGGGTTTAGTTGCTGGCTGTCGGCTTATGGTTTCCTGATCAATGGTTGCAAAGTCGGTCTGTGCGGTCACGCCCACAATGGTGAGATTGCTATCTTGTGGAATCTGATTAATTGTTTTCAGCAACACATCTGAACTGATCAAAATATTAATACCACAGTCTTCAATAATAAATGCAAGCCGTTCGGCGGGCATAAAGGGATCCAGTGGTACGAATGCGCTCCCGGTTTTTAATATTGCATAAATCGCAACACCGAGTTCATGGCCTTTGTGCAGAAAAATACCAATTCTGTCCTGCGGCTTCGCGCCACTTTGCATCATTGCGTGCGCCAACTGGTTGCTGGAGCTGTTGAGATCGCTATAGCTGGTTTCTGTACCCTGACAACTCAGTGCAGCATGATCAGGTGTCAGCTGCGCATAGTGTTCCAGAGGATCATGAATCAAAAATCCCCTCATCGAAAGTATGCTCCGCAAGTGTGTTTCATAGGCCGAGTAATCCCGAAATAATGTTGCGTTGAATGTCTACAGTTCCACCGTAGATGGTTGCACCGAGCGCGTCCCGGGCCTGTCTTTCAAGTTCGTTTTCTGTGAGATAACCGGCTCCGCCATGAATAGCAATGACATCGTGACAACAGCTTACAAATGCCTCACTAATTTGAGTTTTTGCGATCGCAGTTTCCATTAGGTTGGCGTTGCCCTGATCAATCATCCATGCGTTTTTGTACAGCAGTAACCGGGAGGTTTCGAGGCCAATTTGCATGTTGGACACTCGATGTGCCACAGCCTGATGTTTGCCAATTGCCATACCCGAGCGCGTACGGCTCTTTGCAAATTGAACTGACAGGTCAAGCAGTCTTTGCATAGCGCCAACCTGTGGCGCCAGCACCAGGCAGCGTTCAAGGCTTTGTGAGTAGTTGAATATTGCTGAGCCTGCCCCTTCGTTACCCAGTAGCGCGGTTGCGGGAATGCGGCAGTTATCAAATGTGATATTGCCAAAAGGCACCGAGCGCAAACCCATCTTGGGAATGTTGGCTGAAAGTGTGCAGCCCGGGGTATCGGTATCTATTAAAAACGCGGAGATACCCCATTGTTTGGCACTTGCGTTGGTCACGGCAAAAACAATTGCGACAGAAGATACGGGTGCCAGAGTTATCATGACCTTCTCACCGTTGAGTACGTAGTGATTTCCTTCTTTCGATGCGGTAGTTGCCAGAGAGAACGCGTCCGAACCACTGCCAGGTTCCGTAATGGCGAAGGAGCCAATAGTGGAGCCACGGATCATCTCGGGCAGGTATCGGTTTATTTGTACTTCAGATCCAAAGTGCAGCAGGGGCATTTGCACGCTCCATTTTTGAGCACCGAGAGCGAAGGTCAAGCCGTTGTCTGTACAGCCCTGACCCATTGCTTCAAAAAGCTGGCAGGCAAGCAATGTGCTGTACTTTTTTCCTCCGAGTTGTCCGGGCAATGTCCAGCCAAGTACACCATGCTCAGCGCAGAGTGCCCAGCTTTCAGAGGGAAACTCACTTGCATGATCGTGTGCGATAACATCGTTGTTCAGATGGTTCGCAGCGAAGTCGAGGGTGTTGTCAAACATCCGTTGCGTTTCTGATGATCTGGAGAAATCCACTAGTCGATCCGTTTGTGGCGTGTGTTGACGATTTTGCAGGCGATATCGGATTGCATTATTTTAATGAATCCAGGAAGTCATCGAGCTCTGACTGTGACATATCGACATCGGGAAATTCGTCAGCCCGCTGGCTTTCGTGGTCAGGCTGTTTAAATGCTGCAAACTTTTTGAGCTCTTTAATAAAGCAGTTAGTTAGCTCACTGGATTGTGCTTCACTCATACAGCTATTGGCGATAGACCAGGTGATCATCAGTTGTTCGTCAGTAAAAGATGCGTTTATCTCTATGTTGTGCGATCGCAGGTTGTCTTTATCACGCAAGTGCTTTGTGCTAACAGGTACAGGTGTGAAAAGTGTGTTTTGTCCTGTACCTGACTGTGATCCCATGAAATTGACCAGCACCCTTCCGTTGTCACCGAACCGGTTGGGGCTTTTGTTTGCTGACATTGCATGTAACAGGAACTGATGGTTGGTTTTAGTTTGTCGGTCAATCTGCTGCTTTACCGAATTACAGTGTCTTACAGAATCATCCTGTGTGTCTGAATCCAACAGAATATCTACCGGATAGAATGTGCTGAACCACCCGATCAGATTGCTGTTATCAAACTGGTCTTTCAGCAGATCTCTGCCGTGAGATTCTATATCTATAGGTAACGAATTTGTATTGAAATTCTGTTTCCATGCCAGTGAGATCGCTGAGACGAGTATTGCCAGCGTCGACAATGTTCCGTTTTTTTCAAACTCTTGCAGCGTTCCAGTGGTTTGCCGGTCTAGTGAAAGCTCTGTCGTACTTACATTCTGTTCTGTGCAGTGCTGTGTAGTAAAAACTGGAGAATCAGGGTTTGTGTCGTGGTTGTGGCTAAGGCTGGCTGCAGTAGCTCCGGCATCGGTGATTTTCTCTGACGCTTGTGCGCAGGCAAGAGCCCAGGCACGTATTGATGTCGACGGTGAGCTATCAATGCTAACTTTTGACTGCAGGCTTGAATAATTTGATTCTATTTCACCAATAAGGGTTTGAGCGGATAACTGATCAATAATTAAATGGTGTGCTACCCATATGAGTTCAATGGCATTGGTATTCTCGTCTGTGACAATACAGAACCTGATCATCCATCCCTGCTGCAGAGAGAAATTATCGCTACAGCGTTTGATGAACTGTTGCGCGGTTTCTGAATCATCGGAAGATATAACGTCACAAAGTATCGGAGTGGTTTCAACCTGCGGATATTTGCATCGCCATTCTCCGTTTTCAGTGTGGAACTGCACTGCGAATTCCGGATGCTGCGTAAGGCTGTGCAAGATGCTTTGGCGTAGGGTCGCACTGTCTGTGCCTGCAGTAACCGCGTACCGACCTGTGGTGTTCCAGTGCCTGTGTTGCGGGTGCGGGGTGGATAAAAACCAGTTTTGTATTGGCGTAAGCGGAGCCTCACCAAATGCGCTTTCAACTGATTGCGGGACGCTGCCAGGTTCAAGGTCTTTAAGCAATGACTGAATATCTGGTTGCATTGCTACGGAAGCGACTTTGATGTTGACTCCGGCTTCCCTGGCGCGCGATACAAAGCGTATTGCGGTTATGGAGTCTCCGCCGAGCTCAAAGAAGTTATCTGTAGGTGTAATGCCTTCAAAATCGAGCAGAGATTCGAGAATTTCTATCAGAATATTCAGCTGTGCTGGTTCTACTTTCTGACCGGAGGTGGCCTTGCAAGTCTCAGTGTTTGTTTTGCTGTGTTCCTGTTGAATGGCTTCATGTAGGCGACCCAGATCGGTCTTGCCGTTGCCAAGCTTCGGCAGGGTATCCAGTTGCACATATTGTGTTGGATGAAAGTGTGCGGGCAGCCTGCTTTCTATGGCGTGCTTAATTTCTTTCTGAATGCCTGATCCGTCTGATGTGGTCGAATAGCAGGCAATAAGCTGCTCGATGCTTGTATTAAGCCCGAGTTGTTCCGTAAGGTACTCTCTGCCTTCTGGAGACAGTGACTCAATACATTTGCGATAGTCCATTATTTAACCGCCTGTACTATGACCATTTGCCTGACCCACAGGGCATCTCTGGTGGAGTCGGGTATGTCCAGGTCTTTAACGAGCGAAAGTTTGAATTCACTGAAATTTTCAAACAATGAACGCTGGTGCGCACGGCTCAAAGAATCGAACTCGTTGGTTAAGTAAGTCATGCTGCCACCGGGCTTGAGGAGTTTGCTGGCAGTTGAGAAAAAGTGTGCGGCGAACGTTACATCTTTGACCACAGTATCTACAAACTCGGACTCACTCATCGGGTAGGTGTGAAATAAAATGCCGTCGTATGTACCGAGCTGGTCAAGACAGTCCTGCCACATTGAATGTATCAACCGTATGTTTTTTTCCGGGTAGTCTTTTTTCCACTCATCGAAGGCATGCACAATAGTTTCATTGCATTCGATGATCGTATGGTTAAGCGGGTTATGTTGTTGTATCAGTGACGAAGCAACACCACGACCCATGCCTATTTCCAATATTTCTGCATCGCGGCGGGTTACGGCTTCTGCCATAGCCTTCATTACAGGGATCTGCCAGTCTTCCATGATCTCCTCGTCTAAAAGGCTGCCACTGGCTCGATCGAGTTCTATAACCTCGTCGCTGCCTTTAACCATTGCATGTGTCAGTGTGTCCAGATGAAGTAACTCTTCCGATAATTCTCTAACCGTACGATTCAAAAACCAGTTGCGTTGTGCAGCGCGTGGAGTATTCAGGAACGCATCATCTTTAATGGTGAGGTTCAATTCAAAATTGCGGTGTCTTTTTATTCGTCGTGTCATCGGCTTGCCATGTCGACTGCGGCCTGAATCAGTTGTTCTGCCTGTGAGACGGGCAGGGCTGAGAGCGCGGTAATGATGTCCTGATCTGAAGCGTTGCTGTGTTTTTTAACCAGTTTCGTTACAGCGGCTTCCGCAATACCGGGTACAAGGCATATAGCGTTTTCGATTTCTGCTGGCTCTATCCGGTGTCCTCTGATTTTAAGCTGCCTGTCCTTGCGACCCGCATAGATTAAAGAGTGGTTTTTATCGAAATATCCCAAATCACCCGTCAGGTAAGTGAAATCGTCCGTGTCTGGCGTTGAGCTGAAAGGTGATACGCCATAGTCATTTTGCAGGTAGCCGCAGCTGACACCCGGGCTTGTGATGGCAATCTCTCCGATCGCGCCCGTCGGGCAAAGCGAATCCCGGTCGTTCATCAGTGAAATTTTGCACCCTGGTATGCTTTGGCCTATTGGCACTGTATTTACTTCGGACGGTGACAGTTTATGTGCTGTGCACCAGACGGTTGCTTCCGTTGGACCATATTCGTTGTAGAGCGCTGTGTGAGGTAGCTTGCTGAAGTGTTGTCTGACTACACTTGAACGGCATTCTTCGCCTGCAAGAACAACGGTCTCTAAAGAGTTAAGTAACTCTCTTGGTGCGTGTTCAAGAATTATTGAATACAGTGACGGCAGGCAGAGTGTATGACTGATACGTTTTACATTGACGATTTGAGCCAGTGCTTTGATGTCTTTTTCATCACCGGCGGGTGGAATAACCAGAGTACCGCCGCTACACAAAGACCAATAGATACCGGCAACCGAGCTGTCGAAAAAAGCGGGCGAAAGCAGCAGAAAAGTACAGGCTTTATCCCCATAGTACGCTAGCCTGGCCATTGTTGAATAAGTCAGGTTCCGGTGAGAAATCTGTACCCCTTTAGGTGTGCCTGTACTTCCGGAGGTGAACATAATATAGGCCATTGAATCAGGCTGTTGCTTTGCAGTTGCACCTAATGACGCAGGCTGGGACTCACTATCTTTGATATTCAGGCAGGTAATGCCGCTGTCAATAACAGTCCCGGGGATTTCGGTGTCAGAACAAAACAGCACGGTATCAATATGGGCGTTCTGAATTAATGCCGCAGTAGCTGCTGGGGGAGAGTTTGTATCGAGTGGAGTATAGAAGTTGCCACTTTTCAGTATGCCTAACATTCCAATGATCAGGTCGATGCTTCGTTGAATATAAAGCCCCACACCGTTGCAGTTGGCTTTACCAGTACTTAATATAAAGTTTGCGACTTGGTTTGACTTAACATCAAGCTGCCTGTAGTCAATAAATTCATCGCCGAACACTATCGCAGTTGAGTCCGGCTCTCGCGCTGCTATCTCTGATATCAGGGAATGTATTAGCGGATTATGTGGTTGGTTGTGAGGTGGCTCTGTCCATGTAATTGAATCAGTGATTTTCTGTCTATAGCCAGCGACGGAGGTAGCCGCAACATCCCCTGTAAATGCGACCAGTCTGGTAAACTGTTCAAGTAGCTGTCCGGCGCTGTCCGAAGAAATATACTGGTCATCGTAGACAAGCTTAAAGATCAAGCTCTCTCCGGGATAAACCAGCAGCGCCAGTGGGTAGTGGCTATGGGTTGTATATTCAATATCGCTAACTGCAAGCGTTTTGTTATGATCCTTCAGTTGCAGCGTATTGTCGTGACTTTCAATAACAACAATGCTCTCAAAAGCATACCGATTCTCACCGCTGTCTATCATGCTCTCGAGGTCAGTTAGTGGCAAACAGTCATGTTGGTTGGCTTGATTCAGAGTGTGCTGTACTGAGTTTAAAAGCGACCCAATAGAATCCGAATTGTTGAGTTTGATTTTCAGCGGCACTGTGCTCAGGAGCATGCCGACCATTACGTCACTGTTGGCAAGGTCCGGGTGCCTGCCCGAGAGCGTTGTGCCGAATACAGGTTCGTCTGAGTCGGCGTAAGCCGATACTACAAGTGCCCAAATGGTGTGTGCCAGAGTACTAAGCGTAATGTTTTTGTTCTGGCAATAACTTTTGAGTTCAGAGTGCTTGTTTTGATGCAGTGTTTTTTCGCAAGCCGGAATAACTGGCCGTGGCAAACCACTTGAATTCATTGTGACGTCGGCAGGTGCAGGTAGATTCAGCGGTGTTGCTTTTGCTGCATGGAGATAATCGCGCCACCAGTTTACAGCAGGACTTTTATCTCGTGCAGTCTGCCATGCAATAAAGTTTGAGTAAGCGGGTGCGCTGGAACCGGTTTCCAGCCCCGAGTAAGCTAAAAGGACATCTTTAAGGATAATGGGTGTAGACCAGCCATCTGCTATCAGGTGATGTATGCTCCAGAGAACATGCCAGCAGTCATCCCGTACCTGATGTACAAGAAACTGCATTAACGGTGGTTGAGCCGGATCAATGCCTTGCCGGAGTTTATTTTCTGCGGCTCGGGCCAGCAGGTTCGCCTGTTCATCTGCAGACTGTTGTTGTAAATCAATAAAAGACCAGCTGATTTTCTGCCGCATGTTAATTACCTGTAGTGGCTCGTCCAATCCGTCCCATAAAAAAGAGGCTCTCAATGCGTCATGCCGTAAGCAGGTGTTTTCCCATGCTTTCTGCCATGCCGGCAAGTCCAGTTTTCCTGTTAGTGTGAAACTAATATGTGCAACATAGGTGTGGTGTTGTTCGTCTTTCAGACAGTGATACAACATGCCATTTTGCACGGAGGATAATGGATACGCATTCTCGATTTCCTCCATGATTATACGGCCACCAGTCCCGTCCTCTGTAAAACCCACACTGAGGCGATGCATATGGCGATCACCGACAATGGAGTAGTGATGAATCTGTGGTAGCTCGGAGAGGTACGGAGTAGATATAAAACCGGAAAAGCAATGGCGACAATGGCCAGTTGCCCAAGCTCAACACCAACGTTGAACATCACCAGAATGCGTTCCATCAATCCAGTTCGAAAATGTAAGTCCCCCATTACGCTCGCAAAGCCCAGGCCGTGAAACAAGCCGAAGATAAAAACCAAAAGCCAGGCGTGTGAATTAAAAACGGGTTTCAGGTTGTTTAACCCGATCGCTATTATGGAGAAGGCAATTACACTTTCGACAAATGCTATGTTCAAACTAACTAGCTGCAACGCTGCCAGCGATAAGGTGATTGAGTGTGCAATGGTGAACAGCGTAATAATTTTTAATGTGTTGAAAAATGCTGGTTTAAATCCTGAAACTGGTTCCCAGCCGTTGCTTCCGGTGCGCAGAACCGTGGTTAGTAACAGAACTATAATAAAAAGCACATGATCCAGTCCGTAGATAATATGCAGTACTCCCTGCCATAAGAATTCTTTCCAGTTGAGCACGGTTGGCGGATTTGCAAGATCAAGTGTACTGTTTGTTCTGTCTGCTTTGAATACCAGTGCGGAATGCTCGGATCCGAATTCTCCACCTGATTTTTTATTGTATTCAACAACGACAATACTTCTGTGTAGCTTGTTAAAGTTTGCAAGCGCGGGGTCCAGAAACAACCGATTGTCTATCTCAATCATATTGTCCTGCGGGATAGAATCTGTTTTAAACCAATATTGCAGGTAGTCGTTGTCCTCATCAAAAACATCGGCCTCAAGCCACTGCAAAGGAATGGGTTCTGCGTTGGCCGATAGTGAAAAATTGTCTGTCACGTACGCCTGGACCTGGTCGGAGGCGATATCGGTTGCGGTCTTTCTGTTGGATGAAAGTGCATCGATGTCTAAGTCGATGTAAGTTTTTATATCATCTTTATGTACTTCGAACCGGCCGAGTATGTGGTCCAATTCTACATTAAGCCAAATGTAGTTTTCGTTCGGTGCATGCGCTCTGGCGTGCAAGGAAGTACTCAGCAAAATGATGAGTAGGAACAGTTTATAGCAGCGGATGCTGCTTAGATGGTGTCGTAGTTGGTTCATGTTTTAACCAGGGAGCTGTTCTTAGTGGGATCGGGATGAGGTATGCAGCGGACTGGTTATAATAGAGCCAATGACCTGTGCGGTACTTGTTGCGTGTGGCAAATCGAATAAAAACCTGTGATCTCCGTCAATCGAAATGAACTTTGCGTTTGGCGTGAGCTTTGGCCAATTGCGCATGTAGATGGCCTGGGACTGAGTCCCCGTGTTCTGAAGAAAGGTGACAGGCAGGTCAATCGGTCTGGCTCGATAATTTATGAATCCTTGTCTGCAGGCTTGTTGCACCAGCGAAAGTGTTTTGTGTTGTCCTTGTGCAGATTCAGTGGACAGTTTGCTTTTTCTGTGTCTTTTATTCAGAGCATGTAGCATCATGTCCCACCGCCGCTGCATAGTCATCTCATAGAGAAGGTATGCATTCCAGCCGAGATTCGCCGTCGGGTGCGCCGCAGGGATAGGAGACGGTGCATCCACAATGACGAGGTGCCCCACCTGTAGCCCCTGTGCTTCTAGTTGTTGCGCCATTTCCAGAATTAGCGCACCACTCATGCAGTAGCAAAGTAAGTGATAAGGCCCGTTAGAGTTCCGTGCTTTAATCTCCGCAATATAGTGGCGGGCCATATCTTCTACGCTGTGGTGAGGTGCTTCTCTGCCATCAAGGCCTTTGGGTTGCAAGGCAAAGCAAGGCATCTGCTGCGGAAGGCGTTGTGCAAATTCGCGATAGAACATGGCATGGCCACCCGCGGAATGCAGACAGTAGAGAGCCGGTTCACTAGTGTTTCCACGGGCTGCGTTGTTTAGCGGAACGAGACATTTTACCGGAGCCGCTTTATTAGTGGAATTTAATAAAAGATCTGTACAGGTGCGGGGTGTTGGGTTGCCTAAAAAATGCGATGCTGGAATTCTATAGTTCAAGGTTTTTGACACGCGTTCTATTAGTGTAACTGCGTGTAACGAGGTGCCACCGATATCAAAAAATCTTGCATCCATACTGACAGGTCGAAGATGTAGTACCTCCTCCCATAAGGCAACCATCTCCAGTTCAACGTCATTTGCTGGTCCCTCTAAAGTGTCGAACACCTGTTCCCTGATCATGTCATGAGAATTTCCAGCTTCCAGTACATTCGGGTTTGGATGCTCCGGTAAAATTGAAGCCGCCGGTTTATCAATGCGGCTAAGAGGCGACTGCCAGTGTTCAATTAACGTACTGAGCAATGTTGAGAAAGCATTCTGGAGAGATTCAATCCAGTCAGCGTCGAATTGGGCATCCAGAAAATCGCAGCGCATTGTCCAGTCAGCCACTGGTGATACAGTGACGGTCAAAGGGTAGGAACTGACAACATCTGACTGGTAGTTTGAAATAATCGAACTTTCACCGGCATTTGCGAGGGTTTTTGTTTCTGAAAAACTCTCAATGACCAGCAGCGAATCAAAAAGACGGGGATTACAATCGTCATCACGCTCCGCAATGATTGGTTGTAAACCAATAAATTGATGTTCTGCTGCTTCGAACAAACTTAATTGTAGTCTTTGAATGGCCTCCTCGATTGTGATGCTCATGTCGAAATGCACTCTGGTCGGAGCCACAGTGGCAAAACAACCAGCTACTGTTTCTATATTTGGAATCGCAGGAGGCCTGCCGGATACTGCCGTGCCAATCACAACATCGTCGCAGGTGCAAAGTTTGCCAATGATATAAGCCCAAAGCGTTTGGATAACAGATGCTGTCGTCACCCCACTGGCTTTGCAAAGCGCGTTTAATTTTTGGGCCACAGGCTGTTGCAGAACTATTTTAGTGGCGAGGTTTCTTATGCCTTTTGAGGATGTTGATGCTGCATGTGTCAGCAGTGCCGGTTGTTTGAATCCCTTCAGGCAAGTCTTCCAATAGCTCTTTGAAGAAGTGATGTCCAGATTTAGTAAAAGTCTGTGTGCCTTTATGTAGCTTAGTCTTTTTGTAGCCTTTCTATCGTTAGCTGCTTGTGAGTTTTTAAGATCTACATAGTTCTCGGCTAAATCCCCTAACACCAGCTGTGCAGACCAGCCATCCAAAAGCGCATGATGGCAGTGCCAGATAAAATTTGTTCCGGCTCCATCGTGGTGGCAATACAGCTGGTGTGTTGGTGTTTTCGCTAAATTTATCTCAGCTACAGGAGCTTCACCGTCAGGCAGTACAGTGACGCTCTGTGGTGATTGAAACCTGATGACCAGCAGTGGTTCGTTGGATTTGTCCGGGTTAATAGAGGCCCGCAGCATGTCATGTTGAGAAATCGTTTTCTGCCATGCGACATTAAGCAACTCCTGATCGAATGGAAGGTCAACAGAGAAACGGACAACAAGAACAGCCGCATCGTTACGGTAATCTTCCCCGGAGAATATCCAGAAGGCACGCTGCGTGGACGTTGGCGTAAGGATTGCGGCTATTTCTGATTTACTCATATGCTTTATTTTCCAGCTTATGCTTCTTACATTTGATGTTTAATTGATGCGAAGCTGAGGCCTCAATCGAAAACAGTTTGTGTAGTTCCGTTGATAACATTTTAGTTCTGCGCTGGCGACAGGTAATGGAGCCCCTCGTTCACATAACACGCAGAGCCGGATAATTATTCCAGTGAATTCAAAATTAATCAGATGGAATCGGCGGTTACAAAAGGCGCACCATGCCTTATCTTACACCCGCCAAAGTGGGAATTGGTTACGGGCGCTGGCTGAGATTGTGATGTTATTCTCAATTGCCTGCCGGAGCTTGCGCCTGTGATAATTAGCCTTTGCCGAATGGCAAAAAAATAGTGTAAATACTTTAAAGCTGCGTGGTTCGAAGTGTTTAAGATTTTCAACTGTCTACTGATACTTTCTGAATGATTTATGAAAAACCTTAAAGGCCAATGGCCGTTGACTTCGAGTCAGAAACACTTTTGGCTCGGACAGCAAAAGCACAAGGAAAGTTCGTTGTACAACATGGCCTACGCGCATTCGATTGAAGGCTTGATAAATCCGGGTCGTTTTCAAAGCGCATGGGCTGACCTGGTACACACCGAATCGGTTTTAAGGGCGACTGTTAAAGTTCAGGACGGCATGGCAGCGCAGTGCTTTGATGCACAAATTGACGATTTAGAAATTATTGACATGTCAGTGTTGAATGATTCGATTGGAGAATCTGAAAGGTGGATGAAGCTCAGGTTGGGTAATGTGTTCAATCTGGAAAAATGCCTTATCGATGCGGCATTACTAAAACTATCTGACAGCCATTGGGTGTTTTTCTGCAATCAGCACCATCTAATTACGGACGCATGGTCATCTCAGCTTCTCTGGGGAATGTTAGCAGCGCGATATTTTTCCAATGAATCTTTGGCACAGCAGGAATCGCTATCGGTGTATCCGTACACCGATTACCTGGCGGTTGAGTCCCGCAAAAAGCTTGAAGCCGACAATGTCCATTGGCAGAGCCGGCAGTCTCCTGCGCCGTTAGTACTTTATGGGTCAGAGAAAACATCTGAGCACACTGATGCAATTAGAATAGACAAAGATCTGGATCGTGATCAGGTTATCACTCTGGACCGGCTGGCAAATCATACGACTGCCAGATCAATCAGCCCGCAATTAAGTAAATACCATGTCCTGCTTGCGGTTTATGTTGTGTACCTGTCACGGGTAAGTGGTCAACAACAGTTAACACTGTTTACCCCGTTATTAAACAGAGACAATCATGCATGGCGCAACACCCCGGGGCTATTTACGGAATTGGTACCGTTAAATATCCAGCTTACTGATAACAATACATTTGATTCAGTGATCGGGATGGTTCGTGAAGAACTGTCTCTGTGCCTGAAGAATGCCGGTGCCGGAGTTTCAAATGTTGTTTCCCAGCCCGGTTCTACAGCTGTCTTTAACTATATAAACGCGCAACCCGTTGATTTTGGGGAGATTAAAGCCACGGCGAAATGGCTCCACAATGGCCATATGGATTCACACCATGTGATGCGATTGCATGTGTGCGAGAACCACGGCGCTACTGGTACATCGCTACTATTTGAATTTAGCGATTCGCGTTTCTCCAGCGATCAGTGCCAATTAGCAGTCGATCACTGGTGGCACGTATTTAATGCCCTCGCTGATGATCCGCAATGCCTGATTGGTGAGATAGAATTTTGTGAAAGAGATGTACGGGTGATTTGCGGCCGCGATCCAGTTGTGAGTGGAGTCAGCACAGTTCCAGTGCTTGTACAGGCTGCGATAGAAAAGTATCCGAATCACATAGCGGTTGCGGACAACAATACAAAAATTGTTTATCGCGAGTACGGGGAAATAATTAGTCAGCTTGAAACTCAACTGTTACAGCGCCAGATAGACGAAGGCGATAGAGTTGCGGTGTACGTAAGCAGAAGTGTACAGCTGCCGGCATTGTTGTTAGCGATACTGAACTGCGGTGCGGTCTATGTGCCAATAGACGCTGCAACTCCCGCAGCCAGGGTCGAAAATATTCTGGATCAGTGTCAGCCATCATTGGTAGTGGTGGATGAAAACACAGGATCGAAGCGTTCTAATTTTGATAAAGCGGTAGAACTGAAGAGTCTTTTAAAGCCTTCCAGGCCATCTGAGGCACGCGCAGGCACTCGAGGGCTGAAAAAGTCTCTGACCTCAACGCAACTTGCATACATCATGTTTACTTCCGGTTCCACAGGAGAGCCAAAGGGTGTCATGGTAAGTCATGGCGCACTCTCGAATTATATTCAGTGGGCCGCCGATTTTTATTCGCAGGGTCAGCAATTGAGCTTCCCGCTCTATACCTCTATAGGATTTGATTTAACGGTGACGTCTCTGTTTGTGCCGCTGGTTACCGGCGGCACAATGCAGGTATATACAGATAGTGCAGACAAGGTAGATTTATTGCTGTTTGATGTTATCAAAGACAATCTCGTAGACATTGTAAAGTTGACGCCGGCTCATTTGACTCTGTTGCAGGGTATTGATTTATCTGCGTCGAAGATAAAGCAATTGATTGTCGGCGGAGATGACTTGAAACACCAGCTGGCGTCAAGCATTCAGAGTCAATTCCCGCATGAATTATCTATTCATAATGAGTACGGTCCAACAGAAGCGACTGTCGGCTGTGTTGTGCATACATTTGGTCAAGCCGCTAACAAACTTCAGTCTGTTCCAATTGGCTTGCCTGTGGCCGGTATGCACGCACGTATTGTGAACAATTCTTTGCGTAGCCAGCCGGTTGGTGTGGCTGGTGAGTTGTTGCTCAGTGGTCCTTCACTTGCAGACGGTTACTGGCGGCAAACGTCCGCGTCGAACGAGCGATTCATTGTTGATCACGCTACTGGGCGAATGACTTATCGAACAGGTGATCTGGTACGTATGCTTCACACTGGTCAGATGATATATCTCGGCCGTATTGATAATCAGGTAAAGATCAATGGTTACCGGGTGGAGTTGGGTGAGATTGAAGCAGCTTGCCTGCGAATAGATGAAGTAGATGAATGTGTAGCGCGGCTAATTCGTCATGAAAGTATTCATTCTGTGCAGCAAGGTAATGCAGTAGAGCATTGCGTTGTTTGTGGTTTGTCCACTCAGTATCATTCCACAAGGCTCAATGCGAGCGGAGTCTGCCAGTTGTGTGAGAGGTTTGAAAAGTATCGCCATCGGGCCACGGAATATTTTCGGCCATCTGCAGAGTTTGAGCGGCTGGTAGGTAATATAAAAGACAAAGGTGCAGAAAAGCACGATTGCATAGTGCTTTTGAGTGGCGGTAAAGACAGCAGCTATATGGTTTCCTGTCTGGCAGATATGGGTCTTCGGGTGTTGGCCTTCACACTCGATAACGGGTTTATCTCTGATGGTGCCAAGCGCAATGTAGAAAAGATTTGTCAGGCACTGAATGTTGATCATATCTATGGCCAAACTGATTCGATGAATGCAATCTTTAAAGACAGTCTTGAACGGCACTCAAATGTTTGTCACGGGTGTTTTAAAACAATCTATACCTTGAGCCTTAAAGAAGCTGAAAAACGCGGCATAAAGACAATATTTACCGGTCTGTCCAGAGGGCAGTTTTTTGAAACTCGTCTAACCGAGGAGTTGTTCACTAACCCGGATTTTGAAGTAGCTGCCATAGATGACGTCGTGCTTAAGGCACGCAAAACCTACCATCGCATACATGATGCCGTCAGTGAAAATCTCGATACTTCGCATCTGCAGGATGGAAAACTGTTAGATGAAGTGCAATTTGTTGATTTCTATCGCTACTGTGATGTCAATCTGGAGGGAATGTATGAGCATCTTGAAAACCGCTTGCCGTGGGTGCGGCCAGTGGATACCGGTCGCTCGACAAACTGCCTTATCAATGATGTAGGAATTTATGTTCATCAGCTTGAACGCGGTTACCACAACTATGCATTGCCTTATAGCTGGGATGTACGTCTTGGACACAAACAGCGCGACGAGGCGATGGATGAGTTGAACGATGCAATAGAAGAACAGCGTGTCAAAGATATACTGAGTGAGATTGGCTATACACCCCAGCCACTCGAGACAGGTCCTTCTTCGTCCATTGCGCTCTATTACACCCAAAAATATAAAGACAAAAACAAAGGGGCCGGCATCGAGAAAATGCAAGTCGAGGAATCGCAGGTAAGGTCTGATCTTGCGGAGTACTTGCCGCAGGCCTTTCTGCCAGCACATATTTTGTGCCTTGAAACAATGCCGTTGAACAGTAATGGCAAAATCGACACCGGGGCATTACCACTACCCGGGGAATCGTCACAGCAGAACGGTGAAGAAATCACACTCCCGCGCAACCGGCGTGAGTCTGAACTGGTCGAGTTGTGGTGCCGCCTGCTTGGCAGGGATCGTGTGGACACAGAGGCCAATTTTTTCGCGTTGGGAGGTGACTCGTTAAAGGCGATAAAAATGATATCGGAAATTAACCGAAGCGGATTTGAGTACAACGTTCCCGATTTGTTTGAGCACCCGACTATTGCGGACCTTGCCAGTCTGGACAGAGAGGCTTCTGAAGCAGTGAGGCAAACATTTGAAACAAAGCCTTTTTCGCAGGTTGATGCGGGTCAAATGGATAAGCTGGCTGGTTTGTTAAAAAAAGACTGAATGGTGGGTGGCGACTGGGTTGTATTTGGCCTGTGGCAGATGCAGACAAAAAACAGTAGGTGCCGCCTGAGTCTTTAAAACTTGTAGCAAGGTTGAGTTTTAAGTCCGAAGAGCAAGGTATCTATTGGCTGCAGATCTATTTTTTAACAATGCATATTCTGTATTGGTTTGAGTATTCCTGATCGACCGGTACGGGCAACCGGTCTTGCCTGTGTTCAAAGTGGGTGATCCTGGTTTATTGACGGTTGCTCCCTGGTGCTTAGAAAATTAATCGTCGGCGAACTAGCGGGTGACGTGATCAGTATGGTTGCGAAATTTATGGCTCGCTGCCGTCTTAGTAAAGCGCAAACTTGAACAGTCAGTCCGATCATCCCAGTAGTCCGGAACCATTGTTTTTATGGTAGGGCGGGGTGGGATAAGCCCAGACCAGACACATGAAAGAAATTTATTATGTCGCAGGCGGCGATTCCGATTTGCCCCGCGCTGAATGGTAAGTCGGGTGAATTGCATAAAAATACGTAAAAGCATAAGAACTATTTACCTGTTTTCGGTGCCAAAAAGTCCCCGATGGACTATTACTTGTAACTGTCAAACGCTAAGTAACTGAATTTGTTACCTGCCTGGATCTGCGCTAGATTTGGACGCTCGATCAGCATAATTTTATTTAACAAAAGCGTTTGACATCGGGCAGTGGGCGTGTAGAATCCTCGCTCCCGACAACGGCCGGACAGAGCAGCTTAATTAAAGTTTGCGATTAAGGTTGACATCGGAAAAAGCCTCTCCTATTATGGGGAGCTCGCTTGAGACAAAGTACATGTGACTAAGTATCAG
>CAZYRP010000091.1:0-19976 GCA_964649465.1 uncultured Granulosicoccaceae bacterium | reverse complement strand
GCGACCTTCTGTAAAAAGGCACTCTCACGTAAGCCATTTACAGCGGCAATGAACGCATAAGTTCGCACAGATTAAGAATCGGCAGATAGTGATAACGGGAATGGACAGGGACAACTTTGCCATGGACGGCAGGTGACAGCTGTAACAGGGACAACTTTGCCACGGACGGCAGAGGAAGAACGTAAACACGTATAACTTAACCGCGAAAAGGACATTGGTGCGAAGAGTATCGCCACTGTGGTTTCGTCAGATGAGTGCGGCGGAAATCATTTGTATATTCAGGTTTGGTTGAGTCACGCGATCTCCAAGAGACAGTTTGACTGCATCTATACAGGCCTCATCATGCTGTAGCATGCAGTTCAATCAGCCTCCGATTATCAGCCAGGCGCAGCGCAAGCTCTGTGGCAATTTTTCTATGAAATACGGCTGCAATCTGCGGGCACTCTTCAAGTAGTCTGTCAATATCGTTTTTATCTATACTGGCAATGCGGCTGTTCTCTGCGGCTATCACATTTGCTGTAGGCCTGTCACCGGTATAAAGCGATATTTCCCCGAGCATAGAACCTGGACCTACTTTGCGTACCCGGATATTTTTTCGACGTTCAATTTCGGCCATTATATTTAAGCTACCTGACAGCACCACATGCAGTTTGTCGCCGATACTACCTTCTTCTATTAACACCTCACCCACTTCAAGCTGACGCTCGGTAAAGTAACGCGATAGTTCGACATATTGAGTGTCAGTCGCTGCGGATTGTAACCAGCTGTCTAGCTCCACAGACTCATTGATCCTAATCTCCCCAGCAGCGCTCTTGAGTTGAACGGTCTCATAGTGTTCCAGCGCAACATCCAGATCCGGGAAGTACAGTAAACCCGTTACGCTCCCGGAATCCTGATCAACCATATTCAAACTTCCGGCTTCCTGATTAAAGCTGTTAACAATGCTGGCTGGCGCATCAGACAGCATAAGGACGATATCGTTATTGTGACAATGAGAAAGCAACCGGGAAAGCGTTATGTTTGCCGATACATCGACGCCGGATATTTTTTGAAAATCCAACAATAGAAATCTGACAGACTTCGAATGCAACACAATTTTTATATCCTCAACAAGGCGATAAGCAGTACCAAAGAACATATAGCCCTGCAATCTGAAGACTTTAAGTTCTTCACCAAGTGTTTGTAAATAGTTAGCCGCAACCAGAGTTCTATCTACATTGCTGCGCAACTTATCGCCGGAATACTCGCTCCTTATAATATTTACCTTGCTATATTCAATAACAAAAATCAGTGTGGCTGCGACAAGGCCCAACAGTACAGCCGGAAGAAACCCCCACAACACGATCGCCAGTAACACTGATACCAGAATCGACGAATCAAATAGAGGTAACTGTCTAAGCGGTTTTACACAAAACGAAATTAACAGATCAACTGAAATCCATAGAATTATTCCTGCAAAAAGAAATCGCGGCAGATAAGCCAATACATCACCCGAAAAAAATAATGCCGCCATACACACAATAAACACACCTATTCCGGCAAGCCGGGTCGGCGCTTCCATACGCCTCGCTATCTCAGTAATCGATAAGGTGTGAAAACCCAGAATGCCTCCGGAAAAACCAGCTACTACATTTCCAACACCAATCGCTTTCAATTCTCTATTCTGATCAACATCAACCTTTGCAATGGACTCCAGAGTACTAATTTTTATTAAAGCGGTAATCAAGGTGATTAACGCAAGCGAACCCATTTGCGGCAAGTGACCAAAAACCAAACCCCAATCGACAGACTTAAAGTCCTCAATACTGAGAACAGGAACGCTGCTGGCTTGTATTGATTTGACCAGAGTCCAGTCCGCCTGAATCCAACTGTGCATCGGGTCGCCGGAAAAATAGACCATCAAATAAAAGCCGGGAAGGAATAGAACGATCAAGGCAATAATCACACTGCCTGATGAATATCGAGGACTCAACAGGAATAAAGAAACACATATCACTGTCGCCAAAAACAATTTGCTTAAACTCGAAATGCCAAAATAGGAACTGAGACTGGATAAGGTCAGAGAGTCACCGATTGCCATTTCTACCGAGTACTTAATCAGTAGAAGACTGGCACCCGCCAAAAATCCCGCGATTACCGGATAAGGCATATAACGAATAAATCGACCAAGTTTAAAGTAGCCAGCCAGAATACAAGCTGCACCAACAACGATAGTTGCCAGTAACAGTGTGGCGATGACGGTTGATAGTTGCTCCTGACCAGACAACCCAGCCTCCCCGAGTGAGGCAGAAATAGAAATAACCATTGTCGCAAGCACAACAATAGTGACTTCCTGAGCACCGGCAATGCAAAATTGCATCCCACTCAGTGTACCAACCACTAGGGCCAGCACTGCCGCTGAGATAAGGGCAATGGACACGGCAACAGAGAACAGTTCAGGCAGGTGCGGCCCGGCTAAAATCGCCGCGTCGGCAAGAGCAAAAACAATACTTACTATTCCACAGATTAGTGACGCTATGCATGTATCCAGTAATTGCTTTCCCATGGATCAATGGTATTGCACTTCCCCGGTTTATGCCAGACTACCGGCGACAACTTTTAATTGACTGATACTAAACATCAGTTTGTTATACACTCTTACGCATCAGGGAAGTTTGAATAACGAATTTAAACTGGCCAGCTTCAAGAGGCGTACCTTCAAACACCCGCGTCACTCCGGCCTCAGCTGCGTATTCGTATATTAAGGAACCAATGCAGAATCCGCCTATTGATATCACTGAGTGGCTTCGCGAACACGGCATGGAGGAACATGTCGAGGCCTTTTTGAACAATCACATCGATTTCGATGTTTTGCGTTTGCTCTCAGAAGAAAATTTAACGTCGTTGGGTGTCGACTCTATTGGCCAGCGTTTGAGATTGCAGCAAGCTATAAAAGACTTGCCACATGATAAGGCAATCACTGCGGATGCGGCTCTAAACACACCATCACCTGACGTTTCAGCCGCTGCCACACGCAATGAACTGGCGTCGATCACACAGACCAGGCGTCAGCTTACTGTAATGTTTCTTGATTTGGTGGGCTCCACAAATCTGTCGCGGCAACTCGATCCTGAAGATTATGGTGATCTTATCGGGCATTTCCGAAAAAGGTGCAGCGATAAAATTATTCAGTATGGCGGCTTTATCGCACAATTTATGGGTGACGGCATTCTCGTCTACTTCGGGTATCCGGTGGCACATGAAAATGCAGCGATACATGCGGTTACCTCAGCAATGGAAATCATCGCCGATGTACATGGCTCTGCGTCCGGAGAGCAGCGAATAATCCTGCGGGCTGGAATTGCTACCGGTTTTGCGCTGGCGGGCAATCATGAAAAAGCCACTATTTCCGGTGATATTAACGTTCTGGGTGAGGTGCCCAACCTCGCAGCCCGCATTCAGGATGCCGCTAAACCAGGAACCCTTCTTGTCTCAGAGCTAACCCAGTCGCTTGCGTCCGGAGTATTCGAATTCACTCAGTTACCACCAACGGAGCTAAAGGGAATTCCTAATCCGGTATCGCTATGGCAAGTCAACACACACGCCAGCAGGCCACAGGAAGTGCTATTCGATTATTTCTCGGAAGGATCGAAATTCTTCAACCGTGCAAGTGAGTTGAAAACCTTGACACAATGTTGGGAGGCCATTCCATCCAACAGTGCAAATATTGTTGCCGTATGTGGCGAAGCAGGAATTGGAAAAACTTCTCTCCTGCGGCAGATAAGTCGGCACATCGCAAGCGACGGACATCGCGTATTCACGATTGGCGGATCTTCGCTGCAGGTAAATACCGCATTTTATCCTTTGATCGCTTTTATTAAGGCAGTGATAAAACCACAGAATACAGAAGTCACACGAGAATCTTTCACTACCCATCTGCAAGAAACGGGAATCAACAACCCTAAACTTATCGAACCATTATTGAAAATAACGGGGTTAGCGGCGGCATCGAGTAAGGAGGAAAAAACAACCGACCCGATTGAGCAACGAGAGTTGGCCAAAGCCACTTTGCTTGAGTTTTTATTGCAGCTCAGCTCATCAAAGCTCACTGCCAAAAGCAAATTTCTTCTGTTATTTGAAGATCTGCACTGGTGGGATGCCAGCTCGCTCGAAGTCCTCAAAGAATTTCTGTCTAAACTGAATAAATCCGGAATCCTGGTTGTCGTGAGTTATCGAAACGAATTTGAAGAATCATGGATTGAACAACCCGGGATAGTGAAGCTCAAGCTTGAAACACTTGAGCCTTCGAGAATCCAACAGATAGTTGAAAGCAACGCCAATGGCGTGAAGCTGGGCAAACGAGTGGTAGATGAAATCATAGGTCGAGCAGGCGGCAACCCGTTGTTTGCCGAAGAACTCACCAAATCAATGGCAGAACTGAATCGAGACACAGCATCTCGTGACGGAGCACAATCGGCCGTTACACAGGTGGTTCCCTACACACTGCAAGACTCATTGATGGCTCGCCTGGATCGGCTGTCTGCATACAAGGAAATAGCCCAAATTTCGGCAATTATTGGCAGAGATTTTAGTTTTGAAGAACTAAAGCATGTAGCCGAGAGCAGCGAATCCACGCTATTGAGTGCACTCTCAAGACTCGTACAGGCTGATCTCTTAACCAGCGCAGAAAAGGATGGCGCAATACAGTACCGTTTCACTCACGCACTGGTCCATGAGGCTGCATACAACAGCGTGCCCAAACGAAATCGCAAGCTTTGGCATGGCAGAGTCGCCGCCTATCTAGAGAAACAGTATCCGTCTGTAAAGACCATTCAACCAGATCTTCTGGCACACCACTACTTTGGCGCGGGAAACACCAAAACCGCAGTGGATCTCTGGCACGCTGCGGGAACTCAGGCAATGATGCAATCGGCCAATCGTGAAGCCGCGGGTCATTTCCGATCCGCTCTTGTGGCGATCGACGCTCTTCAGTCGAACGCGTCTGGACACCATCAAACTGAGAAAGACTTTGCCATTAGCAAGAAAATAAGTGTATTGGCTGATCTGGGAAATGTTCTTACAGCAAGCGAAGGTTATGCAGCGCATGAAACAGGAACGGCATACCAGCAAGCGTGGGGATTGATTAAGGGAAAAAGTAACTCGGCGGCCAAATTTTCAATCCTTTATGGCCTGTGGAATTACAACCTTGTCGGCGCCAAGACTGACCTGGCACTGGGCAATGCATTTGAATTTCATGAAATGGCGAAATCCGATCACAATTCTATAGCGCTAATGGCCGCAGACTGCATGCTCGGCCAAAACCTGGCGATGTTGGGTCGATTCAGTGAAGCACACAAGCATCTGCAAAACACTCAAAGACACAGTACACCGGAGCGACGACAGCGGGCCATTGCAAATTACGGTGAAGAACCCACACTGACCAGTATGAGCTTCGATGCCTGGATGTTGTGGCACTTTGGCCAATTTGAAGATGCCGCCAACTTAAGTCAAAGCGCAACACGCAGTGCTCGGAAATTCGGTCACGTCAACTCAACCGCCCTCGCCCTCACATTCGATGGCCTGTTGAATATTATGTTGCGATTTCCTGAAACTGCTCTGCAGCGTGCAGAAGAAGTACTGGCGCTGACAAACGATCAGGATCTCGCCTATTGGGAAGCTGAGGCATATATCATTAAAGGAAAGTCGCTGCTTGAATTGGGCGACAAACGCGGTGTTTCATTTATGGAGACCGGTTTAGAAGCATGGAAGCAGACCGGTGCGCAGGAACATTTTGTACCCAGCCATATATCTTTTCTCGCCACCGGATATCGCAAGACTGATCGCGCAGAGGACGCACTGCGACTGCTGGACGAGGCTTTTGATATTGTAGAACGAACGAAGGAAAGATGGTTTTTAGCGGAATTGCACAGAATCAAGAGCGAGTGCTTGGCACAGCTTGAGTATGACAACATACTGATCGAGGCAGAATATTTAAAGGCCGTCACCGTAGCGAAAGAACAGACATCCTATAGCTTATTAATCAAAATACTGAATAGTTATTATCAGTATCTCCCGCAACGCGAACCAGATTTTTTAGAGCAATTGAGAGAATCTGACGAACACGCAGAGGGCAATCAAACTTCAACTGATCAACGCTCTAACAATGCGGCTATAGCGAATGTTGTCAACATCAAAACACTGGAGCAAATGATCGCAATGCATCCGGCTTCTACCATCTATCCGGACGTGATCGAAGCACGGCACTTGTGGTCAAAAAGTATGTCGTACAGCGAGTCTTAACGTAGATTTTCTGCAAAGGTGTAACTGTCCAAATCATTATTTCAATCTGGCGAGAACGGCATTAACAGGCAAATTACCATCCTCAGGAGAAGAGTCAATAAAGTCCAAACTGACATTTTTACCAAATAACAAACAGTGGGTTGAGCCACCGAAATGAAACATACCCAACTGCTCCCCCTTTTTGATAACCTGACCATCCTCTACTGTGATTTCGCAAGACGATACCTCGGCCATACCTACAGCGATAAAGCAGATCAAACCTATCTCCGGATTATCACATTCGATAAAAATCAGAGCACGAGTAGCAACACTGGTCAGGTAACCTTGTGAATTATTAGGGCCCGAATCATCGGGTTTACCGTCATTGGCAAAACCTTGATTGTAGGCTTCTGAATAATAGGTTCCTTCCACGATGCGGCTACTGACAACGCGGCCGTTAACGGGGCTGTGCCATCGATGATAGGCAAGCGCACTCAAATACGCCTGATAGACAGTGCCTCCACAAAACTCATCGACTCGACTATCTCCATCAAGCATATGAAAAAGTGAATAAGGTTGTGATTTCAGCCAGAACTGGTCAAATTTTTTGACATTTTGAGCGAGCTTATAGCGTTTGGATTCGCAGGCATTGTTAATAACACAATCGTCCTCTGCATTGATTACCGGTCGCACTCCGGGTCTGTATTTACGGGTAAAGAAATCGTCCCAACTTTTGTAACCAAAGTGCGGCTTATCGGGCTCGCACTCAAACAATTCAACAAAATCCGGTAGCGCCTTTCGGGCGGCAGGTCCAAACCAGCCCGCAGCAGAATCATTCAGCACACGGGTTGATTCCGCAGAGCTCAGAAACTTACCCCAGGCATCGAGTACTTCACGTAGATGCTTATTCACAACCGGATGAACAAAAGCAGCAAAGCCTGCAGCGGTGCCCATTGGCCAATCGAGAATGGCATTGATTGGAAATCCAATCAGCCCGGCTGGCTCATCATCAATAACCAGAAATTCCGGACCATGTGTCAATATGTGATTCATCAGCAACAACATGTGTCGGTAATCTCTGACTTGAGGCTTCAGGTTAGGCGTTTTGTCATAGGGAGGTTTACCGGGGACCTGATCAAACATCAGGTGAAACAACATGTATATTTCCGGATCGCTCTCAATAGTCGCTTTGAACCGTGCAAGCACAGGATGTAATTCAACAGTCTCCGTGTTGTCGTCTGTTGTGCGCCGATCAAGTGCCGACAGCCAATGCGAAAGATGCGCAATGTTGGAAGGAAGCCAATCTCCAGGGCGAAGACTATCGCGCTCCGAATCGACTTGTGATGCATCAGGGACAGTGTTCAAAAGCAACTACCTCCATGTGAGCTGCGTACCACAGCATAACGTTTGTTTTAATCAAATAGCAATGGCAAGATTCCACTACCTACCTGACTATTAGTCGATGAATACCAGACTGGCATAAATCACGGAAATTACGTACATTCAGTAACTAACAGGGAACCAGTTTCCAGGACGTTCAGGGATTGAATATGTCAGACAAAGCAGTACAAACCACCGAACCCGATCTCCCCTCCCGGTTTCGAATAGCTGCAGAGTGGGAACCACAGACTCACGTCTATCTCGCATCATCCAGTGAAAATGAAATAGACCCCGGCCAATTTCCAGATGGCAACAGCACCGTACTGGACGTCCAGCTCGCGATGATTCAGGCAATTCACCACAACACCAAGGTGCGGATTTTAGTAAACACAGAAGAAGAAATAAAACACTACCAGGCTCATCTTGCAGAGAAGGGTATCGGTAATAATGTGGATTTTCTTGCTGTAGCGCATTGCGATATCTGGCTACGCGATACAGGACCAATTTGGTCCGTATCAAACTCTGGGGAAATTGCAGCAATCTGGATGGGTTTCAACAACTGGGGTTACGCCCCTTATATACTCGGCGACTGGGCAAACTGCGACATTCCCAATAATCTGCCACGCGACCTTGCCGCACAACTGCAGCACAAATTGGTTCGCAGCAACCTGATCGGTGAAGGTGGAGACAAATCTTTTAATGGCAACGGTTGTTTGATTTGTTGTCGCGCTGTTGAAACAGACAGAAATCCGGAACTATCACTATCTGAAATCGAAGTATCTCTGAAAAGTACTTTTAATCTTAAGAAAGTTATCTGGGTTGAAGCCGGGCTGGCTGACGATATTCAAACTTTTCGTGTACAAGCGCAATACGGCGGCGCCACATTGCCCGGTAAGACGTATACCCCGTTGACAACAGGTGGGCATGTTGACGAATACTGTCGTTTTGTTGGGCAGAACCGGGTTTTGCTGGCTGAAGTTCATCCCGAGGTAAGATCCGGCAACGATGAAATAGCCAAAATTACCCACTTCAATATGGAGGGTAACCTTGCACTATTAAAAGATCAAACAGATCAGGACGGAAACCCGCTGCAGATCATCAGGATGCCGTTACCACCCACAATGGTACGGACAATCGATCATAGAGACCCTATATACAAAACCCTCAAGGATCTTAAGGGAGTTAATATAGAGGGGCCGATCAAAATTGTATTGGCTAGCAGTTACTGTAACTACCTGATCAGCAATGGCGTTATTTGCTTTCCAAAATACTATCGTGACGGAATGGATCAACTGGTAAAACAGATAGATGAAGAAGCACTTCACGTTATTCAGACCCAATTTCCAGATCACAAAATCATTCAGATCGATCCAGCTCCACTGAATGCTGGTGGCGGTGGTATGCATTGCATCAGCAACAATCAACCAGCTGTGCCGCCATCGAGTGATCTATGAGCTCTTACTCAAGAAAGCCCACCGAAGTCTGGGTAAAAAGAAAAAAACTGCAATTGAGACTTAAGGTCGCTGTAATGGTTGTTGCAAGCAGCTTTATTTTAATGGCGTGCGAAAAAGGCGACGAAATTATTTCACAGCAAACAAACTGTCCGATCGATTCAAACAGCTGGTCACATTGGCGAGATAAAAGCATCGATTCGTTGTTTTCGGAATTTCGTGAACACGATACACATACTGAGCACCAGTATCTTGATATAGCAGCAATGACACTTCTGGCACAGCAGGAGTTGTCATATCTGGAATCTTGCAACATCACCAAAGAATCAATACCGAGCGGTTTAGAAAACTACTTTCGCTTTATAAGCAATGTCGGAGGTGTTAAAGCGCCAACGCACAAGTACGGCTTTAGTATCACCGACCTGGAATATGTAGATATTGCAAAGCCGTATGTTGAGATACCAGATCTGCTACAGAGTCAGCCATTTCTACAAGCGGTTTCCCGCCCTAAAACTTATAAGAAAGCGTATCAAATGATTCAGCAACATAATTTGACGCTACCAGCAGGTAAAAAGTGGCAACCGTTGATCTACGATTCCCAGTACCTGACATCACCAGACAATACAACCTACGGTCGATTTTTTATACATGTTCCAGATGAAGTAGATGGGGAAGCAGTCGATAAGTGGGTGCAATTTGCTATAGCAACACCCGGGACAACTCAGACCGTATTTTGTCCATCTGAAAACGCTCCCGAAGGAGTAACAACCTGTTCTTTGTCTATTGTCTCGGTAAGGCAACTGGCAGACAGTCGCAAAACGCAAGTCTATCTGATGGACTATCGCAGGCAATATCATGACGATGGTAGCATTGACATTAAAAATAATATCGAAGCTGACGGCTTAACTGTCAGTTGCGCCTATTGCCATAAATCGCCGGTTTTACCGATACACCCCGCGCGCGAGTACATATTCAAAAACAATCAACTGGTTCAAAATATAGATAACAACACAGTCGGACAAATTGCGGCACAACTAAACCGACGAATAGTAAATTATGGGCCGCCGAACTTTGGCGATTTTTTTACCCCCGCCAACTATGGCCCGCCACTCGGGCCCGACATTATTCGCAACGATCAGTTTCTGACTTCATGTGCGGGTTCAATTACCTTTAAAGACGGGCAACTAAATGATTTAATGAGCTGCGCAAGATGCCACGATGGCTCCCTGATGGGTAAGATTAACTTTCCCCAGGCGGCTTACACCACAAATGATCTCGAGCTATTGCAATTACCCGATGGCTCGGTTCACGCACTGGTAGATCACTACTTGTTAACAGACCAGATGCCCCTGCCTGCTCCAAATCCGGCGCTTAGCACCGAGCAAAAAAAGGCTCTGACAAATTGCCTGATGACGGAGTACTTTGACCCTGCAGACAAGTCCGGTCTGCTCACGGACTGGCTGAAACAATAAACCTTCAAGGTTTGAACATCACCAACGAGATGGAATTACATGGCTGTTGAATATCACATCTATCCGCCTATCGGCATTGCACGCGTCGGCAACAGCACAGACGAATTCTGCATCGGTCCGGAGCAATATCTGGGTTTACCGTCCGAAGTTGAAAACGGTGTTGAAGCTCCCGTTAAAAACTTCCGCGACAACTCCGGTCGAATGAAAAGACAGGCGGCAAGGTTCTATGTGTATACATTCAATCCGGATAAACCCGAATCCGCCGGAGAACGAATTCAGATCGGACAAAACAACGTTATCGATATCGAGTGGCATGTGCATCTGGCAAACAAGAAGGCAGTCTGGTACGAGTTTGAACAACTCCAGGGTGAGCAAGGTTACGCAGTGGATCATCCTCTACGCAATGCGGGTATAACCTCTTTAGAAGAACGCCAGAAGCTGATCATAGACCCGGGTCCGGTTACGGTTTCGGGTACAAATAACGGTGTATCCATGAGCAGGGCTGACGGACAACCCGGGTACCCAGTTACCTTCCCACCAGAAAATTTGCTACCGGAATCTATCAACTCGTTGGGTGAAGCTCGCACCGATGCGTTTGGAAATTTATTAGTTCTTGGCGGGCTCGGAAATTCCGGCTCGAACATCGAGCCAAAAATTACCCGTTATGCCAATAATGATAATTGGTGGGACGATATCAGCGACGGAAGCGTTTCGGCAACGATTCACCTTGCAGACGGATCCCGTATTGTCGCGAGCCAGCCTGCGTGGGTGCTTATAGCGCCACCCGCCTATGCACCACAAGTGCCGAACATAATCACACTTTATGATGTTATGTATGATCTGGCTCTCAAGGAATTTCATCTCAACACACACATCTACGATCAAGGTCAATGGAACCATGGTTACATCGTAGACTACGAAACGGAAATTCGACCACTCCTGGAAAGAGCGGACTTGAATCAATGGGTTTGCCACATACCGAAAGATGCACATCTGTTCAATCTAAATTCTCTGGGCAATAAAGATTCTCAATACGATGCCGTTCGAAAACGTATCGCCAGCCTGTTTCGCCAACAGGGCCAGGAGAATCAAAAGTCGAATAACAACAATCAGTCTATGATGCCACTACTCTGCGGCGATAATCCTATAAGTGAAACTTTACCCTCCAAATACCTGGTGCTGACAGATGCACAACTATTTTTTCTGTCACAGTGGGCTGACGGAAAGTTTGTTACCAAAGATTCAACACGCACCACCACAGAAGAGGAAGAACTGACCCACGCTGTCCTATCCAATTGCGTTGGTGGACCTTTCTGCCCTGGAATTGAAATAACCTGGATCGCGCGTAACCCGGCGATTTATGCATCGCCATTCAGAATTCGCCACAAGACAATTACGCAACACCAGTTAAGTCTGAAAGACGATCCACACGCCGGCGTTGAACCGGGTGATCTGTCTAAGCGCATGGCGCTTCCCTGGCAGGCAGATTTTAATGAGTGTTCAACGCAAGATATTAATGACGCTGAAATTTATTGGTGGCCAGCCCAAAGGCCTATGTCTGTTACTGTTCAAACTGCTCCTGGTTTAGAAGCGTCACCACCAGCCGAATGGTCCAGAGGAATACCATCACATGGCAGTACGCCAGGTGATATACACATGGTAAGCGAATGGAAAAATCTGGGTTTTATTAGAGCCTCAAGCGATCCGTTTGATTCAACACACTACGAAGTCGAGCGCGATGACGATGCGTTCAATCCCCCCAAACACAGCTGATGTAGCAATTATTGGCTCTGGTCTCGCTGGGTGTTCTGCGGCGCTAACGATCAAACAATTGCTACCCGAATTGCGCGTTCAGATTTTCGATCAGGCATCTGGGCATCACCCGGATGACCTGGGTGAGAGCTTACCTCCACAGACAAACGCTGGCTTGCGCAAGCTTCTCTTATGGCAACCATTCATCGATGGAACACCTCAAAAACAGCACGCTTATCATTCGAGTTGGGGAACGCCAGATCTAAACGCATTTGATTTTTTTGCAACTACAAGCGGACCAGGCTGGCAAATTAATAAAAATTCTTTCCGCAAACTGTTCAAAGATGCACTTTCGAATGCTGACATACCGCACACGATTCTGAATAAAACACCGAAAATTTCACTGAACGACAATACCGTTAAAATCAAAAATGCAGACAATGATGAATTGATGTGCAGCTGTCGATTTATCATCGATGCAACCGGGAGACGATTCCTAATGGCCAGACAGCATAAAACTAAGCTGCAGCATTTTGATCGTCTCTGCATGTACTATCTTAAATTCGAGCTAGACAAAAATGCAGAAGGGTTTTATGGCCCACTGGTTGAGAGCTGCCCATTGGGATGGTGGTTTTCTACCCAGATCCGTTCTACCTCGCGCGGTGCATCGAAGCCGCAACTGCTGGTTGGCCTGTTTACTGATACCGACATAGCCTCTGACCATTCGTTAAAACTCGCTGCTCAATGGAACGCGCAATTAGAATCATCCAGGTACACCGTAGATCGCATACGCAGCCAGACAACATTCTCAACTAACACCAACATTCACCCCTCTATAATCGGCGCGCGCTCAACGATTCCTGCGACAACCTCGGGAGATCAATGGATTAGCATTGGAGATTCTGCCGGCACTTACGATCCATTATCAGGTCAGGGAAATTATAAAGCTATTAGTCATGGCCTACAGGCAGGAGAAGCAATTGTTGATTTGATGCACTCCAATAATCGCAACAAGCTGGAGAAATATACTAATTCAATCAACAACAACTATCAGCAATATCTTGTGAGAAAACGCGAGTACTACTCAATCGAACAACGCTGGAAATCGTGTACATTCTGGCGACGTCGACACATCGAATAAGGATGTTCCCAATATCGACCGGTTCATTGCCTGTGCCATTATCTTTCCGCATTCGCAGAAACGAATCCAGCCATAAGCAGACTGCCCTTGAAATAAAGACAATCATCCCCAACGCGCAGCAACAATTAAACCCCATGGCTTGAAACATCACAGACCGCCTAGATATTACGGTCATGATGCAGAATTGGACTATTTGATTTTGAATAGCTGAATCTGTGGTGTGTAGTCTTCGTACCATCGGCCAATCCTCGTAACCGCTAACAGCAGACAAAACTGGACAGGGTCAGCAAAAGGAAATCTGAGGCAGACATCTCAGTAATTTCAGTGTCTGTCCTTGTAATTCCTATCACAATTTTCTTTCTTAGTATTATAATATAGGTTTGACCCTCTTACGTTCTTCTGGTCGCGAAGAGAACGACTCACTGTAGAAATCCCACAATAATCGGCTATCTGTCTTTGCGAGTAGTCCCTCGAACGATAAGCAGCTGCTATTCCTGATGCCCTGTCGATACCATTTTCGAAGTAATCATCCAACAGCTTGTTTTTTGAGCGACGTTCCACCCGGCTGATTTCTTTCGCATCTGTCGCTAACTCATCGACATGGTGCTTGTAGATGCATTCTAAAAAGCCTCATCACCTAATATTACTGGGTGGATTTTCTCGTCCCACATCGACTCCAACTCTTTCCCCACTCTGACAAATTCAATGTAACGCGCTATCGCTCGCTTTCGTTGCTTGCCAAAGTGACCAAGAATAAATTCCGTCTCCAGCCACTCTAGTGACTTTCCCTGCCCTGTCATCGCTCGATAGCTGCTCCATTTCCAATGACGCAATTGCTTCACCATCCCGGCACGCAAAGGGTTAAGCACTACATATCTACTTAACTCTAACAAGTAACTTTCAGCATCAACCAGAATTCCTTTGAATCGGCCTTGAAATACATGTCCTACCCAGTTATGACGACGATTATGAGCCCGTGTGTATACACCATTTAACTGGCGCATACCCTTAGATAAATTACCCTCCACTGTTTCAACCATCAGATGATAGTGATCATCCATCATAATCGCATAAGCAGTGATGTCGATAAAAAACTCTTGAGAGAACTTCAAGATATTTTTCGATCCATTCACGCCGATGTTCAAAGCTCCTGCCCGTGAGCTGTCTTGACCACACAGAAAAGCCCGACGTACGCATTGCGATATTACGTGATAGTACGCTGTGGCATCTAAGGCTATCTGGAGCTTACGTGCTTTGGGCCTGAATAACTTCTTACAGCGACGACCTCGCCCTGTATTTTGCACGCGAGGACTACACTACATTGGTAACAGTTTCTTGATTTATTATTTATAGAATGAGTGTCCTTTTAAATCTTAAAAACGGGTGTCTATGTAATTCAGTCTTGAACAATAAAAAGGTAAGTTGGCACCATTAACTATGTGTGTATATTTTTTCGTTATCTGATAAGATTCCCCGCGCAAGGAGCACACAATAGTTCGCAGTGTTAGAGCTGGGAGTTGAATTTTAAAATTTTCTGCGTTCATTATTTTTCAATATAAAAATCACCTTAGAGACTGAACTTAATACAATTATGCATAGAAAAAAGTTACTATTTTTTCCCTTTATATTTACCTGTCTTACATTTGCGTCAAATGTGCATGCACAACGATATGGAATTGCACAAAACGGCCTGCCAAATTGTTCGGCAACTTATAATGGGGATCGTGAGCTGGGTGATGACGATAGAACTTATGGCTGGCAGGATACAAACAGGAATGGAGAGCTGGACACATGTGTTGTTACGCATGGCCGGATCTCGCCAGTACAACAATGCATCAATTTAGGGGGAGACTTAGAATCTGAGCGGGATGTGGATTTTGGGTACGACATTACCGGAGATGATCTGGATGAAGTCGTAGCACAAGGTTTTGATACAGTTCGCATTCCAGTTCGATGGTCGGCTTTTACCGGAAACGCACCACGATACAGAATTGAAAGAAGCTTCTGGAATGAAGTAGATAGAGCAGTTAATGCAGCCCTTGAACGCGATTTAAATGTCATTCTTGACGTACATCATTTTGATGAATTCAATACGGACCCTGATGGAAACGAAGCAAAATTATTTGCAATTTGGAGGCAACTGAGTAGTCATTACAGAAATTTTTCAAATAAATTGATTTTTGAATTACTTAATGAACCACATTTTGAAAATGTCCGCGGTGAGAATCAAGATTTTGGTGGAGTTCCCACCGGTATTATAAGAATTAATCGCCTTAATCGACGATTGGTTCGTTTGATTAGAAGAAGAAACCCAGAACGATGGATTATTGTGGGTAGTTCGCAATTTGGCAGTATTGACCCACTTGTTAATGGTGCAAGCGGCGTTTTCTTTAGGCCACCGGCGAATGATCGCCGTATTATTACGACGGCGCATTATTATGATCCCCTAGAGTTCACTCATCAACGACTTGAATTTGGCAATGAACATCCTGATGCATTTGGCGCCTGGGGAAACCGACGTGACCGTGCTACTGTTGCAAGAGATTTTAATCAGGTTGCGCAATGGCAGGCTAGCAGAGGAAGAAATTATCCTTTCTTATTAGGAGAATTTGGAACGAGCAGAGCCACGTCAAGTCAACCAGGCACACCTCCAGCTCTGCGCAACCTTTATGCACAAGTCATCAGACAAAACAGTGAAGCTAATAATTTCGGATGGTGCTATTGGGATTTGGGTAGCGGATCATTTGGCATTTTCGATCCTGATGAAAATGTATTCGTCGATGGAATTGTCGATGTTCTCGTTCCTTAAAATTTGGTTCCTTCTACAGACCAATGTGTAATTGAAGTAGAACATACCAAAAAAGTAGTGGAAAGGTGCGCGTGGCGTGGAAGTTTGAGAAAATGGTTTTGCAAAAAATTCGAAAACTCCACACCACGTGCCACTAAAACCATCCTCAATTTCATCAAGAAATGACCAGTTACTATCAGTTACTATCAGTTACTATCAGTTACTATCAGTTACTATAGACAGGCACCCATAAAGAAGTTTTTGAGTATCCTGTCTCGTAGTAATGTTTGGCCGACAGCTGCCGGATTGAACTGTCACCCTAACAGGATTTAGTTACCAACTATATTACGAAGTTACCGACTTTATTTGCATCCCACAACAACCATTGCAGGTATAAACAATCTATTCAACGGTAACACTCTTGGCCAGATTTCTGGGCTGATCAACGTCGCGGCCTAACGCTACAGCGCTGTGATAAGCATAGATCTGTAAGGCTACGCCCATAATCATACCTTGCACCAACTCATCAACAAGCGGTGTGCGTATGACATGGTCAGCCAATTTCACAATGCGTTTGTTATTAGAATCCGTGACGGCTATAACCGGTGCACCACGGGCTTTAATTTCTTCAAGTGCACCCAGAGATTTTTCTAACAATTCCGTTTCCGGCAGTATCACTACACAAGGTGTATCACTGCACACCAGTGCCAGTGGTCCGTGCTTTAATTCCGATGCAGGATACGCCTCAGCATGGATGTACGAAATTTCCTTCAGCTTTTGCGCACCCTCGAGAGCCACAGAAAAAGCCGAAGTTCTGCCAATAAAAAAAGCACTATGCGCTTTGGCATGGACTTTTGCTATATCTGCAATGTGTGTTTCAAGTGCCAGCACATCTGCAATTCTTTCCGGTGCATCTTCAAGCGCCTTCAATAGCTGAGCACCACGCTGCGGTGACACATCGCGGCTTCGTCCAAATAGAATTGCAAGCAATGCAAAAACATTCAGCATTGCTGTAAACGCTTTGGTTGATGCAACAGACACTTCGGGTCCTGCATGCATATAAATACCGCCGTCCACTTCACGCGCAATTGTACTACCTACACTATTCACTATACCCAGCACAAATCCTCCCTTGCGCTGTATTTCACGGGTGGCTGCCAGTGTGTCAAAGGTTTCACCTGACTGGCTTACTACAATGTACATTGTGTTCGCTTCAATCACCGGATTGCGATAACGAAATTCTGCAGCAGGCTCGGCATCACAGGGTATACGCGAAAGCTGTTCGATCATATTGGCACCAGACATGCCAGCATACAAAGCAGAGCCGCAGCCGAGTATTTTGATTCGTTGTATTTGCAGCAGATCTCGAGGCTCCAAGTTTAATCCGCCGAGGCGTACGGTGTTAAATCGTTTATCGAGCCGGCCACTCAATGTTCGTCTGACAGTATCCGGTTGATCGACTATCTCACGGTACAGATAATGATCGTAACCACCACGGTCGTAGTCTTCGAGAGTTTTAGCCAGCGTCATCGATGATTTATCTGACGGACTCGCATCCATCAGTGTGACTTCAAAGCCGTCTGGGGTGAGTACGGCTACTTCTCCATCATCAAGGTGCACAACTTCACGCGTGTAACGAGACAAGGCAGACATATCGGATGCAGCGAGCATCTCACCCTCGCCTATACCGATAATCACCGGACTGCCGTTGCGCGCCAATATAATTTTCTCTGGCTCTTTTGAACTGATAGCAGCGATACCATAAGTGCCTACAATCCGCGACAACACCTCTCGCATTGCGTCAATCAAAGCACAGCGTTTGCTGCTGATAGTTTGAGATAAAAGATGCGCTAATACCTCAGAGTCTGTTTCAGAGCGATAGGCAATGTCACCGAGCTTATCTTTCAGTGCGTCGACATTTTCAATGATGCCGTTATGCACAACAGATATCAGCTCGTCTTCGTCACTGTGTGGGTGTGCATTTTCATCAGTTGGGGCGCCATGAGTAGCCCAGCGGGTATGGCCAATACCACAGCGTGAGTTAATAGACTCTGGCAGGCGTGATTCTAGTACGGATATTTTACCAGCCGCTTTGTGGGTGCGAACTTTTTTACGGCTTTGCAAAGACACACCTGATGAGTCATAGCCGCGATACTCAAGACGACGCAGTCCGTCGATTAAAATTGGCAATGCCTGTTGTTTGCCGGTGTAGGCGATAATTCCACACATAATACAAGCCCCTTATCAGCCATAAATAATGCGACGTATCTGGCGCTCACTGGTGTGCCCGGCAGGAAACAATCGACCGGTTACTTCACTTTGCAGGCTTGCAAATATCACCGGGTTGGATAACCCCTGCTGCTGCATCTCGTGATGCCGTCGCCTTATAAACAACTCTTTGTCTTCGTTGAAATAAGCCAGCACCTCCGCCACAACCTGCTGTGTTTGGGATTCACTCAAAGCGGCTACACGGCTCAGATGATCAATCAGGTCAGGGACTTCAATGTCTGGCATCAGGACTCTATTTCCGGTTATTCGGGTACAAATTACAAACAATTTACCCGATATCGGGCAAATATTCTCTAATTTTACCAGGTCTGTACAGAAATCAGGTGCGCATTTGCTGGAAATTCGCGACAAAAGGAACCGTCAAATACCGTTTGTTAAGACAGGCTGGTGCTATTGCGTGTCTAACAACACCAATTGCAAGTCGATGCACCACCTGAATTTCCGCATACGAATTGAATCTGCGCCCTCTAATCTATCAATAAATAGTCACTCGGGAAAAAACAGAACATCGCGGCGTAGTTGATTAAAGGCTAAGCAAGATAAACCTGGGTAATGTAGTCGAACTGCACTCCGGATTCGTCGGCACATTGGCCGTATAGCCCTTCAAGCTCTGCCATAATCTCATCGTGACCGGCTGTGCCAGCCGCGGGACAATAAGAAGAAGACAACAACCTGCCCTTAACACCCGCAAGATCAAAACGCTGATAACTCGGAAACTCCGCTTTCTGCATGCCAACACCCAGGAAATCACCAATTCGTTCATCGGTGGCGTTGGCATGATTCACTTTATTGTATTCAGGCAACCGGCTTTCTAATAACGCAGCATATTGCTGCATAAAATCAGAGCCACCCTCGTTACGGCGATTCCAGATTAAAACAATATTACCTTGTGGCTTAAGAATACGATTGAATTCTATTTTTGCCTCTGCAAGATTAAACCAGTGAAAAGCCTGGGCTGCAGCAATGAGATCAACCGACTGATCGCCAAGTCCCGTTGCCTCTGCAGAGCCTGCAATACTTGTATAGTTATTATTGCCTAGCAAAACCTTGTCAGCAGCTGCTCGCATAGATACATTGGGCTCGACTGCAATGACACTTGAGTCACTCGCCATCAACAGATCTGTAAAAATTCCTGTGCCGGCACCAATGTCGGCCACGGTAGATTGTGCGCCAATTTTGGTACAGTCAAAAACGTACTGCAATGCTTCCGCTGGATAACCCGGTCGATACAAACGGTAGTTTTCTACTCTATCAGAGAATCTCTTTTTTGGGTCTGCGCTTACCGGGGCCATAGGTTTTCTTCAATCCATACGTCGGCATTTATAAACGCATATGGAACACCATGAAAACTGCGCGTTTCTCTGAAGATTAACATTTAGGTAAGACAGTTTCACTAAGCTGTTACAATTACGGCCATTGCATTCCACAAGGTATACTAGTGACGA